>JAIOPE010000166.1 GCA_021414065.1 Planctomycetota bacterium
CTTTCCACGCGCCACAGCCCGTCCGTGGCTCCTGACCCCGCCCCGCACCCCGCGACAACCTCACGCGCGGACCAGCCCGCCGACCACGACGGCACGGCCGCACTTTCCGGAACGAAGCGGCCAAGATTTCCGGAACCCACAGTCGGCGGCCGATCGGCCTCGCTGAGGCGGGGGGCGGCCGGTCCGGCGAGAGCCGCCCAGCGACGCGTGACCGACAACTGCGTAACTCAGCCCCGTGCCCGCGCTAGCATTCCGTTGCCCTGGTGGCGCCCGTGAGGGTGCGGGCCGATGTTTCGTCGGCCAGGTTGTGTTGTCGTCGCCGAGAGCCGCAGTGCTCGCGTCATCAGCGAGCTGCGCTCGCTGCGACGCGAGGCAGGGCGCGGGGGCCGGGCGCAAGTCCGGCTCCCGTCTGTCTCGCGCAGGTCGCTCCCGTGTCTCTGTCGTACTCCTCCTGCAACGCGGTGTTGACGAAGCGAGGCGCGCTTGGCCGAGCTGAAGAAGACCGAGCCGAAGAAGACGAGCAAGTGGAGCGGATGCCTGGCCATCGCGCTCGGCCTCGCTGTGGTCGGCTGGTGTCTGTACAGCATCGTGCGCGGCGTGGTCGGGCTGTTCCACATGGGCCCCGTCACGTTCGGCGTCGTCGCGGGCGTGATCGGGCTGGTCATCGCCTGGTTCGTCGCGCGCTCGTGGTGGCGGAAGGGCGGGCGGAACGCGGTTCGACGCGCGTTCTGGATCGCGCCGGGCGTCGCCGAACTCGCGCGGCGGCTCGACGTCACGCCGGAGCGGCTGCGGACGTTCTCGCCGGTCTACCGCGAGGTCCGCATCCCGAAACGCTCGGGCGGCGTGCGCGTGCTGCACGTGCCGGACGCGAACACGAAGTCGCTCCAGCGGAAGATCCTCCACCGTCTGCTCGCGCGATTGAAGTCGCACCCGGCGGCCTACGGCTTCGAAGCGGGCCGCTCGATCGCGCATCACGCGGCGCAGCACACGAAGCGCGCGATCGTGCTGCACTTCGACGTCGTGGACTTCTTCCCCTCGACGCGCGCCGAGAGGATCGAGCGGATGTTCCTCCGCCTCGGCTGGAACCGCGAAGCCGCGCTCGTCCTCACGAAGCTCACGACGCACAAGGGCGGCCTGCCGCAGGGCGCGCCGACGAGCCCCCGGCTCTCGAACCTCGTCAACGCGGGCCTCGATCGTGCGCTCACGAAACGTGTCGGTGAACTCCGCGGCCGCTACTCGCGCTACGCGGACGACATCTCCGTCTCGTTCCCCAAGGACCGTCGCGGAAGCGTCGAGCGGACGAAGGCTCGCGTGATGCACGAACTCTGCCTCCGCGGCTACGAGATGCACGTCCGGAAGAAGCTGTCCGTGCGCCGCGCGCACCAGCGGCAGGTCGTCACCGGGCTCGTCGTGAATGAGAAGGTGGCTCTTCCGCGCCATCTCCGCCGCAAGCTCCGCGCGGCCCGACATCACCTCGCCACCGGGCGCCCCGCGACGTGGACCGACGAGCAACTCCGCGGCTGGGCCGCGTTCGAAAAGATGGTCCGGGATCAGGGCGCGCCGCCGCCGCAGGACGGCGACGGAACGACGCCGAAAGCGTGAACTACCCGCTGCCGGCGACCTGCTTCGGTTCCTCGGCGCGGATGGCGGCGCGGACGAAGTCGCGGTTCATCTCGGCGATGACCTTGACGTCGATCTCCTTCGGGCAGTGCTCGCCGCACTCGTAGTGGTTCGTGCAGTTGCCGAAGAGCTCGGCGTCGGCCTGCTGGACCATGCCGAGGGCGCGGAGGTCGCGCTCGGGCTGGCCCTGGGGCAGGTGGCCCAAGTGGCTCACCTTCGCGCCGACGAACAGCATCGCCGAGCCGTTCGGGCAGGCGGCGACGCACGCGCCGCAGCCGATGCACGCCGCGGCTTCGAAGGCGGCGTCGGCGTCGGGCTTCGGGATCGGAACGGCGTTGCCGTCGGGCGCGGACCCCGCGTTGGCAGAGATGAACCCGCCCTTCTGGATGATCCGGTCGAACGCGCTGCGGTCCACGACCAGGTCCTTGATGATCGGGAACGCGCGCGCGCGCCACGGCTCGATCGTGATGACGTTGCCGTCGCTGAACATCCGCATGTGGAGCTGACACGCGGTGGTGCCCTTCACCGGTCCGTGCGGCTCGCCGTTGATCACCATCGAACACGTGCCGCAGATGCCCTCGCGGCAGTCGTGCTCGAACGCGATCGGCTCCTTGCCCTCGCCGAGCAGGCGCTCGTTCACGCCGTCGAGCATCTCCAGGAAGGAGATGTGCTCGCTCACGCCCTTCGCTTCGTAGGTCTCGAAGCGGCCCGGGGTGCTCGGGCCCTGCTGGCGCCAGACCTTCAAGGTGAGGTTCATCACTTGTAGCTCCGCGTGGCGAGGTGGACGTTCTCGAACTCGAGCTCTTCCTTGTGGCGGATGGGGCGCTTGCCGCCTTCCTGCCATTCCCAGATCGCACTGTGCGCGAACGTCTCGTCGTTGCGGACGGCCTCGCCCTCGGAGGTCTGGTACTCCTCACGGAAGTGGCCGCCGCACGACTCCTCGCGCTCGAGGGCGTCGAGGCACATGAGTTCCGCGAACTCGAGGAAGTCGGCCACGCGGCCGGCCTTCTCGAGCGTCTGGTTCAGCTCCGTGCCCGAGCCGACGACGCGGAGGTCCTTCCAGAACTCGTCGCGGATCTTCGGGATCTCGACGAGCGCCTGCTCGAGGCCTGCGCGGTTGCGCGCCATGCCGCAACGCTCCCACATGACCTTGCCGAGGCGGATGTGGAACGAGTCGGGCGACTGCTTGCCGCCGATCGACAGAAGCCGCTTCGTGCGGTCTTCCGTCTCTTTCTGCACCGCGGCGAAGCACGGCGCGTCGGCCGTGAGCTTCGACGGCCCGGCGCTCGCGAGGAAGTCGCCGATCGTGTACGGGAGGACGAAGTAGCCGTCGGCGAGGCCCTGCATGAGCGCCGACGCGCCGAGACGGTTCGCGCCGTGGTCGGAGAAGTTCGCCTCGCCGATCGCGTAGAGGCCCGGCACCGTGGTCATCAGGTTGTAGTCCACCCAGAGGCCGCCCATCGTGTAGTGGGGCGCCGGGTAGATGCGCATCGGAACCTCGTACGGGTCTTCGCCCGAGATGTTCCGGTACATGTCGAAGAGGTTGCCGTACTTCGCGCTGATCGCGTTCTTGCCGAGGCGCTTGATGGCGTCGGCGAAGTCGAGGTACACGCCGCGGCCGGTCGGGCCGACGCCGCGGCCCTCGTCGCAGACGACCTTCGCCGCGCGGCTCGAGATGTCGCGGGGCGCGAGGTTGCCGAACGACGGATACCGGCGCTCGAGGTAGTAGTCGCGCTCGCTCTCCGGGATCTGCCCCGGCGCGCGCTTCTCGCCCGTCTTCAACGGCACCCACACGCGACCGTCGTTGCGGAGCGACTCCGACATGAGCGTGGTCTTCGACGCGTGCTCGTCGGTGACGGGGATGCACGTCGGGGGGATCTGCGTGAAGCAGGGGTTCGCGAAGCCGGCGCCGCGGCGCCACGCGCGGACCACCGCGGTCGCGTTGCAGGCCTTGGCGTTCGTCGAGAGATAGAAGACGTTCGCGTAGCCGCCGGTGGCGAGGACCACCGCGTCGGCTGCCGACGTCGTGATCTTCCCGGTGACGAGGTTCCTCGTGACGATGCCCCGCGCGCGGCCGCCCTCGACGACGATGTCGAGGACCTCCTCGCGGTTCCGCATCTTCACCTTGCCCGACGCGATCTGACGCGAGAGCGCGGCGTAGCAACCGAGCAGCAACTGCTGGCCCGTCTGGCCGCGGGCATAGAAGGTGCGGGAGACCTGCGCGCCGCCGAATGAGCGGTTGTCGAGCAGGCCGCCGTACTCGCGGGCGAACGGCACGCCCTGAGCAACGCACTGGTCGATGATCGCCGCGCTCACCTGAGCGAGTCGGTAGACGTTCGCCTCACGGGCGCGGAAGTCGCCGCCCTTCACGGTGTCGTAGAAGAGGCGCCAGACGCTGTCGCCGTCGTTCTGGTAGTTCTTCGCCGCGTTGATGCCGCCCTGGGCGGCGATCGAGTGCGCGCGCCGCGGACTGTCGTGATACGTGACGCATTCGACGTTGTAGCCGAGTTCCGCGAGGCTCGCCGCGGCACTGCCGCCGGCGAGACCGCTGCCCACCACGATCACGCGGTACTTCCGCTTGTTCGCGGGGTTGATGAGCTTCATTTCGAAGCGGTGCTTGTCCCACTTCTGCTGCACGGGCCCCGAAGGGATCTTCGCGTCGAGCTTCATGGCTAGTTGACCCCCTTGCCGACGAGCCCGAGCAGGATCGCGAGCGGGATCGAGCAGTTGCCGATCACGATCACGGTGGCGACGAGCGGGCCGGCCGCCTTCTTCACGCACGCAAGCCGCGGGCTGGTGAAGCCGAGCGTCTGGAACACGCTCGACACGCCGTGCGAGAGGTGCAGGCCGAGGAGCAGTTGCGCGACCACGTAGCTGAGCGCCACGGCCGGGCTTCGGAAGCCGCGGACGATCATCGCGTAGACGTCGGGGTGCTTGCCGTCGGCCGCCGTCCAAGCCTCGCGCGTCTGCTGGAAGATGTCGCCCTGCACCGCGCCGAGCGTGAAGTGCAGGAGGTGGTAGACGATGAACGCCAGCACGATGAAGCCGCTCCAGATCATCGTGCGCGAGGCGTAGGTCGAGGCGCTCGGGACGACGACCGCGTACGGCACGGGGCGCGCTGCCTTGTTCGCCGTCCAGAGCTTGAACGCCGTCCAAACGTGGAGGCCGAAGATCGTCAGCAGCCCGATCCGCATTGCCCACAGGATCGGCCCCAGGTTCTGGAGCGTGTGGGCGTAGGCGTTGATCTTCTCCGGGCCTGCGAAGACTTGCAGGTTGCCGATCATGTGGGCGAGCACGAAGCCGAGGAGCGCGAGGCCCGTCAGCGCCATGACCAGTTTCGCCCCGATCGACGATCCGAGTGCCGTCGTGAATCGGCTCATGCGCTTCTCCGAGGTGCCTGTCCCCGCCGCGCCCGCGCGTCGGCATCCGGGGAAAGGTGAAGGATACGACAGCGACTGCGGTCCCTCCCGGAAGCTTTTGGCCCGACGGGAGGATGCAGCGCGTGAGGAGTCTCCGCTGGCGCGGCGCAGCGAGGATGCGACGCTCGTCACGCGGAAGGGGGACGGGTTTCTGACGAGGGGGGACGCAGCGCTCGCAGGGACGTCCCCGACGAAGTAGGCCTGAGTCGCGGCCGGTACAGCGTTGCGGACAGGCCCCTCGACTCAGTCCCCTCGATTCAGGCCCGTTCCGTCAGCCGGCGACGGCGTTCCCGTCCACCCAGCGGTAGAAGCCCTGGCCGGTCTTCTTGCCGAGCTTGCCCTCGGCCACCATCCGGCGCATGAGATCGGGGGCCTTGTACTGGTCGCCCTTCAGCTCGCGGTGGAGGTGGTCGGCGATGGCGAGGCGCACGTCGAGTCCGACGAGGTCGGTGAGCTTGAGGGGGCCCATCGGGTGGCGGTAACCGAGTTCGAGGGCGGTGTCGATGTCGGCGGCCGACGCGACGCCCTGCTCGAGCATGCGGATCGCCTCGAGCCCGAGGCACACGCCGAGGCGGCTCGTGGCGAAGCCGGGGACGTCCTTCACGACGATCGCCGTCTTCCCCAGCGTCTTCGCGAGAGCCAGCGTGCGCTCCAGGGTCGCGGGCGTCGTCTGCTCGGCCATCACGATCTCGAGCAGTTGCATGATGTGGACGGGGTTGAAGAAGTGCGTGCCGATGACGCGGCCCGGGTGCTGCGCCGCCGCCGCGATCTTGGTGATCGAGAGCGACGACGTGTTCGTCCCGATGAGCGCGTCCGGCCGGACGTGCTCCTCCAGGTGCTTCACGATCGACGTCTTCAGGTCGATGTCCTCGAACACCGCCTCGATGACGATGTCGGCCGCTTCGGCGTCCTTGCAGAAGTCGGTGGACGCGCGGAGTCGGGCGACCGCGGCGTCGCGGAGAGTGGCGTCGAGCTTGCCCTTCGCCACGCCCTTGTCGAGATCGGCGCGGATCGACAGCACGGCGGGGCCGACGTCCACGCCCTTCTTGTCCGTGATGGCGACGTCGAAGCCGGAGAGCGCCCCGACGTGCGCGATCCCGCGGCCCATGGTCCCGGCGCCGACGACGAGCAGTTTGTTCATGGGCCGCGAGCATGGGGAATCGTGCGGTCGGTCGGCACGTTTTTCAGCGGGGAGACTCGGATGACGTCGCGGCGACCATGTCCCTCGTCCGCCTGGAGTCGCTATCCTCGACGGCGCATGACGCTGCGGACACGCTGGATCGTGAGTGGCCTGTTCGCGGTGTCTCTGGTCGCCGCGCACGCGCGCGCCGACCTCGATCTCTCTGAACTCACGGTTCGCGTGGACGCGGCGCTCGCCGACGGTGCGCTCGGGACGACCGCACGGCCCCACTACGAGTCACTCCGAAGGACACTCGCGAAGCGCGATCGCGCCGGGCTCGCGGACGACTTCGCGAAGCTCGACGCGGTCGCGCGGAAGTGCGCAGGGCCGCTCGCCGCCGATGCCGTTCTCGTTGCTTCACTCGCGCACGCCGCGGCGGCCGGGCTCGACCGTGCCCTGCCGACCGAGGACGTCGAGGTCGCGTCAGTCGCGACGCTCGTGGAGTCGGGCTCCGCACGTGCGCGAGTCGATCGGGCTCTGCGCGCCGCGCGGGCGTCGGTTGACGTCGCCGCGACGTCGCTCGGCGGCGGCAGCGTCAGCCCCGCGTGTCGGTCGGCCGGCCGGGCGGCGGCTGGTTACACCAAGGCGCGGGGCGCCGCGGAGTCGGCGGTTCGCAGGCAAGACCGTCGCCCAGCGAAGTGGCGCGTCGTGCTTGACGCCCGGGCCGGCGCGTTGCTCTCGACCGTGGCGGGGCCGGGGCTCGCGCCGGATCGCTATGTCGTCGGCGCGAACGACGGTAGCGGGCCGACGTTCCTCCGTGGCGGCGGCGAGGGCTGGGTGCGCATCCCCACAGGAACGCAGGGCGATCTCTGGTGGGTGGCGATCGTCCCGGGCGACGGCGTGTGGGCCTGCGGCACGTCGGGGCAGGTCGTGCGCTACGACCCGGCCAGCGGTCGCGTGGACGACGTCTCCACCGGCGCCCCCGGCACGCTGTATGGGCTCTGGGGTTCCGGTCCCTCGGACGTGTGGACCGTCGGCGATGGCGGGCCGTCGCGTCACGCGATGCTTCACTGGGACGGCAAAGCCTGGACGCCGGTGCCGACCCCGCCCGACGCCGATCAGCGCGAGATCTACAAGGTCTGGGGCCGGGCGGCGAACGACGTCTGGGCCTGCGGGTTGCGGGGGCTGTTGCTGCATTGGGACGGCCTGGCCTGGACGAGCGTCCCGACGGGAACCGAGACGACGCTGCTCACGGTGCACGGTTCCGGAGCGCAGGTCGTCGCGGTCGGCCAGGTGGACGGAGCGACGATCGTCGAGCGCGCCGTTGCGGGTGCGGCGTCCGGAACGTTCGCGCCGAAGCCGATCCCGGCGGCGACGTACTCCGCGGCGGGGGTCTTCGTTCCGCCGCGCGGCGACGCCTGGGCCGTGGGCTACGTCAGCACGATCCTGCGACGCACCGGTTCGAGGTGGCGTCTGGTCACCGACGTTCCGGGCACGGACCACCGAGACCTGCACGGTGTCTTCATCGACGCCACGAACGCGGTCTGGATCGCGGGCGGCGACGTGCGCGTGAGTCGCGGCGACGGCGTGCTCCTCCAGTACGGCCCCCGCGATCCGGCGGGCGAGGTCGGTCAGCGCGCGTCGTTCCGGTCCCGCATCCAGCCCTTGCTCGCGTCGCAGTGTGCGTCCGTCGGCTGCCACGACGGGTCGCCGGCCGCGCGATTCTCGACGGCCACAGCGAACGACTCGTTGCGAGGTCTCGTCGGCGCGCGAACCGCAGAGTCGCGACTTCTGCGTGTGCTTCCGGGTCGGCCTTCCGAGAGTTGGCTCGTCCACAAGATCGAGGACGCGCCGCACGGCGGCGCCCGTCTGCAACTCGACGACCTCCTCGCGATCCGGGCGTGGGTGCTCGAAGGCGCGATCGACTCCGAGTGATCAGGCCTCGCTGTTGCGGCGCGAAACCAGCCACGCGATCACCGGCACCGGGATCGCGGCGAGCGTTGCGACCCACGCAACCCGCGTGAGCGGCCAGTCGAGGATGTCGTCGGCCACGCGGAGGTAGTCGTTCGTCAGGCCGAACGAGCCGTTGCCCTCGTAGTGGTCCCGCGCTGCGGCGTCCGTCGCGAGGCCGTACGTCAGGCCGACGTTGTGGCCCCACAGGTACCAGCCGACCATCGCGTACGCCACTCGCTCAGCGAGGTGCGCTGTGGCGCGTCCCGTGAGGGCCCGATGGAGCGCGAGCGTCGCGAACGCCAACTCGCCCAGGTGGCCCCCGAGAAGGTGCGCGAGCGGGCGGCGCACCGGGTCGAGCGCGATCATGGGATACGCAATCACTGCCGCGGCGACCAGCAGAGCGGTTCGCTTTCGCTCGGTCCGCCAGAGCCAGGTCGATCCTGCGGCGAGAGCGATCCACATCCCGTAGGCGGCGACGCGGCTCTGTTCCGCGGTCGGCGTGGCGGCGTGCCCGTCGAGGCGGATCGCTGGGAACGCGGAGCATCCCATGAGCCAGGCGACGGCCGTGTGGCCCATCTCGTGGACCAGCGACGACAGGAACCACGCCATGTACTGAAGGATCGGCGTCGCCGCGAACAGCGGGGCGAGCGCGCCGCCGACGATCCACACCGCGGCGCCGCGGGGGAATCCGAATACGGTCGGGTCCTTCTCGGGCGGCCTCGCCGTGCGTCGCGGCGGCAGAATGTCGTCATCGCCACGATCGCGTGAGAGCGAGACGTGTCTCGACGGCGGGGCCGGAACGAACGGCTGCGACGGTTCGCGCAAGAACTTCCCATCGGACGTTCGTCCGTTACGACTGAAGTCGCCGGGTCGCCCGCGGGCGGACCCTCGGGACTTGCCGACCGGCGCCGTACCATCGGCATCGAAGGAGACCCTCCATGGACCGAGCACTGAGTTACGCGACGACGAACGGGCGCGCCCTCGAGAAGGCGCTCTTCGAGTTCGTGTCGATCCCGTCGATCTCCGCGCAACCCGCCTACGCGGCCGAGGTCGTCCGGTCGGCCGAGTGGCTCCGCGCCCGGATGGAGCACGCCGGGATCGCCGCGCGCGTCGTGTCGTCGGCCGGGCAGCATCCGCTCGTGATCGGACGCTCAAAGCAGATCGACGGCGCGCCGACCGTCCTCGTCTACGGCCACCACGACGTGCAACCCGTCGATCCGCTCTCGGAGTGGGACTACCCGCCGTTCGAGCCGACCGTCGTGGACGGCGTGCTTCGCTGCCGTGGCGGCGCCGACGACAAAGGCCCCACACTCGCGATGGTCTGCGCTGCCGAGGCGTGGAACCGTGGTGCCGGCGGGCTTCCGGTGAACGTGATCTTCGCCGTCGAGGGAGAGGAGGAATCGGGCGGACATCACCTCGCGGACTTCATCCGAGAGCACCCCGACGAACTCCGTGCCGACTGCCTCGTCATCCTCGACGTCGCCGGGTTCGCGGCCGGCGTGCCCGCGCTCTGCTACGGGCTCCGCGGAATCCAGACGATGGAGATCCGCGTGGACGGCCCGTCGCGCGATCTGCACTCGGGCGGCTACGGCGGCGCGGTGCAGAACCCCGCCGAGGTCGTCGCGCGACTCGTCGCCACCCTCCGCCACCCCGACGGATCGATCGCCGTCGATGGACTTCTCGACGATGTCGCCGAGCCCGACGCCGCCGAGAGCGCGCGCATGGGCGAACTGCCCGTGGACGAGGAGGCGTTCCGCGCCGAGTCCGGCGCGCCGGCGCTCTTCGGCGAACCCGGCCGTGGCCTCTACGAGCGTCTCTGGTCGCGGCCGACGGTCGAGGTGAACGGCATCTTCGGCGGCTACCAGGGCGCCGGGTCGAAGACGATCATCCCCGCTTGGGCCGGGGCCAAGCTGTCGCTTCGCCTGGTCCCGAATCAGGACCCGTCGAAGGTCGTGGCCGCCGTGAAGCGCCACCTCGAGCGACACTGCCCGCCGACCGTGAAGCTCACTGTGACCGTCGGACACGGCGCAGCCGCACTCCTCACGCCGCCCGCGGGTCCCTGGGCCGAGAAGGCCCGCCGCGCGATGGCCGACGCGTACGGAGTCGAGCCGAAACTCGTCCGCGCCGGCGGCTCGATTCCGATCGCGCAGGTCTTCCACGAGGTTCTCGGCCTGCCACCGCTCCTCTTCGGCACTTACAGCCCCGGCGAACGCGCACACGCCCCGAACGAGCGCTATCCCATCGCCGACTTCCACTCCGCTGTCCGCGCAGGCATCCGCTTCTTCGGCATCGCTTGAGTACCGAGGCGGGACAATTTTTTGTCCCGCGCAGTTCGTTCAGATCCGCCTCGGATTCGCGACCGGTTGGTTCGGCGCTGTTGCCGCCGACCTCGCGCTCGGAGCGACCTACCCGCTACGATTCTCGCGTTCCCTGACGTGTGTTGCGGTTCGGCGGCATGTCCAATGGGAGGTGCCCCGTGTCCGAGCCCGTGCCGATCGAAGCGTTGCTGGCCCACCGCGACTGGGTGCGCGGACTTGCGCGCAGTCTCGTGACCGACCCCGGTCTCGCCGACGACGTCGAGCAGGAGACGTGGCTGGCGGCGCTCCGACATCCGCCGCACGACGCCGTCACGGTGCGACCGTGGTTCGTCACCGTGGCGCGGAACTTCGCGCGCCAGGGGCGGCGCGGGGTGATGCGACGGTCGCGTCGAGAAGAGGCCGTGGCCCGGCCCGAACGGCAACCCGCGACCGACGAGGTCGTCGCGCAGGCGGAAACTCACAAGCGAGTCGTACTCGCGGTGATGGACCTCGACGAGCCGTATCGCACGACGATCCTGCTTCGCTACTTCGAAGGTCTGTCCGTCGCCGAGTGCGCGTCGCGGGTCGGCGTCGCCGAGGACACATTCCGCACGCGGCTTCGGCGCGGAGTCGAGCGGCTGCGCGCGGCTCTGGGCGCCGCCGACGTCCACGCGAACGACTGGCGCGTGGCGTTGCTCCCGCTCGCCCGGGACGCCGACTTGCGCAACGCGAACGCTACCGCGAACGCGGGCATGGCCGTGTCGTCGATGCCTCGATCTCCTGCGAGATGGTCCCCGGTGCGCGGGCTCGCCACTGCCGCGCTCGTGTTCGCCGGCGCCGTCGGCGTCTGGTTTGCGGTCGTCGGGGACGACCCGGCGCCCGCCGGCGCCGCGCCCCCTGCGGAACCGCGCCTCGCCGTCGCGTTCGACGACGCCCGCGGCGCGGCGCCTGTGCCGCCCGCGCCGCCGAACGACGACGGTCCGAAGGTCGCCCCGCCCGGACCTCCCGGAACCCCCGCGGATGCAGCGTCGCAGACGCCCGCGGCGCCGCTATCCACAGGAGCTCTGCGACTCGTCGCGCGGATCGAGACCGACGTTCCCCGCTCCGGCGACGCAATCCGCCTGCTCGCAACGGTTCGCAACGACGGGCCGGGTGACTCGTCGTTCTTCGTTCCCGACACCAGCGCTGACCTGTTCGCCGACTGGAGCCTGCGACGCGACGACGGAACGGTGTTCGTCCCGGTTGCGCCGTCGAGTCAGTCGATGTGGAACTCTGGGATGGACGGCCGGGTCGTGCGACTCGCGGCGGGCGAGGAGTGGTCGTGGCGCGGGTCGTTCGAGGGATTTGAGCCGATCGATCCCGCGGCGCCCGGAGCCGCGCGGCTGTTCGGCGGCGCGCCGTTGCCGCCGGGGAACTACGTCGTGAAGTGCTCCTATGCATGGACCCGCACGACCGTGCCGTGGCGCGCTGAGGCGTTCAGGATCGAGGAGCGACCGTACGCCGGGCTCTGGACTGGGACGGCCCACGCAACCGATCAGGCCGTGCGGGTTGCTGCGCCTTCGCGTCCGCAGTTGTTGCTCGACGGGCCCACACGACTCGCCGCCGGTCAGGCGTGTGAGTTGGGCCTGCGGCTCGTCAATCCGCTTCGAGATCCGCTCTTGCTGCGCGGCCGGTTCCGCGCCGTCGTCCACGCGAAGGGCGAAGGGTCCGCGCGCGCCGGGTTCATCCCTGCGACGTCGTGCCTACCAACGACGAGCGACGACGTGGTGGACGTCGAGGTGCCCGCGGAGTCCGAGTCCCGCTGGATGCTCGATCCGGCGCTGCTCACGTTCACGCGCGACGAGTCTCGCGGGCGGCCCGCGTCGCCTCCGTGCGGGTTCCACGAACTGCGACCGATGGGCAGTGCGATCGTCGGCGTCGAGTTCGTAGCGGAACGCGCCGACGGCGCGGCGCTCCAGCTTGCGACGGAGCGCGCCAGCGGCGCGGCGCTCCAGTTCGTGACGGAGCGCGCCTCCGGCGCGGCGCTCCAATCACCATGGCTCTTCGTCGCAGTGGATGCTCCTCGCGATGCGTCGCCGACCGGTCTTCGTATCGAGCTCACTTCGCACCAGGGTGACCGCCCCCGCTCGTTCGTCGTCCGCCTGCGGAACGACGGTGCGCGGTCGCTGCGCGTGCCGCGCCGTCTTTCACTCCCCGCCGAGCTGACACTCTCGCTGCGCCGGACCGACGGCGCGAGTGCGCAACTCGGTTGGAAGGGCGACGCGTTCGAGCGCGCCGCGCCCCTCACGGCGACGGACTTCGTCGATCTCGCTCCCGGCGCGTTCATCGACCGGACCCTGGATGTCGATCTGCTCCTCGCCGCCGCGCTTCCCGCAGGGACCTGGATCGCCGAGGTCGGGTGGCGTTCGCTCGAAGACGGCCGACGACTCGGCGTGACCGACCCGGCGCCGGTCGTCGGGCGGCTGACGTCGAACGAAGTGGTGTTCGACGTTTCTGCGGAGGCGCCGACCGACACGCGCTGAGCGTCCGGTCAGCGACCCGGCGAGCGACGACCACTCACGGCGCGGCCACTCTCGTCGCTGCCGGTGTAAGAACCCGCATCGGCTGCGATGTTGCACACCGCATGGTCCAGGAGTCGCGCCGGTCCCGTCGGCCAGATGCCGTCGCGAGCGATCGTCACGGCGAGCACGAGCGTCGTCCCCGTGCGCGTCCAGTCGCCCTGACCGTCGCCCTCGCCGCTCCCTATGTCGAGCGTTCCGTCCGCGCGGAGTGTGATGGTCGTCGTCCGGCCGTCGCCCGCGACGTGCTCCCAGCTTCCCGCCAGCGCCGTGCCGCCCTCGACGGGTGGCTCCGTGCCGTCGTCGGTGCGTCGCACGAGCTCGCGCCAGTCGCCGCCCTCTGCCTTCACGACGTGATTGCGGCGGCCGTAGCCGAGCGTCGCGAGCGGCGGATCGCGGACGACGTCGAGCCATCGCGATACCGCGTTGCGCCGGACCGGCAGGAAGTAGATGACGTTCCCGCCCATCCCGCCGCCGCCGCAGCCGCCCGACAGGTCGAAGTCGTCAAGCGCCTCGCCGCCGGGGAACGCGGCGATGGTCATGGGCATCGGCAGGTGGTCGGCGCCGTTCGACTCGAGGGCCCAGACCCGCGCCGGCGGCAGGTGGTCGGCCGTGGCCACGACGACGCCCGCTGCGACGAACGCGAGCGCTGCGAGTCCGAGCACCAGACGCCGAGTCATCGCCCCACCGTACCCGCCCCGGTTCGCCCGTGATGTGCGCGACGTCGCGTCGTAGGGTCTCGAACTGACATGCCGCAGATCCTCGTCGAGAACCTGGTGAAGACGTTCCGGGTGGCCGAGCGGCGGCCCGGGCTCTGGGGCGCGGTGCTCGGACTCGCGGCGCGGAAGCAGCGCTCGGTCGAGGCGCTGGCGGGCGTCTCCTTCGCGATCGAGCCCGGCGAACTCGTCGGATACATCGGCCCGAACGGTGCGGGGAAGTCCACCACGATCAAGGTGCTCTCGGGAATCCTCGTGCCCGACTCCGGCCGCTGCGAAGTGCTCGGTCGCGTGCCGTGGGAGGAGCGCCGGGCGCACGTCGCACACCTGGGGGTCGTGTTCGGGCAGCGGACGCAACTGTGGTGGGACCTGCCGGCAGGCGAATCGTTCGAGTTGCTCCGCGACGTCTACCGCGTGCCCGCCGCCGACTTCGCCCGTCGCCTCGACGAACTCGTCGCCTTGCTCGACCTTGCGCCGATGCTCCGCACGCCGGTGCGACAACTCTCGCTCGGCCAACGCATGCGCTGCGACCTCGCGGCGTCGCTCCTCCACGCGCCACCGATCCTGTTCCTGGACGAGCCGACGATTGGCCTCGACGCGTCGTCGAAACTCGCCATGCGCGACTTCGTGAAGCGACTCAATCGCGAGCGCGGCGTGACCGTGCTCTTGACGACGCACGACCTCGACGACATCGAAGCTCTGTGTCGCCGCGTGATCGTCCTCGGCGGCGGGCGCGTGCTGCTCGATGGGACGCTCGAGTCGCTGCGCGCGTCGGTGACACCCGAGCGATGGCTCACCGTGGACCTCGCAGACGGCTCGGCGCCGATCGACGACCCGGACGCCCGCGTCGTCTCGCGCGAAGGCGACCGCGTGCGGCTCGCGTTCGACCCGGGCCGCGTGGCGCCGGCGGCGCTCATCGCGCGGATCGCGGCGAAGCACGTCGTCCACGACCTATTCGTCGAGAATCCGCCGATCGAGACAGTCGTGGCCAAGCTCTACGAAAGTCGCTCACAGTGACGCGTGGCATGACTCCCTACGCGGCCGTCGTGTCCGCGCGGTTCCGGATGCTGCTCCAGTACCGCGCCGCCGCGCTTGCGGGCATCGTCACGCAGACGTTCTTCGGATTCACGCGACTCATGATCCTCACCGCGTTCTTCGCGGCGACGACGCGTCCGCAGGCGATGGCGCCCGCCGACATCCCGGCCTACGTGTGGTTCGGCCAAGCGCTGTTCCAGATGGTCCCCTGGACGCTCGACCGCGAGATCGCGGCGCAGATCCGCAGCGGCGATGTCATCTACGAGTTGCTGCGGCCGGTGGACCTGTACGCGTCGTGGTTCAGCCGCGCGTTCGCCCTCCGCACAGCGCCGGTCCTGCTGCGCGCGCTGCCGATGGTGCTGATTGCGGCGCTTGCGTTCGGCGTCGGGCCACCGCCGTCCGTCGGATCCGCTGTCGCGTTCGCGGCGTCGGTGACGTCGGCCCTGTTCCTGTCGTGCGCGCTCACGGTGCTCGTCAGCGTCTCGATGTTGCGCACGGTGAGCGGCGAGGGCGCGGCGCAGACGCTCCTGCTCCTCGTGTGGGTCTTCTCCGGCCTCGTGATTCCGCTCCCGTTCTTCCCTGAGTGGATGCAGACATTCATCCGCTGGTGTCCGTTCTCCGGCCTCCTCGACGTGCCGCTCCGCATCTACACAGGGAACATCCCCGCGGCGGACGCATCGTGGTTCGTTGCGCGTCAACTCGGCTGGACGGTCGTTCTCGTCGTGCTGGGCCGCGTCGCGCTGAAGCGCGGCGTGCGGCGCATGGTGGTCCTCGGCGGATGAGTCACTTCGTCACCGGCTACCTCTCCGCCTCGCTGCGGTCCCAGATGGAGGATCGCGCGTCGTTCGTCATGCACACGGTCGGGTCTCTGGTGATCAACGGCGTCGAGTTTCTCGGCGTCGCGGCGCTGTTCTCGACGTTCGGCGGTCTCGGCGGCTGGAAGCTCGCGGAGATCGGCCTGTTCTACGGACTCGTGAATGTCGCGTTCGCCATCGCCGACATGACGGCCCGCGGCTTCGACACCTTCGCCGACACGCTCCGATCCGGCGGGTTCGACCGCGTCCTGCTTCGACCGCGCGCCGCGGCCGCGCAGA
>JAIOPE010000115.1 GCA_021414065.1 Planctomycetota bacterium
CTGGATGAGCCCCGTCGTCGACGACTGACCGCCCGCTGCGTTGGGACCCTTGCGTGGCTTGACAAAGCCGACGCTGCGGGTCCCGCCTTGCGGTCGGCTCCGCGGATCTCGTCCAGGACAGTGTGCCGTCGTGCGAACGCCCCTCGGATCGGCGTGCATCGCAGGCTCGCCCTACGTTGCACGCCGTTCTCCTGCGGAGCTTCGTGAGCGATCCGGGCTAGGGCGTCGTCCGACGGGTCAACTCTCTCGTACTGCTCGCGAAGACCGCCGGGCGATGCTCTGCGGCGCCGCAGCGTTAGACGATGCGGGTAGTTCCGAGACCGGTCTTCCGCGCTCGCGATGCGGACCAGGCGGAGTTGTTCCTGTTGGCCGCCTGAGTCCTGGTGCCGACGGCGCGACTGGTGTGTTTCGTCCGCAACGTCGGGACGGAAGACCTTGATGGCTCAACGCTTCACGCGACGTGCGACCACGCGACGGGGCAGCAGTCGTGCGAACCGGGCCTGACGGATGCCTCGCTGCTCTACTCCCTGCTGCCGAGGGATGGTCTCGCCGCGCAAGCTCGAGGCCGTGCGCGAGGAGCGGCGGGACTTCCGAGCGCACGCGGGCGCTGAGCGTCCGGGTCACGACACGATCTCCTGCTTCCAGTCGAAGCGCTGGGACGCCATCACGGAACTCTTCGTGCTGCTGATTCCGCTCTGCGGGATGCAGAGATGGCGAATCTCGTGCACGTGTCGCTCGACGGGGCGAATCTCGCGGCCAACGCGAGAAAGCACGCGGCGATGAGCTACAAGCGGATCACGGAGGGGGAGCCCGAACTCGCGAAGAAGGTGGGGGTGTGAAGGGCGCAGGCCGACCAGGCGGACGCAGAGGAGGGCCAAGAGCACGGCAAGGACAAGCGCGGCGACGAAGACCCCGAGCACGTGACGAACGCGGTGCGCAAGCTGGCGAAGGTGCGAAGGGCCAAGGACCGTCTCCAGGGCGAGGCGAAGGAGAAGGCGGAGAAGATCGAAGCGGAGCGGGCGACGAAGGAAACGGAGACGGGAGACAAGCCGCGGGGCCGCGCCCAAGGCGCTTGACGGCGCGCCGGACGACAAGGCGCAGCGCAACTTCACCGATCCGGAGAGCCACATCCTGAAGACGAGCGGCGGCTACACGCATCCGTACAACGCGCAGGTCGTGGTGGACGCAGATGACCAGGTGATCGTGGCGGCAGGCATGTGCGCGGAGCAGAACGACGCGGCGCAGCTCGCCCCGATGTTCGAGGTCTGACCAAGGCCCGGGCCGAGTGGCGACTCCACTGCACGGCCCACAACCTGCTCAAGCCTTTCGCTCGCGTCGCCGCGGCCACGCCTCGCGCCGCACAAGCCGCGGTCGGATAGGTCGAACATGGCGGATTCGCGCGACCGGCAGCCCCTTCGCGCGTCCGAGTCGCCTAGCTTGCTCGCGCGTCAGCGCGATTTGTTCACGAACCGAATCCCGACCGCGGCAAGGGCGCGCGCGACGCCAGGACCCGCGCTCGCGCGGGAACAATGGCCAGCAGCCTGTCGGGTGACGCCCGCAAGCTCGCAACCCACTGCTCCGACGGGCCGCTAGCTCGTTCCGCGACTGCTCGTCAGGATCTCGAGTAGTCGGTCGCACTCCTGTCGGGAGTAGTACTCAATCACGATCTTGCCGGGCCCGCCTCGGTCGCGAACGTGGACCTTTGTTCCGAGAGCCTCGCGCAACTGGGCTTCGAGGTCGGCCATGTGGTTCGTTGCGGCTGTCGCTGGCGCAGCCGCCTCGGAAGAGCTCTCGGCCGGCTCTCGGACTGGCTCCTTCACTGCGCGCTCGATGTCGCGGACGTTCCAGCCCTCGGAAGCGATACGCGCAGCGAACGCCCGTTGGCGTTCCGCGCCATCCACCGCAAGCAGCGCGCGAGCGTGACCCATCGTCAGTGTTCCACGTGAAACCAACTCCTGAACGTCTTCAGGTAGGTCGAGCAGGCGGATCGTGTTCGCGACTGCCGAGCGACTCTTGCCGAGTCGCTCCGCTGCCTGCTCCTGGGTGAGCCCCAGGCGGTTCAGATAGCCCTGGTACGCGTGCGCAAGTTCGATGGCATTGAGGTCGCTGCGCTGGATGTTCTCGATCAGCGCCAGTTCGAGCATCGCCGTATCGTCGGCGGCACGGACGATGGCCGGGATCGTCGTCAGGCCGAGTTGCTGTGACGCCCGGAACCGCCGCTCACCCGCGACGATCTGATACGTGTCGCCAGTGCGTCGAACGATGATCGGCTGAACAACGCCGTGCTCTCGGATCGATGCGGCGAGCTCCGCGAGTTCAGCCGGCGCGAAGTCGCGACGGGGCTGGAAGGGGTTGGGTTGAACGACCGCGAGGTCCAATGCGAGGACTTCGTTCTGCGCGGCCTCCTCGCTTCCGGAGATGAGGAAGTCCAATCCGCGGCCAAGTTTGCGTTGCACCATGTGCCACCTTCCCGATGCAGATGAGTCTTTGCGAAGCCAAGGATTCCAGGTCACCATGGACCGTAGTCCTCCATGGGTAGACATGAAATCTACCGCGCCAGGGGGACAGGAGTCGGCCGAGTCGGCCCCGCCCTTGTCCAGCGGCGTTGCATTTCGACGGGCGACCAGATTGCGACTGATCCGACTACGGCTGGTTCAGAAGGATCGCGACACTTCTTTGCGAGGAGGCCGTGCTTGGGTATTGGGATCGCTGGTGCGACGGTTCTGGACCTCGTCCGGCGCCCTGCGTTCAGCGTGAGCGTCGGCGCACTCGGCGTCGTGCTCGCGCTTCTCCCCCGCCTGGGCAATCCCGCTGCCGGTGTCGCCGACAACGCGAGGCTTGCGGTCGAGCTGAGTCTGTCCACGATGGGGCTTGCGGGGCCACTCGCTGCTGCGTGCCTCGGCGTTTGGTCGGTCCAGCGCGACCACGATGCGGGACTGACGATGGAGCTCGTGTCGTCGAGGGCCGGCGTGGCTGGTGTCGTGTTCGGGCGGTGGGCTGGTGTGCTCGTGGCTTGCGCTTGTCTCTTGGTCGGCGGGCTCGCGATCGGCTCGTTCGGCTGGATCGGCGCGCCGGGCCGTGCGCCACCGCTCGACTGGGTGCGCGTGCTTGGCGTGGCGTGCTGGTTCGCCGGCGGACTCGCGCTCGGGGGCGCGATCGGGGCGTTCTGGGGCGGGCTTGTGGGCCGTGAACTCGCTTGTGTCGTGGCCGTGATTCACGTGGTCGTTGCCCGTTTCGCCGCGCCGGCGGCAGGCGACGATCCGCTGCTGTCGCGCCTGAGCCACATGGTCCCCGACCCGGCTCGCATGGATGTCGCTCATGATGTCGCCTTTGGGCGTTCCATCACCCCAGCTTCCGCGCTGTTCGGTCTCGGTTCGTCGGCAACGCTGGCGGTTGCCCTTCTTCTCCTGGCGACTTTCGCGTGTCGCCGTCGAGTCGCATCTGGAGCAACGTAACGTATTGCAGGACCATAGGTTACGCGTTGCCTTGTTCCTTCTTGGTGGCGCGACATGTCAATTGGGTAAGACGTGGACCTCTCGGCGCATGGTCTGCGATACTCTCTTCCGGCCCATCCGTGCGGATCGCGATCCTCGCTGACATCCACAGCAACCTCGAGGCTCTCGAGGCTGTGCTTGGAGCATTGTCCAAGACACGGATCGACCGTTACGTGTGCGTGGGAGACGTCGTGGGGTACGGCGCGGACCCCGCGCCGTGCGTGGCGAAAGTCCGGGAACTCTGTGACGTGGTCGTCGCGGGTAATCACGACTGGGCTGTCGCGGGGAAACTCTCTTTGGAGTTCTTCAACAGCTACGCGCGCGAGGCGATCGGCTGGACTCGGAGCCAGTTGAGTCCGCCGGACGTCGCCTGGCTTCGTGAACTTCCGCTCCAGCACGACATCGAAGGTCTCGCTACCCTCGTTCACTCCACCGTTCACAATCCAGCGGCGTTCGACTATCTGCTCACCTCCTACGACGCGCATCTTTCGATGGCCGTCCTTGAGCTGCCGCTGTGCTTCGTGGGGCACTCGCACATCCCGATCACGTTCATGGAGAAGGGCGGGTTGGGGTTCACGTTCTCGGACACGATCGATCTGTCGAAGATCGACAAGGCCATCATCAATCCCGGCAGCATCGGACAGCCGCGCGACGAGAACCCCGCCGCCTCGTACGCGATCTACGACACAGCCAAGCGTCGCGTAACGCTGCACCGCATTGCGTACGACGTGGCTGCGGCGTCGCGGAAAATCGAGAAGGCCGGACTTCCCAAGGTGTTGGCGGATCGTCTGCACGTCGGGAAGTGACCGACGTGCGCTCCGCGCCGCGGGTGCCCGCCGCTCGGCCCGGACTTCACATGAAGAGCTGCGACCCGCTAAGGTCGGAGCCGTGACAGGGCGTCACACCCATCAGCTTCGCGTCGTGCTCTTCGGATCCGACGTCGTCTCGGCGGTGACCGCCGCGGGCGCGGGCTACGCGGTTCGTTTTCACCTCGCCGCGGACGCATTGCCGGTCTTGGGGCGCACCGACGTCCTCCCCTCGCGGTACCTCACCGCGTTGCCGGTGGCCGTGCTGCTGCTCCTCCTGGCAGCCGTCGCCGGTGGCATGTACGACGATCGTGCCGCGGCGCGGGCGCCCAGGTGGGCCGACGCCGGTCGCGTGTCCGCGTTCGCGGTCGCCACGCTTGCCACGGTCGCACTGCTCTACTGGCGGGAGTTCCAGTACAGCCGCGCCGTGCTGCTCGCGGTCGCCGCCATGTTCGGGCCCCTCTGTTGCGGCCTGCGCCGCGCCGCCATCACGATGCTCCGTCGCGGGTACGGCGCCCGCGGCGACCTGCCTGCGCTTCTCATCGGTGGGGGCCGTCCGGCGATCGCCCTCCAGCGGGCGCTTGCGTCTGAGAGCTGGCCGCCGGTGCGTTTCGGCGCTGTGTTCCCCGTTGGTCCGGACGTCGCGGACGCATCGTTGCCGCGACTCCCATCGATCGTGTCCGCGTGCGATGAGCTCGCTCGTGGCGCGTTCGGCGACGTGTACGTTGCCGTCCCGTCGGCGTGTGCAACGCAACTGCCGGACCTCCTCACGCGCCTCGAGCAAGTCGCCGCCGACGTTCGTCTCGTACCCGACCTGGGAGATGCCGTGCTCGTCAATGCCGGCGCGGCGATGGTGGGAGGTATCCCGATCATCTCGCTCCACGAGCGCCCGCACTACGGGTGGCGTGCGGCCTCCAAGCGCGCGCTCGACGCGGTCCTTGCGCTCGCACTCCTGGTTGTGCTGTCGCCTGTTCTTGTCGTCGTGGCGCTGCTCGTGATGGCAACGTCACCGGGTCCAGTGGTCTTCATCCAGGAGCGGATGGGGCTCGACGGCCGCGCTTTCCGCATGCTGAAGTTCCGCACGATGCGCGTGGGTGCCGAGGACGCAAGCGGGCCGGTGTTCGCGCGACCGAGCGATCCGCGCACGACGCGAGTCGGCCGGTTCTTGCGACGATTCTCGCTGGACGAGTTGCCGCAGCTCTGGAACGTGCTCCTCGGCGAGATGAGCCTCGTTGGCCCGCGCCCCGAGCGGGCGCCGTTCATCGAGGAGTTTCGGGGACGATTCCCCGGCTACATGCTGCGCCACACGGTGAAGGCAGGGATGACCGGCTGGGCGCAGGTCCACGGACTGCGCGGCGGGTGCTCGCTGGAGGATCGGCTTCGGTACGACCTCGAGTACGTGGATCGCTGGAGCCTGTCGTTCGACATCGAGATCCTGGCACGAACGGCGTACCAGGTGGTCGCCGGAAGGAACGCGTACTGATGGCGCGCAGATCCCGGAGTCAGACGCCCGGCCCGGACGAGTCGCTCGGGCCCTACCTGCGCGAGATCCAGGAAGTGCCGCTGCTCTCTGCGGCTGAAGAGCGGGAGCTCGCAGTGCGGATCGCCGACGGGGACGCCGGCGCGCGTGACCGGATGATCCGCGCCAATCTGCGCCTGGTCGTCGCGATCGCGAAGCTGTACGTCAACCGCGGCCTGATGCTGCCGGATCTCATCGAGGAGGGCAACGTCGGGCTCCTGAAGGCTGTCGAGCGCTTCGACCCCACCGCGGAGTGCAGGTTCAGCACGTACGGCGCGTGGTGGATCAAGCAGTCCATCCGCCGCGCTCTCGTCAACACGTCGCGTACGGTCCGTGTGCCGTCCTACATGGTCGAGGTGATCACCAAGTTCAAGCATGCTTCCGCCCAACTCGAACGCGCCCTCCTGCGCGAGCCGACCCTTGATGAGATCGCTCGGGCGATGGGGATCGAAGGAGACGGAGTTGACACTCTGCGCCACGCCATGACCGCGGCGAAGACCAGCCGCGCGGCTGCATCGCTGGAGGCGATGCTCGGCGAGGGCGCCACGCTGGAGGACCCGCGAAGTGCGTCGCCGGACGAGGAGATGTCGCTGGAACACGAGCGCGAGCGTCTTCAGCAACTCCTTGCCGCGATCGATCCGCGAGAGGCCGAGGTCCTCAAGCTACGGTTCGGGATTGACGTCGAGGCGCCGCTGACTCTCCGGGAGATCGGCGAGAGGCTTGGCGTATCGCGCGAGCGCATCCGTCAGATCGAGACGCGGGCGCTGCGGAAGCTGTCCGACCATACGTCCATCTTCCGTTCTGCGAATCGAAGTGCAGCTACTGCGACTTCTACTCGGTCGCGCACGACGGGCGCCGCGAGCCGCGGTATCTCGAGGCCGTGCGCCTGGAGATCGCTCGCCGCGCCCCGGCTCACTTCGCCCCGCCGACGGTGTTCGTCGGCGGGGGTACGCCCACCGCACTCGACGATGCCGATTTCGATGTGATGTTGGCGATGGTGGCGGCTGCGGCCCGGCCCGACGCGTCGGTCGAGTGGACGATCGAGTGCAACCCAGGGTCGCTCACCCCGCGAAAGGCGCGCGCGATGAGGGACGCCGGCGTGACGCGGGTCTCCATCTGGGTCCAGAGTTTCGACGACCGCATTCTTCGCTCCGTCGGGCGCGTGCACGACGCGCGGCAGGCGCGCGAGGCTGTGACGATCGCGCGGGGAGCCGGCATCCCGCAGGTGTCGGTGGACCTACTGTTCGCAATTCCAGGGCAGGGAATGGATACGTTCGCGCGCGACCTGGAGGAGGCCGTGGCCCTCGGGACGGACCACGTTTCGGCGTACGCGCTGCTCTACGAGGACGGCACGACGCTCACGCGCAAGCTCGATGAAGGCCGTGTCGCTGCGGAGGAGGAGGACGTTGAGTTGGCGATGCTCCGTCTCGCCCGCGACCGGCTCGGTGCCGCCGGATTCGGGCGCTACGAGGTCTCCAACTTTGCGCGCCCCGGCTGCGAATGCCGCCACAACGTGAACTATTGGCGCAACGGTGAGTACCTGGGCGTCGGCGCGTCGGCAGCCAGCTACCTCAACGGAGAGCGAAGATCCAATGTCGCGTCGTGGACCGAATACCAGGAGTCGATTCACGCTGGTGGCGATCCGATGGCGTCCTCGGAGCGCCTCGCGCCGATTCGGGCGATGGGCGAGGAAGTGATGGTCCGCCTTCGCCTGGCCGAAGGGATGTCGCTCCGTGAGATCGGCGACCGGTGGGGTCTCGACGCGCGTGGGGCGTACCGTGCGCTCGTCGCGCGATACGAGCGCGCCGGACTGTTCCGCGTGACGGGCGACGGTGATCGCGTCGCATTCACCGATCGCGGGATGGAGGTCGCAGACGGTGTGATCGCGGAGTTCGTCGCGACGCCGTAGCGAGGTTCCATCGTCGGCTGCCGGCATCGCCGCCGATTCCGCGGAATCCCGATGTGTCTTTCGGGGTGTCTCGAACGACTACAGGGGAGAGCTGCGCATGAAGCGCGGCTCTGCTGACGAGCTTCCGCAGGTACCGCGGTTGGCGCGTCGTGCCCGTTTCACCGCGAAGCCCGGAAGGGTGCTGCCGGAGGTCCGTCCCCGGCGAACCATGGTGGTGGGGGCGGGGGAGGGCCCTTCGGGTCCGATTCCGCGTCGCCCAGCCGACCCCGGGACGCTCCGAGGCGGAACCTCGAACCCGCGCGAGGGCGTTCGCGCGCCGCACCCCGCATCGCGCGCCGCGCGAACACGCCAGCGCCCGCTCCAGCACCGCCGTCAGCGCCAGCGCCACAGCCCGCGTCAGCGGCCGTCGGCCGACGTGAGGACGCCGTCGCCGTTGCGGTCGAGTCGTCGCCAGGCGGCGTCGGAGCCAGCGAACTCTGCTCGAGCGACCTTCCCGTCGCCGTCCTTGTCCAACGCTCCGACCACGGAAATCTGCTCGGGCTTCGGGCCCGAGTCCTTGGCCGCCTTCATCTTCTCCGGATAGAGCTCGTCGTAAGTCACGATCCCGTCGTTATCTGTGTCGAACTTGCGAAACACGGCCACCGGGCCGTCGTACTCGTCTGCGCCGACGCTGTTGTC
This sequence comes from Planctomycetota bacterium, assembly GCA_021414065.1. Classification (GTDB taxonomy): domain Bacteria; phylum Planctomycetota; class JAJSAM01; order JAJSAM01; family JAJVHW01; genus JAIOPE01. The sequence continues at coordinate 8,407 of JAIOPE010000115.1, forward strand.
CTTGTCCACGTCGAAGATCACGAGGAAGTCGTACCGGCCGGGACTACGCATCTTCTTTCGGATGTCTTCGATCTCGTCCTCGGCGAGCGCGAGCAACTCCGCGGGCTGCAACGCCCCGTCCTTGTTGCGGTCGGCGCTGCGGAAGACGTCTTCTTTGCCCGGGTACTCGTCGCGCTGGACCGAACCGTCCTTATTCTTGTCGAAGGACTGAAGCGTGTTCGCGGCGCGCGCCCGCGCGTCGCGCATCGGATGGAGTCGCCGGAGCTTTTCCGGGCGGCCGTTGATCTCGACGAACTCGGTGCGCCCGACGGCACCGTCGCCGTTGCGGTCGAATCGCTCCAGCCATCCGGCCGGGATCTCAACGGTGCGCAGCGCGCCGTCGCCGTTCCTGTCGAGCTTGGTGAATTGCTCGACCGACGACTTCTCGGAGGAATCGCGCTCGTCCGGGGAGCCGTCCTTCTTCTCCTTGTCGTCTGCCGACGCAGGGGCCACGAGCAGGGAGAGCACGAACGGGGCGGCGAACGCGATGAGCTGGAGTCGCTTCACTTGACTGCTCCGGGGGGCTCAAGCGCGCCGCGCTCGGTGAGGATTGGCGCGCCCAGGACTCGAAGATACTCGGAACGGGTGAGCCAACGCGCACCCTCGTGGCTGACGTCGAGAATCGGCTTCCCGTCGGCGTCCACTGCGCGGTCGAGCGGGAACTCCTCGATGTCGGCGCAGCGTCCGAGCGGCAGACCCGCGACCGACGCTGCGACGACCGGCTTCGAAGGTCGTGAGATGTCTACGAGTTGCGCGCCCGCAGGATCCACCGTGATCGCGTACGTCTGGAGGAACGGCGGGTTGTACACGCGGGCCAGCCGCAGCGCCCGCCCGCCAGCCCGCACCTCGGTGACGCCGACGAACTGCGGCGCCACGGGCTCGGTCACGTCGAACAGCGCAAGACCGGGGAACGGAGTCGGGTGCGCAAACACGAGCAAGTCGCGCTCCCGCGAAGGGATCGCCCCGCCCTCGCTTCCGAGTTCGTACAGCGTGGTCAACGCGACCCCTGTGACGGACGGGTTCGCGAGCATGTCGCCAGGGACTCGCGCGAGGACTCGGGGTTGCGCAGGTTCCGTGACGTCGCACAGGAACACGCCCTGGGCGGTCGTCCCGACCGCGGCGAGATTGCGAGCCTTCGAACGCGGCCCCTCGAGCAGGTCCGGATGCGGGCGGCTGTACTGGAACAGCGTCGCGACGCTGCGACAGTCGGCGGGAGACGTGGAACCGCCCGGCGCAATTCCTTCGCCCAGGACTCGTGGGACCGCGTCTCGCACGTCCAGCGCGACGAGCCCACGGACACCGGCGGCGACGAACATCCACGGCCCATCGAGCGAGAGTCCGTACGCAGGGAGCTTCACATCGCCGATCTGCCTCGGCTTCGTCGGCTGCGAGATGTCGAACACTCTCACGCCGCCTTCGCCGTCTGCGAGGTAGAGCCTCGATCCGGCAACGATCAGCGCCTCCGGCGACACGCACGCGCCCTCGACGCGATCGATGACGCGCGGAAACCCGGGTGACGCGACGTCCACCACGACGAGTCCCTCTTCGGGCGACGCCGCGTAACAGAGGGACGCGCGGCCGGTCAGTCGATCGTTGATGTAGGCCACGGCTCGAACCTGCGGAATGGGGAGAGCGGCGACGAGCGCCGTATTCCCGGGAGTCTTCCGGTCGATCGCCACGATGCGCAGCCCCGCGTCGCCTCCGATCGCCACGAACTCGCGCGCGAGACGGAAGTTCGCGCTGCCGCGGCCGAGAGCGGCGGGTGAGCGATGGCACTCTGCGCACTGCCGGGCCCGGGCAGTGGTCGTGTGCGTCTGGTGATGGATCATCGTCATCCCCGACAGTCCCGCACGGGTGACGGGGAGTTCCTGCTCCGCTTGGATCGCGCCGTCCTTGTCGTGGATCGTCGCCATCGAAGAGAAGCCGACCATGTACGGCGCGAGCCGGCCCCTGCTGTCCCAGCCGACGTAGAAGTTCTTGAACGTCGAGAACACCTTCTCCTGCGTGGTGACGCGTCCCGGCGTGCGCGTCCCCGCCAGCAGATCGAGCTGGGTGAAGGCCTCGTTGCGATCGAAGTGGAAGCCGAAGAAGTTGGGATTCCACGCCGAGTGACAGACGTAGCAGGCGAGCTTCGCGTGGTCGCCGCTCGACATCGCCATCGCGGCCGCCGAGTTGTAGTCAGCGCTTCCCGGGCGTACCACGTCGCGCGCCTGCTTCACCCGGTGCAGCGTGCCGTCCACACGCCCCTTCATCCACCACCCGTCGTCACGCTTTTCGATGTGCGTGAGCTTCGTGCCCTTGCGCGTGGTGCCCGTGGCGTACGCATCGGCGGTGCCGTGGCACGACTCGCACTCGATCTCGACCTGGTCCTCCATGCGGCGGTAGAGAAAGCCGTCGCCCATGACGTCGTTGCGCGTGTGGCAGTCCACGCAGTGCATTCCCTTCTGGTGGTGCACGTCTGCGGGCGACGCGGCGGGATCGTCGATGTAGTACGCACCGTTCATGCGCTTTCGGTGGAGTCCCGGCGCGTCGGGGGTCTGCGGCATTCCGGGCACCGGCTGCGCGAGACCGCGGAACGAGAGTCCGATCGACGCGTCTCCGTAGTGGCAGCGGACGCACACGTCGGTCGGCGGGAACCGGACCATGCGGTGCTCACGCGGGTGCCCCGGCTCGAACTTGTCCACGACCGGGTCCTTCGACTGCGACAGGCCGTCGTCGGCGTACGCCACGTGACAGGCGGTGCAACCCTCGCCGCGGTAGTCGCCGTCCATGCCGGCCCGCCCGCGAACCGCACGTCCGCGGGACCACAGGTGGCACTGCATGCACGCCTTCCGCGGCAGATCGGTGAAGTGCGTCGAGAGCTTCTCGCGTTCGCCTCCGCTTGCGAACGCCCCGATCTGTCGGAGGAACGGCACGGCACCAAGCGGCCGCGGCGCGTCGTCCGGAAGACTGTCGCGGACGTTGAAGACAGACACCGCCGGGTGTCGTTCCGAGACCACGCCGTTCTCGTAGAGACCGTCGCCGAGGTGCCCCGAGGTCGTCGCATGGAGCGAGTGCATCGTGTCGTCCACCGACTTCGCGTGGCACGGGCCGCACGAGAGCGAGGCGACACGGAGGTTCCCGGGATCGAGGAACCGAGTGGACTCCGTGTCCCACTGCTGCCCGAGGACCCGCTCGTCACCCGGCGGTCGCTGGCGTGGAAGGACGTGCGCCTCCTCCTTCTTCGCCGCGCGGTCGTTTCCGCCATGACATTGAACGCACGTCACTGTGGCCCACGGGTGCATCTCCTCGATGCCCTGGTGACACGCCGTGCAACCGGTCCCGGCCATTTCCTGAGCAGGGGCTGCGCCGCCGATGAGGGCCGTCGATACCGCCGCAGCCATGCAAGTCACGATCGCGAGGAGCGCTGCGCGGGAGAGTGAGAGCCTCACGTTGTCCGGGCTAGGCGAACAGCCCGCGGATGGACTTGCCCTTCGCCTCGGGCGTCTTCACGCCGAACAGGTCGGCGACCGTCGGACAGATGTCGAACGCGTCCACCGGCTTCTGCAGAACCTTGTCCTGCTTGAAGTCCGGACCCGCGGCTACGCAGAAGATCCTGTGCAGGTCCTCGGAACCGTCGCCGTGGTCGAGCCCGTTCCGCTGGTTCAGCGCGGCGTCGCGGCCGAACTCCGGGAGCACGAAGATCGACGTGGTGTCGCGCAGCACCGGATCCGCCTGAACGGCATCCCAGAGCAGGCCGACTTCCTGGTCGTTCCTGCGGATCACCTCGACGTACGAGTTGTAGCTGCCGTGGGCTACGTCAGCGTTCTGAAGGACGACGCCGACAACGCGCGGCCGGAAGAGGCGGAGCAGGTTGCGCGCCACCCGGATCGCCTTGGCGTCGCCTGCGCCGGGCCCAGTGATCGCCGCCGTGTCGCCGCGGAGCTCTTCCAGGATGTAGCGTTGGATCCGGAGATTCGCCGACGGATCGTTCGCGAAACCGTCGGCCTTCGTGCCCTCGAGCCATCCGGGATCCAGCGATTTCGCGAGTTTCTCGATGCGAGCGGACTCCTCGGCGGACGGCACCGAGACCTGGCCGAAGCCTTGGATGAGGTCGCGGAACTCGGCGTTGAAGAGTCCGTCGGTGCCGATCAGATTGGCGCCGTACTTGGCTCCGTACTCAGGGTCGGTGCCGTAAGTGAAGTTGACGGTCTGAGCCCCCGCGGCGGTGGAGAGCCACACTTCGTGCGCGGGGAGGTCCGCCTGCTTGCGGACGTATTCGAACAGGGTTGGGCTCGTTCCGCGCTCGTTCTGACGGATGCCCTGTGCTTCCGGGCAACCTGTGAAGATGGCCAGTGCGGCGCCGTAGTGACCGAGGTTCGCGGCCTTTACGGCCGTCATCACCGTGCCCTTCTTGGCGATGCGCATCAGGTTCGGGACGTTTTGCGGCGTGCCGACGCAATCCCGTTGCCGGACGCCACCGGCGAACGCCACGACGATCACGTGCTTCGTCTTGTACTTCGGCTCCTTCGCGTCGGCGGGCCCCGCGAGCGCGACGGCCGCTCGGCCAAGCACGGACGTTGCGGCGGCTAGACCGGCTCCGGCGACGACCGAGTTGCGAATCAGGTCGCGTCGGCGAAGCGAATGTGCCGGGTCGGGGAGCCGTCGATCCAATTGAGCCTCCAGTCCCGGAAGTCCGGGAGATCCCGAGCTTACTCCCATGTGACGCCGAGGGGAAGAGGGGCAAATGTCACTTTCAGGGCCTCCGAAGCGTCTTGTAGGTGGGAACGTGCGGGTTCGGCCGCCCCGGACGCCGGGGCGACGCGCTTCGTCCGTCCCGCAGTGCGCGCCCGGCCGGTACCCAACGGGTGCGCATGCAAGCCGCGCCTTCCGAAGAAGCCCTGGACGGGGTGAGGGTCGGGGTTCGCCCCGGCCCGGCACAGGAGGTGGAGGCGGGGGAGGGACCCCGGAGACCGGGTGGAACTCGTTCGTATCGGTGACGATACAGCCTCGGTCGGAGGCGAACTCAAGGGACCGAGTTGCCTCCGACCGAGCAACGCAGCAGACGGCCGCCACGGTGCAGTGAGGGGTTGCAGGCTCGAAGTCGCGCGACGCTGACCGGGGCAATCGCTTCGAGGCCCGTCGGCCGCGGCCCGATCCCTACCGTTGACGCGCGCGCGATGTCGATGAGGGGGCGTCACCTTCCCGCGCCGGCCGGCATCGGCGCCTCTCCCAACTCGCCTGCGCATGTCCGCTCGCCTCCAGACGACCCCCGCCGACGTCCTCCCGCCGCCGCGCCCGCGCGCCGGCAGGTCGCTCGCCGCCGTCATGCTCGCGTGGTCGCTCGCCGTCGTCGCCCTCGTGACGCTGGCGCCGTTTCAGTTCCGGCCACCGGCAGATCTGCGCGTCGAGTGGCACACGTCGATGTTCGACGTTGCCGTCAACTGCGCGCTTCTCGTTGTGCCGGGGTTCCTCTTCCGCGCGTGGACCGGAAGCAACCGCGACGCGTACTGCGTTGCGCCGGTCCTCTGTGCTGCGGTCCTGAGCACCGGGATCGAGGTTGCACAGTCCGCTGTGCCCGGTCGGTGCGTGAGCCCGTCCGACGTCATGACCAACGCGCTGGGCGCCTGGTTCGGCGCGATGACGTACGACTCGATCCGTCGGAACCTCGACCTCCGCCTCGCCGACAGGCTCCTTCTCGAGCTCCCGCTGATGGGGATCGTCTACCTACTCGTGCCGTTGATCTGGCTCTCCGGCGAAGCGGCAGCCGAGGATGGCTACCGCCTCGTGCTGACGATCCCGCTCGGCGTGATGGGCGGAGCGATCCTGGCCGCCCTCTGGCGCAGTCGCCTGCGCGTCGCGGGCGTTCTCTCGCCGACACGGATCACGCTCGTGGCGGCCGCCTGGTTCGTGGTGGCAGCGGCGCCGGCGTTGCGGCACCGGCCTGCGTGGCTGCTTGCGGGACTCGCGATCGTGTCGGTCGCCACACGATGGGCCACGACGTCTCCCTGGTTCCTGGACGACCGCGAGCGTCGCTTCGAAGTTCCGACGCTTCGTCGCGTCGGTGGTCTGTACCTGCTCTACCTCGTCGTGCTCGCGGGCTGGCCATGGAGGACCGAGGTCGGCGACTGGCACGGTGCGATGACGCTGCCCGAGATCGGCACGCCGCCGCGGCTCGGACCGCTGTTCCGACTCGTGGAGTACTTCGCTGCGTTCACGCTCGGCGGCTATCTGATCGCCGAGTCCCGAGGACGGCGCACCGAGACCGCGCGGACGACCCTCGCGTGGACCGTGCTACCGCTTCTGACGTTCGCTGCGGCGTTCGAGTTGCTTCGCGGCTATGCACCGGACTACGGGGCGAGCATGCTCCGTCCTGCGTTCGCGGCCGCCGGTGCCTGGTTCGGTGCGGTGATCTACGGCCGCCAACTCGCCGCCGTGCAGGCATGGATCGCGTGGCGCGCGGAGCTGAGCGCCGAGACGACGCGGCAGGTCTCGGCGGTGCATGCGCCCGCATCGGTCGAGGTGCCGTCGGACGGTCGAGCCGAGCAAGCGGTCGCTGAGCACGCCGCACCATCCGCCGCCTCGAACTGATCCGCGTTAGGCCGTCAGGCGGAGGAGCCCATTCGGTGCGAGTCGGATCTCTTCCTTCGCGCACTTCGTGCAGACCGACGACCAGTCGGACCGTACGTCGAACACCGTGGGCTCCTCGCACGTGGCGCAGAAAGCGCGGAGCCAGCGGCGCGCGACAGCCGAGAGCGTGGGTGACATCTGGAGATCCTCCTGCCGCCGGGGCGTGCGGCAGGAGACAGAACCGCGAAGGACGTGCCGATCGCAGGTGCAGCGTCGCCCGCCCGCCTTCAGGCTCGGCGGGGACACTGGACCCGCGGTGGATGGCGCATTTCGTGACATCTGACGTTGCCGGACGTGCGCGCGCATGCAGCGTCACTTCGTGGTCGGTACCAGGAAGGGTATGACCATCGAGACGACGATCAGCACGATGACGATCCACTCCAGGATCTCGGCGCGGGTCACCGTCGCCCGGTCCCGGAGCCGGTCGTAGATGGTGCCGAGAACGTCGAGCTTCCGGTGGATCGCGTCGTTCCAGTCCCCCAGACGGAACCGGCGTGCGGCCTGCTCGTACACGCGGGCGAGGTACTGGTCTCCGAGGAGCTTCGGCGCATTCCGCACGTGCTCGAAGAGCAGCGCGGCGTCGATCTGGCGCCGCGCGACCTGCTCGAGCGCGCCCCGGTGCGGCGCGGGGACCAGTACCGACCTCGGTGCAACCCGCCTCACGACGTCGTAGGAACGCTGCAGATCGTCGTCAAGCCGCGCATCGAGGAACCGAACCTCCAAGAGTTGCACGGTCGCGAACGTGAGCAAGGCCAGCAGGTCGTCTGCGTGATCGCGGACCACGAACGCGGCGTTCCCGTCCACGATCACGAAGTCGTCCGGCGCAAATGCGACGTGCCCAGACACGGTGCGCTCGATCTCCTGCGCCGACAGCGGCCCGGTCTCGGCGCGGAGGATCGCTGCGAGCCCCGAGGATGCGGCGTGCATCCACTCGGTCACGGTCGCGCCGGAGTCGACACGTCGCGCGTGGAACACGAGGTAGTCCTCGCTCATCGTTGCGAGCGTCGGCTCGTCCACGGCGTCACCGAGTTGGCGCATGGTTTCCTCAGCGACGTGGCGGGCTGCGAACGCGAGCGCCTCCGTCGCCCACAGCGCGATGGCAAGTCGCGCCAGACTCTCAAGTCCGCCCGTGGCTGGGAGGGTGATCACCACCGCCACGACGCCGAACTCATAGACGACGAGCGTCGCGTCCGGTCGCGTCGCCGTGTCGCCGACCGCGATCGACTGGATGCGGACAGTGGTCCGCAGGGGTGGCTGCGCGAAGTGAAGGTGCGGCCGGCGCAGGGCCTCCTCCGCCTGGCGCGGCGCGATTCGAAGCGCCGCTGTTGCCTGTTCCATGTCGATCTCGCGGCCGATATCGAATGCGAAGATCGCGTGGCACTCTCCCTCGCGCACGAACGGATCCGACCCATGGTCCATTCGCTCATTCTACCGCCGCACTCCGCGCGCGACGTGACCGGGGTCGTGTCGTAGAATCCGTGCGGCGGCACGCATACGCGTTACGCGGAGGACCCCATGCCCCCATGTGCGTGTCCTTAGCGAGCGAACGCACTCGCACCCCCTCTCGGGCGTGAGGCATGAGCAATCGCGGTACACACGTCTGCGATGCGAGCGAGGACGCGTCCGACGCTCTTCGCGCTGCCTTGGAGCAGAGAGCGTC
>JAIOPE010000157.1 GCA_021414065.1 Planctomycetota bacterium
TCCTTGCCGACGCCGGTCTCTCCTACGATCAACACGGCGACTGGCTTCGGCGCGACCCGTCGGATCATGACAACGACACGCAGCGAGCGCGGGTCTTCCGCGACGAATCCCGACACGTCACTCGACTGGCGCTGCTCGCGCGACGCGAGGACCTGACGCCCGAGGCGCGAGAACAACCGCAGCAACTCGTCGTTGTCGAACGGCTTCGTGAGGAAGTGCGACGCCCCGCGCTGCATGCACCACACGGCCGTCTGGATCGTGCCGAAACCCGTGAGGATGACGACGGTCGTGCCCGGCGCACGCCGTTGGATTTCGACGAGCAGGTCCGCGCCGGACATCCCGGGCATCTGCAAGTCGGTGAGGACGATGTCGGCCGGCGCGCGATCGAACGCCTGCAACGCTTCCGCGCCCGACGCGGCCTCGACCGTGTCGAAGCCGGCGCCGCGCAGGAGCATCCGCAGGCCGAGGCGAAGATCGGGCTCGTCATCGACGACGAGCACGCGCACGTCGGACATGCAGGGCTCCGCCTGACGGATCGAGCTGCGCGTCACGCGGCGCTCCCGATGGGCGCTCGCGTCCGCAGTCGCACCCGGAACACGGTTCGGCCCTGCTCCGACGCAACGAGGTCGAGTCCGCCGCCGTGGAGTTCCGCAATTCGGCGCGCCGTGGGCAGGCCGAGCCCCGTGCCGACGCCGCGCCCCTTCGTCGTGAAGAAGGCGTCGAAGATGCGGGACCGCGCTTCCGGCGCGATGCCGGGGCCCGCGTCTGTGACGTCGGCGACCAAGTGACCGTCGGCGTCGGTGGTGGTGATCGTCACGACGCCGCCCGGCTTCCCCATCGCCTGAATGGCGTTCACCACGAGATTGACGAACACCTGGCGCACCTGGATCTCATCGCCGGCGATCTCCGACTGCTCGGCGCGGAGTTCGAGCGCGATGCGCGCCCCGGCTCGCTCCGCGACGGGCCGGAGGAACCGGGCGACATCGCGCAGCACGTCGTGGACGTCCACGTCGGCCAGTTGCGCCGGCGAACCGGTCGCATAGTCGAGCAACTCACGGATCGTGCGCTTGCACGTCTCGGTGTTGCGCCGGACCACTTCGAGATGCTCGCGGAACGGCGAGTCTGCACCGAGCCCCTGCTCCGTCATCTGCGTGAACATGCTGATGGCCGCGAGCGGGTTGTTCAGTTCGTGCGCCATCACGGCGGCGACCTCGCCGAGTACCGACAGCCGCTCCTGGTGCATCTCGTGCTCGTCCTGCGCCACGCGGTCCGTGATGTCGCGGGCGACGAGTACGCGGCCGCGGTGGCCGTCCGACTGAGGCGGAAGCGGGGTCGTACTGACCTCGTACGAGCGGCCGCCGGCGTCCACGACGCAGGCGCGCAGCGGGCGGCGGACATCGAACAGACACGCTGCGCATGACCCCGCAGCACCCTTCGCTTCGTCGCACGGCGCGTGACTGATGAGTCGCGCGTCGCGGGCCTCGACCAATGCCACGAGCGGCTTCGCAGCCGTGTTGGAGAGCACCGCGCGTCCGCGTTCGTCGAGCACGACGAGGCCGTCGCGCATCGACGAGATCACGGTGTCGAGCCGGTCGCGTTGCGCGGCAAGTTCGCGGGCGGCTTCCTCGAGACGCCGGGTGCGCGTCTCGACGGAGTCCGCCATGTGGTTGAAGGACCGCGACAGGTCGCCGATTTCGTCCTCGGTGTTCGGCACGACTCTCACGGTGAGATCGCCGGCCTCGAGCCGCTTCGCGGCCTCCCGCAGTTCGATGAGCGGTCGCGCGAGATAGCGCATGGGGAAGAGCAGGATCGCCCCGATGACGAGAGCGAGCGCCACGCCGACCAGCAGGAACCTCACCTGGAGGCCGGCCACCGGCGCGAGCGCCTCAGGCGAGTGGAGACGCACGCGCACCGTCCACCCGTTCGTCTCGAGCGGCACACGCACCGACGTCGCGCCGCGCACGACCGTGCGGGTGTCGGCAGACGGCTCAGCGACGGCGTGGACGACGACCGCCTCGGCCGGCGCGCCTGCGGATCGCGCGGTCTGCGGGAGCGACGGCGTGATCTCCAAGCCGGACGCGTCGGCGACGGCGAGTTCGATCGTCTCACCGCGGCGCGCGGCGGCGTCGTCGGTCGCAGCGGCGGTTGCGTCGGGCTCGCCCCTCGCGGTGCCGAGCGCGCCGGCGAGCCAGCGGTCTGTGACGACCCACGCCACGAGCCGTCCGATCCGCCGCGTGCCGTCGAGCGAGTAGAGCGGCACCGCGATCGCCTGCAGGACGGGCCCGCCGGGCGTGCCGGGATCCAGGAGCCCGCTGTGCCACGGCCCCGCGACCGACGCACGGACCTCCGCGGCGATCCGGGCGATGTGCGCGGGCTCGGCGCCCGTGGCGGTGACGATCACGCCGCCGGAATCGTCGAGCACCGCTAGGTCCGCGAACGCCTCGACGAGGGGGAGTTTGTTCACCGCCAGGTGGCGTCGCAGGTTCGCACGCACGCGCTCGCCGTCCGGACCGGGAGCGGCCGCCGCCGCCATTGCCGTCGCCGCGCCCTCGCGGATGTACCCGTCGGAAGCGAAGTCCTCCACGCGACGCGTCATCAGACGCAGATCGCCATCGAGCGAACCGGCCCACGCGCGGCACTGGTACCGCAGCCGGAGGAGGATCTCCTCTTCGAGCGCCGTGCTCGCCGACGTGGCAGCGAGCGAACCGCCCACGCCGAACGCGAGGAGGCACACGCCGACGAACGTCAACGCGAGCTTGCGCTTGACGTCGAGCCAGTGAAGGGGGTCGCGCACGGTGGAGTGCGACCACGGTACGCCGGGCGCGACCGCGGCGCCTTGACGGACCTCAACTCCGGCGGCGCTATCGGCAGCGAGTCAGCGTGGACAGCACGTACGCGGTGCCGTACGGCTTGTGATAGCCGTAGAGCTGATAGTCCCACCACGAGCCGTCCGGCTCCTGCAGGGGGACGAGGTACGTGGTGAACGAAGCGACGGCGCGAGCGCGGCGTTCCTTCGTGAGCACGGGCAGCAGGCGCGAAGCGTTCTCGTAGCCGTAGAACGTGAAGTAGCCCGAGTTCTGGTACCAGGTCTCGTGCGGCCGGGGGTACTTGCGGGCGATGTGGAGGAAGCGGCCTTCCTTCTCCAGATTGTCGAACGCGGTGACGACCTGCGCGTCGGTCACGGACGTGCCCCAGTCGCGGAGCGCGGCGTAGCACGCGGGCGTGCGAGCGAGGCTGCCCTTGATCTTGTTGATGGGGCCCTGGGGCCAGAAGCGGTGGTCCCACGAGTACGCGAACGAGCCGTCCGGGTGGCGCAGCTTCTCAAGAAACGCGACGGCGCGGTCCACGAGGCGCTTCGGGATCGTCACGCCCTGGTCCTTTGCCATGCGCATCCCGGTGAGGACCGACGCGGTGCCGAAGCTCGTGGCTCCGTCGGCCGGCTTGCGCAACTGCGAGTTGAAGTCGTAGTAGCCCCAGCCACCCTCGGCGTACTCGAAGGTCGCAAGCATGTCCAGGCAGTCGGCGGACGCCTTCTTCAGCGCAGCGCGGCGGGCCTCGTCCTTCTCCGTTGCGAGCAGGCGCGCGAACGTCTCCAGCATGTAGGCGTGCGCCCACGAGTTGTAGAGGACGTCGATGCTCGCGCGCGGCACGCGGCTGTGAGCCATGAGGAAGTCGGTGCCGCGGCGGATCGACTCCTCGGCGCCCTTCACGTCGGCGAATCCTCCGCGCGTGACGTCGATGAGCGCCGAGACCGCGAGGGCCGACGTGGCCACCTGGTACGCCTCGTAGGCACCGGGGCCCGGGGCGTAGATGTCGATCGTGAGCGTCGGCGCGGTCGAGCCCCACGAGCCGTCTTTGTTCTGCGCGCGGACGAGGTAATCGGAGCCCTTGCGGATCGCGGCGTCCACCTGTGCCGGCGTGGGAGTAGCGGCCGCTGGCGCGGCGGGAATCGGGGCGTTCGGATCGGTTGCAGGTGTCGGGGCCGCCGCGGGCTTCGGCTGCGCGGGAGCGACGGGAGACGGCGCGACGGGCGCCGGACGCTCGTCGTCGCACGCGCCCGCGAGGAGCGCCGCGGCCGAGACGGCCACGCAGGCGAGTGTTCGCTTCACTTCTTCGGCGCCACCGGGACCACACGGTCGCCCTCGGCGAGGCCCGAGACGATCTCGGTACGGCCGCCGCTCGTCTCGCCCGTCTCGACGTCGTGACGGACCGACTTCGTGCCGTCCCACACTGTGACGAACTTCTTGTCGCCGTCGGTCTCCACCGCCGCCGCAGTCACGGTCAGCGCGTCGGCCTTCTCGAAGGTCGTCAGCTTGATCTTGCAGGTATGACCCGGCAGGAGCCGGGCGTCGGCGTTCGTGAGTTCGAGGACGACGTCGTAGTCGGTTCCGGCGGAGACGCGGGCCACGCGCGCAACCTTCGCGGCGAGGTCGAGCTTCGGAGCCGGGCCCGGCTTCACCTTCGCGGACTGGCCGTCGGCGACGGAGAACACGACCGCCTCGCCGACGGTCGTGCGCACCTGCACGTCGCCGGGCTTCACGATGGTGAAGAGCACCTGATTCGGCTTGGCCTTCGCACGGCCCTGCGCAACGAGCGTCGCCGCAGGCGGCTCGCCGCCGGACCACTTGCCGCGGGCGAGCGTGCCCCACGCAGCCAGGCCCGACTCGGGAGCCTTCAGCTCGAACTTGGCGCGGTCGGCCTTCAGCTTGGTGAAGTTCTCCTCCTGCTTCGCGATCGCCACCTTCGCCTTCTCGAGATCGATCTTCTGCTGCGCGTCGGCGACGGCCGCGGCGGTCTTGAACTTCTCGAAGTCGATCACGGCGCGCCGCTTCGCGAGCTGGAGGTTCTCCTCGTCCCGCGGGAAGTCCTGCGAGCGCCACATCTCGTCGCGCTTCTGCTGGAACGTGAAGAAGGTCTTCGACCGGGCGAGCTGGCGCTTCGTGCGACGCAGGACGATCTCCTCCGTCTCCTCCGTGATCTCGTCGGCCTTGTACATCTTCTCGAGCTGAGCGAGTTCCTCCTCTTGGTCGAGCAGGTTGTCGCGCGTGCTCTGCAGGCGGATGTCGGCCTCCTGGAGGCGCATCGCCTTCTCGGTCTCGAGGAAACGGGAGAGCGCGAGTTCCGCGGCGGCGAGATCGAGCTCGGCCTTGCGCTGCGAGATGGCCTGGGCCTCCTGCGTGCGCTTCGCGTCCTCGACGGTCTTCTGGTAGGCCCCGCGGGCGAGGGTGATGTCGCGATCCGCTGCGGCGACGGCCTCGTCGATCTTGTCGGTCTTGAAGCGGACGAGCGTCTGGCCCTTCTCGACGAGCCCGGCCGCTGCAACCTCGGTGATCTCGAGTTCGCCGCCCCACTGCTCGGCGTCCATCATCACTTCCCAGGACTGCTTCGCATCGAACACGCCCGTGAGTTCGAGCACGCCGGCGAACTTCCCCTTCGTCACGGCCTCGGTTCGGGGCTCCTTCGGCTCGGCCGGCGTCTCCTTCGGCGCCTCCTTGGGTGCGTCCTGCGCCACGCCCGCGACCGGAGGGATCGCGACGAACGCGGCGGCGGCGAGAGCTGCGGCGAAGGCAGCGGTGCGGGGGCGCAGGCGGAGACGGTCGGACATGGCGGGAGACCTCCAGGGGGACGCGGAGCAGCGCGAACAGCGCGCCGGGCGACGTCGAGTGCGCCGGGGAACGTAGGACCCCCCGCATCCCCGGACAACGGAATTCAGGCACCACTTCGCCAGCGGTTAACCCGGATCATGCACGAAGCTCCGCGCCTGGACGAGCCCGCGGGCCGACCGCTGCGTTGGGACCCTTGCGTGGCTTGACAAAGCCGACGCTGCGGGTCCCGCCTTGCGGTCCGCTCCGCGGATCTCGTCCAGGACGGTGTGTCGTCGTGCGAGCGAACCTCGGATCGGCGTGCATCGCAAGTCGGTCCTGCGTTGCACGCCGTTCTCCCGCGGAGCTTCGTGCATGATCCGGGTTAACGGATCGGCGCAGCCGCCTGCTTCAGGCGGTCGAGGAAGAGGTCGAGCGTCGCGGGGCGGAGCGCAGGGTCGCGGGCGAGCGCGTCGTCCACCAGCGTCGCCAGCGCTGGACTCACCTTCATGTTGATGCGCCGGAGCGCGGGCGGTGACTCGCGCTGGGCGCGGCGGAGGACCTCTGCGACGGAGTCCCCCTCGAACGGCGGGATGCCCGCGAGCATGTGGTAGAGGATCGCGCCGACCGAGTACACGAGCGCGGGCTCGCCCCCGGGCGACGACTTCGCGAGCACCTCGGGCGCCGCGTAGGGGGCCTCTCGCGCGGTGGGCTCCCGCTCGCCGCCCGGCGTCGGGTCCTCGAACAACTTCACCTTCGCGTCGTGGTCCTCGGAGACGAGCACCTGCGCCGTCGAGACCCACGACGGCGTGACGCCGTGCGTGCCCACGTAGCGGAGCGCCTCGGCGATCCCCGCGGCCACCTGCAACGCGCCGCGGATCTTCACGAACCGGCGCTGCTCGAGCACCTGCGCCAGTCGCTCGCCGCGGAAGTGTTCCATCGCGACGAACGAGATCCCCCGCGCCTCGTCGAACGCGTAGATCTGCAGAATGTTGGGGTGCACGAACCGCGACGCGCTGCGGACTTCCTCGAGGAGCCTGGTGCGGAAGCCCGGCTGCGACGTCAGCGGCAGGTCGTAGACCTCGAGCAGCACCATGCGGTTCAGCGTCGGCTGGTGCGCGCGGAAGAAGAACGCGGCGCCCAAGGAAGGCGCCCGCTCCGACACCCGGAACTCGCCGAGCTCGGTGCCGATCAAGTGATCGAGCGTGCGGCACGCGAGGTGTGTCGGGCGGCCGTCCGGAGAGCGCACGAGGTCGGTGACGCTCTCGATGGGGCGTCCGCAGACGGAGCACGCCGGGAGCACGGAGAAACTCGCCGACGACGTGCGCAGTTCGTCTTCGACCTCGAATCGAATGCTCGTCTCGTGGCCCAGGTTGAAGACGGTTCCCGAGTCGATCAGTTCGCGCTTGACCTGCCGATCGTGGATCCAGACGCCGTTCCGGCTCTTCTGGTCCTCGACGTACCACCCGCCCGGACCGTGGGCGACGACGGCGTGTACGCGGCTCATCGTCCCGTCGAGGACGTGGAAGTCCGTGGTCTTGCTTCGGCCGATCGTGATCGCGGCCTTGTCGGTGAATCTCATGCGGACGCCGGCGCGGGGTCCGGTCATGACGGTGAGTACGACGTTCATCGCGGGTCGAGGTCTCCGGAACGGCGCAGAGAATACCAGCTCCGAGGCGGATTGCGCCCGCCCGATGGGGTCGGCGCGACGCGCGGGGTCGGCCGTGGGCAGCCCGGACTGCGGCCCCCGCACATCTCTCGGGTCCGCCCGCGGACGGCACGCTACGATCCCCGCTCGCTCCGCAGACGCGGGGCGCAGGCATGAGGAGACGCCCATGTACGCCGACCCGGTCCGGTCCTTCCGGATGGAAGAAGAGGAAGACGACGAGAAGAGCAGCGGAGTCCGCATGCCGATCGTGCGGAAGCTGCTCGACTTCCGCACCGTGCTCCTCTGCGGTCCCGTCACCGACGATCTGGCCCGTGAGATCATGGCCCAGCTCCTCGTGCTGGACGCGGCGGACCAGGTGAAGCCGATCCGCGTGTACGTCAACTCGCCGGGCGGCTCCGTGGATGCTGGGTTCGCTATCTACGACATGATGCGCTTCGTCCGCGCGCCGCTCTACACGGTGTGCGCCGGACTCGCCGCCAGCGCCGCGACCGTCATTCTGATGGGCGCCGCGAAGGACCGTCGCTACACGCTCCCGAACACACGGTTCCTCCTGCACCAGCCCTCCACGGGAATGCAGGGCACCGCGAGCGACGTCGCCATCGGCGCGAAAGAGATCCTGAAGCTTCGCGCCAAGGTGAACGAACTGCTCGCGGCCGAGACCGGCCAGTCGCTCGAGCGTATCGCGGACGACACGCGCCGCGACTACTGGATGTCGGCCGAAGAGGCGAAGGCGTACGGTCTCGTCACGCACATCGTGGGCTCGGTCGCGCAGCTGCCGGTGTAGGTCGGGAGTCCCGCACCGTCGGGTGAGCTGCGTGTGAGGGCTGGAGCGCGGGCGTCGCAATTGCCGATGTGGAAGGGCGGTTCGCCCGCCCATCCATGAACGACCCCACCAACACCAAGTGCATCGTCGTGGCCGACGACGAATCCGGCACGCGCACGCTTCTCGCGAAGGTGCTGCGGCGCCAGGGCTACGAGGTGCTGGAAGCCAGCGACGGCGAGGAGGCGCTCTCCCTCGCCATCTCGAGGCCGGTGGACCTGCTCCTCTGCGACCTGCAGATGCCGCGGATGCGCGGCGAGGAACTCGGGCGTTGGGTGGACCAACTCGACGCCGACGTGCAGGTCGTCCTGATGACCGCCTACCCGAGCTACGAAGCCGCCGTCGCCGCGGTGCGCTGCCACGCGGCGGACTTCCTCGAGAAGCCGTTCCGGTCGCTCGAACTGGTGGTTGAGTCCGTCGCGCGCGCCCTGCGGCGTCGCGAGGCCAACGTGGCGAGGCGCGCCCGTGCCAGCACCGTGGATCAGCGGGATCGGATCGACGAGCTCAAGCGCCGGTACGTCGGCGGAGTCGCTCAAGACGTTCGCACCCCGCTCGGCATGGTCCGGAGCCTCGCATCCATGCTGGAGCGCGGCGAGGCGGGGCCGCTGACGGCGGCCCAGCGGAGCACGCTCGGACACCTCCGGGACGAGGCGGAGACGCTGGCGCACGAGGTGGACAAGCTCACCTCGATCGCGCGTCTCGAGTCTGGGGACTTCCAGCCGCGTCTCGAGGCGGTGCCCGTTGCCGAGATTCTCGCCCAGACGGCCCGCGCGATGCATGCCAGGGCAGAGGCGCGCGGCGTCCACCTGCGGATCGAAGCGCCCGCCGCGGACGTCGCGGTGATGGCTGACGCTCGCGACGCGCCGATGGCGTTGCTCGCGCTGGCCGAGAACGCCGTCAAGTTCACGGGCGACGGTGGATCGGTGCTGGTGCGCGCGGCACTGACTCGGCACGGCGTGCGCTTCGACGTGGTGGACACCGGGATCGGCATCGATCCGGCGGACCAGTCACGCATATTCGACCTGTTCGAGCAGGTGGAGAATCCGCTCACCCGCCGGTCGCGCGGCTGCGGCGTCGGCCTCGCCGTGGCGGCGAAGATCGCCGACGCCCACGGAACTCGCATCCTGCTCGCGAGCGAACCCGGCGAAGGGTCGATGTTCTCGTTCGTCCTCCCTCGTGCGGCCGAGTTCGCCACCGAGGCGTGCGCCACGCTCGGCGTTGCCGGAGCCGGGTCCAGATCGGATCGCGCATGACGTCCCAGACGACAGCCGGCCGCAGGTCGGGCGCCGCCCGTCGCCCCGAACTTCGGGATGGGCGGCCGCCGGAGCGGACACGGGAGAGCACGCGTGGCTGACCACGTCCCAGGCAACGCGAGAGACACGTCTCCAGCGGACGCGCCGGCCGAGGCGCACTCCGCTCGCGCGGCGGAGTCCGACGTCTCGGTCGCGGGTCGCGCGGTGCTGCAGACCATGTACGCAGCCTCGCGACTCGGTGCGTTGTGGGGGTTCGAGAGCAAGCTCGCGGAGGAAGCGCTCGCCAACCTCACGAATGCGATCCGCGCCGCCGCCGCGTCACAGGGCGACCTCACGATCCGGTTCGCGAACGACCTCGCGTACATGAACGAGCACCGCCTGCGTGTGGACTTCTCCGGGTACGCGGCGTTCAAGCACGTCCACGACCGGGCGGCACGCCACGGCGTCGGCGAGATCTCGCTCACCGGCGAGGTGGCGAAACGCGATCTGATCGAGGCCCTCCGCGTCCTCGAGTCGAAACCGGCCGGCGACGATTCATCGGTGGACGACCGGTACGAGGCCGCGCGCGACGCGCTCGCCCGATCCGCGGCGACGACGGTCGGGTTCGGGCCGGTGACCGAGGCCGACGGCCAGCGTGGCAAGCTCGGCCCGACGGACGTCCGACAGGCGGCGGCCCAGTCCTACCTCCGGCTTGTCTTCGTCGCGAAGCAGTCGCTTGCAGCGATCGACGACGGCCAGCGACTGCAAGCGCGCCGTTGCCGCCGCGCCGTGCACGACGTGATCGACGTCCTCCAGCGCGGCGAGAACGTGATGCTCGCGCTGACCCAGGTGAAGAACTACCACGGGTATGCGGCCAGCCACGCCGCGAACGTCTGCGTCCTCGCGTGCGCCCTCGGACTGCGAAGCGGCATGCACAAGCTGGTCGTCGCAGACCTCGGGGTGGCGGCGCTCCTGCACGAACCGCTGGGCAGCGACGCCCATGCCGACGCCGCTGCCGCTTCCGGCCACGCCGACGCACGTCCCGCGGCCCGCGCGCTGCTCCCGCACCTGGGATTCAGCGACGGCGCACTCCGCGCGGTGCTCGCCGTGCGGGATCTTCGGGCGCCGGCTCGCGACGAACACGGCGATGCGCCTCTCTTTCACCGGATCCTGCGCGTCGCGTGTTTCGCCGACAACCAGACCACGCCGGCCGGTCCTGGGCGTCCTGCGCGGACATTCCACGAGGTCGCCTCGGTCATGGAGCGGAGCGACGGCCGGCACTTCGACCCCGCGCTCGTGCGGTCCCTCCGCGCGCTGCTCGGGATCGTCCCCTTCGGCACGATCGTCAAGCTCCGCACCGGTGAACGCGCCGTCGTTCAGGGGCGCCGGCCCGACTCGCCCGATCCGCGCCGTCCGATCGTCCGTGTGTTCGAGGACGCGCAGGGCATGCCGGCCGACGACGCGAAGCCGTTGGATCTGGCGGAGCGCGACCCGGAGACCGGGGCGTTCGTACGCGACGCCGTGAGCTTCACGGCGCCGTGCCACGCGTTCGCGCGGCCTGCGGACTTCGTCCGCATTCTCTAGCCCGGATCGTTCGCACGACGGCACACCGTCCTGGACGAGATCCGCGGAGCCGACCGCAAGGCGGGACCCGCAGCGTCGGCCTTGTCAAGCCACGCAAGGGTCCCAACGCAGCGGGCAGCCAGTCGTCGACGAGGCAGGCTCGTCCAGACGCGGAGCTTCGTGGATGATCCGGGCGAGCCCGGATCGTTCGCGAGGGTTCGCGTGCGAACGGCACGCATCGGAGGAAGCACAAGCGCTTCACGCCGATTCGAAACGCGTCAGCGCCCGGCGGGAGTCCGCTCGAACGGCATCAGGACCCGGTCCACCGGTGCCATGCGGCCGTCCGACGACCCGCCTTCGAAACGCAGGCGGAACCTGACGAACCGCCACGACGGGACGAGCGCGAGGTTGCCCTCCCACGGACTTGCGACGGCGGCGTCCGGATTGCCGGCGCTGTCGGCGGGCGCGGTCTGGAACTCTGCCACGACCATCGCGCCGGCAGCGCCCCCGGCGGACGTGTCCGGCGTGGCGCCTGCCACGCCGCCGGCGGTTTCCAGGATGGCCGCTCGCCACCGCGGCGACGCGACCCCCGCGTCGTACCAGAGGGACCTCGCGACCGGAGACGCGCCGGAGACGAGCAGGACCGCGCTCGGCACAGCGCGATCTCGCGGTCCGCCGCGCACCAGCGCGCGACCGTCGGAGTCTGGCGCGGCGGCGAGGCGTGCGCCTGGCTCGACCGCCAGCACCACGTCGAGCAGCACGGCCTGCCCGGCGCTCAGCGCCAGCGGTTGCTCGAACGGCACGTCCACGACCGCTCCCTGCGCACCGTCTGACTCCCAAGGGAGCGACTCGTGGCGCGTCGCGAGCACCTGGAGACGTGCGCGGTCGCGGTTGCCCTGGAACCACGGCTCCAGCGAGTCGTCGATGGTGGGGCCGCCCTCGACGACCACGGCACGAAGCGGTCCCGCGGCCGTCGTCTGTGAGAATCGCAGGCGAAGACCCGAGGCCAGACCATCCAGCGCCTCGTCTCCGCGAATGCGCACCTGGAACCGGATCTCGTCCCGGTCGCCGAGATCGGTCGTGGGCTCCACGTCGAGCGCCGGCATCGGCACGGGTCCGCAGCGCGGCACGAGCAGACCCGGCGCCTCGATCTCGCCCCACGCGCAGTCGGTTCGCGTCCGATCCAGGTAGTCATCGCACGAGAAGCTCTCCTCGATCTCGTGGAGCGAGGTCGGGCAGACGTCGAAGTGCACGACCATCGGCGAACCGGTCGCCGGCGGATTCCCCGCGTCGTCCACGAGGCATCGGCGGACTTCGACCTCGACCGAGGCCCCGGCCGCGAGCGCTGTCTGGGGCCGGACGAGCATGCGGCGCCGGTCGGCCGAGAGCCGCAGCCTGGCAGCGACCTCGTGTCCGTCGGCGCGGAGCGACACGCCGTCGCCGCTGAGCGCTGATCCGATGGCAAGGGGCTCCGAGAAACGCAACTCGATCGCCGCACCTGGTGGAACGTCGGTGGCGCCGTCTGCCGGCCGTGACGCCAGCAACGTGGGCCCTTCCATGTCGGTGCGGCCCTCGACGGCGCGCCGGAACCCGACGACCTCGCGAACTGCGAGCGTCTCGCCGTCGGCGGCGCGCAACGCGCAGGGCGACGCGCCGCCCTCCATGCGAACTTGCGCCGGGTCGTCGCCGATGACCGACGCGATCAGCGTCGCCGGGAACCGCAGCGTGTCCCCTTCGAGCACCGCCGAGGCCCCGGAGATCCGCCGTCTCCGCACGCTCTCGGCGGCGTAGGTCTCGATCACCACCGACCGCGGACCGACCGACGCCGGGTCGATCGCGCAGGAGAAGCGCACCAAGAGATCGTCGTGCGGCCCGAGCAACCCGTTGCGCACGTTCGTCGTCTCGATCCGGAACGGAGCCGCCGGTTCTGCGCCGAGCAGGACCTCGCGGGCGGGCGGGGGATCGCAGCCTCCGAGGACCGCTCCGGCGCCGATGAGCGGCACGGTCAAAGTCGCCGCCAGCCCCCACGCGCGCACCGCCGCAGCGGCGCAGCCGATCCCGAAGGGCGGCGGCCGTCGCGAAGCAGATCGTCGGGCGGTGGTCACGGGCGGTCTGTGCTGTCGATCAGCGTCGTTTCGCGGAACCTTCGATGGGGGTGGTCATTGCGTCGTCATGTTGCGTCGTCACGTCCGGGGACTCGGCGGTCCGTCGCACCGATGCCACCGGGTCCCATAGTAGGACGCGGCCGCGCGCCGTTGGTGTCACCGAATTCCGCAGAAAACGCCCTCGCCCGCACGAGGCGCCCGGTCCAGCCGCAGCGCCCGGTCGCGAAACGAGGGCGTTCGGCCCCTTTGGCGTGCGGATACAACCCGCGACCGACTCGGCACCGGCACCGGCCGCGAATCGAGGAGCCGGCGGCCCTGCGCTCGTCGCGGCGCTCCCGACGAGGTAGGGACGAGTCCCGGCGGCACGCCATCGCCGGCGCCTGGATCGCGGCCGCCGAGCCGAACCTCCTCCGCCGCCGAGCACCGCCCAGCGTGCGCCTCAGCTGTCCGGCTCGCTCCCCGCCCGGTCGTCCTCGACGTCGAGCGTCGGCCCGAGCAGCTCGCGAAGGGCGGCGTGCGCCCGGTTCAGGCGTGACCGAACGGTTCCCGGAGGAACGTCGAGGAGTTCTCCGATCTCCTCGTAGCTGAGCCCGCCCGGATACCGGAGCGCGACCACCTCGGCCAGCTTCGGAGAGAGCCGTGCGATCGCGTCCCGGATCGCGTTGTCACGCTCCGCTGCGCGCGCGGTCTCCTCGGGCCCGGCGCCGCGCGCGGGAGCAGCCTCGAGCGGGTCGGGCCCATCGGCCGTCCCGCTGGCCGCCCCGCCGCCCCGGCCTGCGGTCCACCCGCTCGGGCGCGTCGCGCCGCCGCGCCGTTCGCGGCGCCGCATGTCGATGCTGCGATTGAGAACCACTCGGAACAGCCACGAGGTGAACTGCGCCCGCCGCTCAAACCGCATCCCCTTCCGGAACACCGAGAGGAACGCCTCCTGGACCGCATCCGCGGCTAGGTCGGCGTCGCCAAGAACGCGGTACGCCAGCTGGAACGACCGCCGGGAGTGCCGACGGTGGAGTTCCGCGAAAGCGGCTTCGCGTCCGGCCCGTTGTCCGGTGCCGAGGCGCCGGAGCAGTTCGACGTCGCTCGGCTCGTCCATCCGGCGCGGAACGCCTCCTCAGCCCACCCAGTAGCCTGGCAATCTCATGGCGCCGCGGGAGTCACGACAACCTGGCCGCCGAGCGGCCATCCGAAGCCAGGCTCCCGTGAGACTACACGATCCGTGCGCGAGCGGCTCTCGCCGGAGCGCGTTGCCGCCGCCGCCGCCGTCGTCCGGACGCCCCGCCGCCGCGATCTCCGGTCTCCCAGTCAACCGTCGTAGACCGACGACGGCGTTCTTCGCGTCCGAGACCTCGGCGTGGCACGAATCTCCAACCGGGCGGCACCCCGGCGCTCATCCCGGACCCCATCATCGTCGCCGGCGCTCGGTACGTCCCAAACTGTACTCTCATAAAGACTTACAAGCCACGGCAACCACCCATTCCGATCGCTCTCACGCATGGCAACAGCGCGGCACGGCCCGGCGATTTCAGAATCCAGGAATTTCCGCTTGCCATGCTCGCGCGGCGGATTACCATTTTGACAAAGGACGTTTCTCAGGCTGATCAGAATGATCTCAGGACGATGAGGACTGCCGGACCGCCCCAGGGTGTGGGGCGATGCAGCGGCCCCCGGAACAACTGCTGGGAGGCATGTCATGTTCACTCGCAGGACCTTTGCCAGGCTCGCCATCGCCGCATCCGCGCTCACCGCGCTCGCCTTCACGTCTGCCCGCAACGTCGGCGCCGACGAGATCGGCTTCCTCTCGTTTGACGTGATGACGCACACCGACATCCACACGGTTCTCGTCGCCAACGTCACGCCGATGCTGAACGACCAGCCCCTCATGATCCGCTTCGGCGACGCGCCGTTCACGGGCCCCTACATCGGCGGCACGATCGCCCACACCGGCATGAACATCATCATGGTCCCGAACCCCCACATGTCCGGCTGGTACACGGCCGAGTGCGCGGGCAGGGGAATTGACACAGGCGACGATCAGATCGGGCTCAACTAGGCTGATCTGCAGCGCAGCGGGCGACGAGGCTTGAGATTGAGTCGAGCGAGAATGGTTTTCTGAGCGTTTCGGATACTCCCCTGTCCATTGTTGCCTCTGACTCGAGGGTGGTGCCGCACCCTGACATTACTACCACGCGCGTCGACGGACAGACTTTCGCCGCGTGGCTTGCTACGTCTAGGCCGCTGACGCGTGGCATGTAAAGATCAGTTACAACGCAGTCATATCTGTGGCCGTCCTCTGTGAGCTTGGCCACCCCTGCCGCGCCGCCTATGCCCTCCTCGACGGTGGCGCCGACCTGCTCTAACATTTGGCGCAGCACTCGTAGCACTGACGGGTCGTCATCGATGATCAAGAAATGGCGCGATGTCGATCCATCGTGCGCGGGCTGGTCGTCGTGCTCCAGCTCGTCGTCACCGAGATCAACCGCGCCACGCTCCATCGGCAGTCTCACGCTGATCTTCGTACCGCCGGTGACGGGGCAGGCGACAGAGATGTCTCCACCGTGTCGCCGAATGACGGCGAGGGCGATACTTAGTCCGAGCCCGTTGCCCTTCGTTCCCTTGGTTGTAAAGAACGGCTCGAATATCTGTTTGACTGCTGCGTCGGGAATTCCGCATCCGGAGTCTTCGACGTGGATCACCACGTGGCCTCCATGCTTCTCGAAGTGAACAGAGAGACTCCCCCCTGTGGGCATTGCGTCCAGTGCGTTGACGACGAGATTCATGAACACTTCGCGCAGTTCGCTGGCGCACCCGCGTACGAGGGCGCGCCGCAAGCCGCCGCACGTGACAGCTATTCCGGAGCTTCCACTCCGCGCAGCGCAACGAACTCTGGTGAAGTCCAGTACATCCTGCACCACTCGGACAACGTCTTCCGTCGAGTAGTCTGGCTCACTTCGCACGCGCGTGCTCTCCTGAATCCTCCGAATGCACTCGCCGCCGTCTTGCGCTGCACGTTCGATTACTCTCAGCGCCGCATAGGCGCTCCGAAACCGCGTGTCCGTCAACAGGAGTTGCGCCTCGCCAAGCACTGCGGTCAGGAGGTTGTTTAGGTCGTGCGCCACCTCTGTGGCCATGCGCCCAAGCGCGCGAAGGCTCTCGGCGCGAACTGCCTCCGCCCGTGCACGCCCAAGCTCACGGTGGGAGTTTCGAAGGTCCTCAACTAGCGCAGCATTCTCAAGCGCAAGGGCGACCTGGGACGCAAAGCCATCAAGCAGCTCGGCCTCGGCTGCCGTGAATGAGCGTGGACGGCTTCGATCCTCAACGTATACGCATCCTACGTACCTAGATGGCGTCCGGAGCGCGCAGACCATGACCGAACGAGGGCGGTACTTTCGCACACTGGGTCGATCCCCAAGTTCGAGCTCCGCCGATGCGTCATCGATTACGGCCACACCAGTGGTGTCGCGCACCCGAGCGATCACGCTGTGGCTAATCTCAGCATCGTCAGGGGACAGATCTCGCACACCCTCACACGTTCCCACCTTCGCGCGAACCCGTCTAGTGGCCGACTCGAACAGCACCACGGCGCGCTCCGCATGACACACATCCAGCACGCCCTGCACAGTCTCGCGGAGAACGTCGTCAACGCTGCCGATGGACCTCAATCGGAGGGCGCACCGAAGCAGTCGTCGGAACCCAGCCGATTGACTTTCGATACTTGCCGCGCGAACGAAGTCGGCGCCCAGGTCGCATCCAGTTGTCGTCTCGATTTGCGGTGCCAGCGCGTTGTCGACGCCGCCCCAGTTGGCGGATCTGGCACGACGCAGGTAGTTGGGGCGTCGGGTGGCGGGTAGTGCCGTTGCCATCGTCTGGAGGGCTTCCTTCGCCGCCGCTCGGTGAATCCCGGCTGCGTCCTGCATGCTGCGAGAATGTGCGAGTGCGTTTGCATGAGCAAGCGTCCACTCCCAACGGCGCACGCCCACTGGGCGATGCTCCTCAGTGGAGCCGACCTGCGTGGCGAACCAGTACGCATGGGGCGCCAATCCCGGGTCCTCTCGCCAGGCAAGGGCCAGTGCTATGACGCCGATGCACACCGCGCGATCCAACTCACCGCGCGATTGCATGGCAAGTGACTCTGCACAGACAGTTTCGATCGACCCTGCCCAGAGTTGTACAATGGCCCTCGCACAGTGAATGGCGAGGCCGCTGCCAATCATGTATGAAGACTCGCTGGCCGCGAGTTGACGGCGCGCGCGCAACTGGTCGTGGCGTGCGGTGTGGTGGTGACGGGTACACGCGCGAGCCGCGCGCATTGCCCTGGAGCGATCGTGTGACTGTGAAGTATTGCCACGCACGACACCGACTAGCTCTAGCTCACCGAGCATCGCGCGAGATCGTCCCTCACTCGTCGCTGTGCCGAGGGGTGTCACAAACGCCAGCGCGTCTGGCGTCTCTCGCCAGTCCGCTAGGATGGCGCGCACAGCGCGCATGACGCTCGTCGAGGCGTTGCCTGACTCGTCGAGGTTCCGGCCTACTGCTTCCCACCTCCGCATGACCGCCTCGGCGACGTGTGGGCGCCCGGCCGCGGTCCACTCGCGCGCGCACATTGCCTCTGCGTAACTCGCTGTCGCCTGCAAGCCCCAACGTCCCGCTCGTGCTGCCGCGGAGGCCCAGGCAGTCGCCCGCTCTATGCGATTCAGGTTCTTCCGCGAGAGCAGGTCGTTCACGACGCACGACATCGCGATTCGGACTGCGCCGACGCGCTCTGCACGATGCTCGGTGTAGCGTCGCACGCGCTCGGCTGTCGCGGGTTTGCCAGCGGCTCGGGCCCAGTTCCCTAGCGTCAGCATGTACTCGAGTTGCGACCACTCTGCTGCCTGGCGTCGCGTGTGTCCTGCCGCGACAAGTGCGGCGCGAGCGCCGTCGAAGTCCCTCGCCGCGAGACGCTCGGCTGCTCGCACCCGATTGGCTGTGATCACCTCGTCAGGGGACACCGCAACGATGTGAAGTCGGGCCGCGATCCAACCAAGGCTCTCGGCGCAGCCGCTGGCGAGACGAGCACGTGCGATCAGAGCGAGGGTGCGTAGGTCCTCTTCCCACGAGGGTGCGCGAGACGCCACGGCGGCGGCCGCGGAGGGCCATCCCAGGTCGAGCCACAGCTCGGCAGTCCGGAGAAGCTCGCACCGCTCCGAAGTAGATGTCTCGCTGAGCAGCGTGGTCGCCATCACGCAAGTCCGATACGCCTGAAGCCAGTTGCCGCATGCAGCTGCGCACTCACCTCGTCGCAGCAACTCGCCTAGGTTCTCCGGGACGGGCGTGTCCAATGATGGCACGCTGTCGCGTGGGCCATCGGCGGGCGACGCCGGCTTCTGGTCGAACCGACGCGCGTTTCCCAGATCGCAGCGCCAGGCATCATGAACCCAAACTAGAGACTGGTCGCTGCCCCATCGGGAGACCAGTGTCGCGACGTCCTCGACGCGCCCTGCTGGCTCGGGCAGGAGCGCTTCGACAATCTCCCGGGGGACGTCACGCGTGGCGAGTATGACCTCCAGCGTTCGCTTCAGGCGACCACGGCTGGCGGCGCTAGCGCCCCATGTGGCGGCCGTGCGTGATGGATCGAACGGCAGGGTAGATGGGCCGCCAGCGTGCGTTTCAGGCGTCGGCTGCGCGGCTGACGCGTGCGCGGTCCCACAGCCCGACGTCTCCGAGTTGACGGAACCTGCGATCAGCCCCCAAGCACTTGCCGAAGTCGCGAGCTCCGTCGCAATGCGATGCCACTCCATCCGAAGGAAGTCTGGACGGGTGCTCGCTCGCTGTGACGCTAGCTTCTCGAGGATGCCATCACTCCAACGAGCGATTTGTCCAGGTGTGACGGTCGTGCGCTTCCCGAACACGCGAGAGTGAAAGAGGGCGGTTGCCGAGGTAGCGCGCGAGTCGGAGGGCGGGCCGAACGCGCATGGATCGCAGAGTTCTGGGGAGACTCCGTGCAGATCACAGCATGTGCGTTCGACGATCTCCCTTACGCCGTCGATGCGAAGCGCGTCGGTGGGGGAGTCCCACGTCTCACTCGATTGCGCAGCGTCGTTCCATGACGGCAGCGCTTGAGCCACTGTTCTGAGTGGGTCGTTCTGCTGCTCAAGCACACTACTCAGTCCTCCTGGGTACGCGCGACAGCCGGAGCGAACCTCCCAGAGCACCACCCCGAGGGAGTACCAGTCACTCCTGGTATCGGCCACGAAACCAGGCTCCCAGGCGTGCGGCGGCGCCCATCCAGGCGTGCCTGGTCCGGCGGCTTCGCCAGGCCTACGGGCGAGTTCCCAGTCTACAAGCACAACGCGCCCCTCAGACGTTACGATGACGTTCGCTGGCGTGACGTCGCCATGTACCCATCCCGCGGCATGTGCCCGCCGAAGCACGCGTGTTAGCGCGCGTCTCAATGACGACTCGCTCGCGGACGCGTTGTCTGAGAGAGCGCGCCCAGACACCCACTCCGTCACGCACGCGACCCACTGGTCGGTCCAGACGAGATCGAGGGCACGAGGAACACCGTCGTCCGGGACAGCAGACAGAGCTCTGTACTCTGCAACAGGACCGAGCACGGTTTCGTCGTCACAGCGCACGGCCCAACGGACGAAAACCGAGGACCCATCTGGAGCTTGCGCTCGTGCGCAACCCCGCGAGGGCGATGCGCACAGGACTTGGCTTAGGACGTACGGTCCAAGAGCGATTGGGTGGGAGCCGCGAGGATCCGACATGGATCGCTCATCGACGGGATTCAAATGGGAACTTGAGGCGCGCGTTGCGCGCTGCGCCTCAACTGCGCGCGACACCTTCCGCATCGGAAACGGCGTCCGCCCGTGCGGTCGTGACAATCGTGCGGTAGCGGGTCGCTCGACCCCGACCATCCCGGACGACAACGGAGCAGTCGGTCAGTTCACGCAGAGCCCGGACGACGGTCCGGGTTGGTCGACCGAGTCTCTGGGCCAATTCTCCGCAACGCATGGGCCCGCCACGCTCCAGCGCGCGCAGCGCTTCGCACGCCAGTGGGGAGTGTCCACCAACCGAAGTGGCACCGCGCGTTCGGCATCGCCAACCGAGCCTCTCCAACGAGGCGGCGTCCACCGTGTGCACGACAACGTGTCTCAGCTCGCTCACGACCGAGCGCATCTCCTCAAGCCCTCCTGGCCACGTGTAGTCGCCGATCAGCAGTCTGGCATCTGCATCCACGCTCGGAGTGCACCCCCACGCCTGAGACAGTAACTCATCGAACACGGCGTGTCGCCGCGCGGGGCTTGCGAGCGGCCGGGGCAACTCGACCACGGTCCCGGTTAGTCCATAGGCGACGCTTGCGAGTGCCTTCGGGGCGTCCGAGAGCGTTACCCGGTGATGGGTCGTTAGCACGACCACAGCCTGCCCTGCGTCGCCGCAGTTGCGCATTCGGTGCCCGAGCGCGCTGAGCTCGCGAGCGGGGATCTCCTCTGGCTGCAAGACGACAAGCACGCTGCCAGCCGGAACGGCGTCAGGGCAGGCTGTCGACGCAACGACGACCGTAAACTGTCCCTGAAGGAACAAGGCGACTTCCCGCAGGTCGGAAGCACTGTCGGCGCGAATCGTGATGCGGCGACACTCGCGGACCATGGCGGCCACGTCCCCCCACTCGTCCCACGCGACGCTCGTATCGTACAGAGACCGCTTGCTGTGCGCATGCCTCGGAGCGACGGGCACGATCGGTTTGCGTGGCTGCAGCGCCACTCCGGAGCGCTCGATCTCTTCGGCTCCTCGGCCGACAACGTCCCTGCAGTCCATGGATTGAGGGCGGTCGAGCAGTTGGAGAGCTTGTCTCGCCATGCGCGAATCCTTAAGGAATCGGCCGCGCCGGAGTTCTTGTCGTAAGTCGTGGCAGGGCCCAGCGTTAGACTTGCGTGTACCACCACTACAGGTCCGCGCAAAAGGCCCCACCACA
>JAIOPE010000117.1 GCA_021414065.1 Planctomycetota bacterium
GTCCACACTTCGTCGGTGTGGCCCGCAAGCACCGCGACCGACGCGCCGTCCACGGTCCAGATGCGGGCCGTGTGGTCGCGCGACGCAGTGACCACGTGCGACTCGTCGGCGGCGAACGCGATCCAGGTGACCCAACCGGTGTGACCGCGGAGCGCGGCCGTCTCCGTGCCGTCGGCTACGTAGATCCGCGCCGTGCGATCCCACGACGCCGTGCCGATCCGCGCGCCCGACGGCGACCAGACCGCCCGCTTCACCGCGCTCTCGTGGCCGCGGAGGACCGCGACCTCGTGGCCCGACACGTCCAGGATGCGTGCCGTGCCGTCGGCCGACGCCGCGAGCACGCGGTCGCCCCGCGGCGAGATCGCCACCGAGAGCGCGGCGTCGTCGCAGGTGAGCCTGGCGCGTTCGTACGACGCCCCGACCGCTGTGCGGAGCGTCGCGATCGTCTCGGGCGATGGGTCCAGACGCGCCGCCTCACGCGCGAGAAGCAGTCCGAGCATCGGGTCCACGACCGACGCCACGCCGGACTCGCTCCGGAGGCCGGACACGCGGACGCGGCGGAGCGCCACCGACTTCGCGTTCGACTCGTCCCTCGCCACACCGGCGAGGTGCAGACTCGCCGCGAGTCCGGCCGACAGCGCCACCAACAGCGCCGCGAGCGACGCCGACAGTCCGGGATTGCGCTGTGCCCATCGCCGCAGGCGGACGATGCGGCCGGCCGGGCGCGCGCGCACCGGCTCGTTGCGAAGCACGCGGCGCAGGTCGTCGGCGAAGTCGCGAGCGGTCCGATAACGGCGGTCGGGGTCCTTCTCCATCGCCGTGGCCACCACGACGTCGAGGTCGCGCGGGATCTCGGCGTTCCGCGAACGGGCGTGCGGCGACTCCGTGCGCAGGATCTGGTCGTAGAGGCCCGCGAGCGTCGGCGCCGCGTACGGCAGAGCCATGGTGAGCGCTTCGAACAGCGTCACGCCGAGCGAGTAGACGTCGGCCCGCCGATCCACCGGCGCTCCGCTCGTCGCGATCAACTCCGGGGCCATGTACGCGGGGCTTCCGAGAGACGTCCCGGTCCGCGTCAGCCGTGCGCTCGAGCTGTCGTCGTGGGCGAGCCCGAAGTCGAGGATCACGGGGCTGCAGCCCGGGGTGAGCATGATGTTCGCCGGCTTCACGTCGCGGTGGACGAGCCCGGCTTCGTGCGCCACGTGCAGCGCCCGGGCCACCGACTCGATCATCGAGACGACCTGGAGCGCGTCGTCGACCGCCGACGGCGCGGGTGCCGGCACGGCCGAAGCATCGGCCGCTGCAATCGGGAGCGGCACCGGTCTGCACGATCGCGATGACGACGACGACGACGATGCGGAACCGCCGGTCGGCGAAGCCGCCTCGATCCGAGCCGCGAGCGTCTCGCCCTCGAGGTAGCGCATCGCGATGTACGGCGTGCGCCCCGCGATGTCGGCCTCGTAGACCGTGCAGATCCCCGGGTGGTCGAGACGCGACGCCGCCTGCGCCTCGCGCCGGAATCGCTCGACGGCCGCCTCGGACGGCGCGAAGTCGGCAGCGAGCACCTTCAGCGCCACGCGGCGGGCGATACGCGTGTCCTCGGCCAGGTAGACCTCGCCCTGCGCCCCGCCGCCGATCTGCCGCACGATCCGGTAGGGCCCGATCCTGCGTCCGTCGTCGCTCGGGCCCATGGGGCGATTGTGTTGCCGACGGCGCAGGAGCGCAAGACCCACCGCGCGGGCCGTCCGGTAGTATGCGCCGACCTGCGACCCGGCCATCCCGACGCAGACGCCGGCGGCGCCCGGCCGGGGCGCGACGAAGGGAGAGGTGATGCACGCGGACAACAGTCCAGAGGTGACGCGACCGGAGAGCCCGGACCGCCTGCGGCGCGAGCGCGACTTCCTCGCGCGACTCCTCGCACTCGGGGCGCACGAAGACATCGACCCGATCCTTCGCGAGGGGCTCGCGCTGGTTGCAGAGCTGACCGGCGCCCGCCAGGGGTACATCGAAGTGCGGAGCGAAGCGTCCACCGCGGACCCGCACGCTCCCCCGGCGTGGTGGGCGGCCACGGGCCTGCGCGACGACGCCGTCGAGCGCGTGCGCGCGGCGCTGTCGCGGGGGGTCGTGGCCGAGGCGATCGCCACAGGGAACACGGTGCGTTCGCCGTCGGCACGCGAGGACCCGCGGTTCACGGGCCGCGAGAGCGTGAAGGCCAACGAGATCGATGCGGTCCTCTGCGCTCCGCTCGGCACGACGTCACCGGTGGGCGTGCTGTACCTCCAGAGCCGCCGCACGCCGGGCCCGTTCACGGACGACGACGCGCGACTCGTCGAGACGTTCGCGTTGTTCCTCGCGCCGCGGATCGGCCAGATCCTCGCCCGCAGCGCGGAGACGTCGCGCGCCGACCCCACCGCCGCAGCGCGCGCCAAGCTCCGCCTCCCGGCGATCGTCGGGTCCAGTCTGGCGCTCGCCCGCGTCCTCGACGCGGTCGTCCTCGTCGCGCCGCTCGACCTCGACGTCCTCCTCACCGGCCCGACCGGCACCGGGAAGACGGCGCTGGCCCGGGCCATCGCGCTGAACAGTCCGCGCGCCGCGGGACCGTTCGTCGAAATCAACTGCGCCGCGCTCCCGGAGAACCTCGTCGAGAGTGAGTTGTTCGGGGCGCGCGTCGGCGCCCACTCCACGGCCAGTCGCGACACGCCCGGGAAGGTCGCCGCGGCCGACGGCGGGACGCTGTTCCTCGACGAGGTCGGCGAACTGCCCATCGCCGTGCAGGCGAAGCTCCTGCAACTCGTCACGGAGAAGCAGTACTACCCGCTGGGCTCGCCGCGGCCCGTGCGGGCCGACGTGCGCATCCTTGCGGCGACGAACGTCGAACTCGAGTCGGCCGTGGCCGCCGGGCGGTTCCGGGCGGACCTGTTCTGGCGGCTGAACGTCGTCCCCATCCGAGTCCCGGCGCTCGCCGCGCGCCGCGAGGACGTCCCCGCGCTCGTGCGGCACCTGACCGACGAGGCCTGTCGCCGCCTCGCATTCCCGCCGCTCGTGGTCGCCCCGTCGGCGCTCCATGCGGCCGAGTCGGCCGACTGGCCGGGCAACGTGCGCCAACTCGCAAACACCGTCCAGCAAGCCGTCATGCGGTGCCGCGCTGCGGGCGACGACACGATCCGCCGCGCGCATCTGTTCCCCGAAGACGCCGCGGGCGCCCCCGCCACCGATCGCTCGTTCGACGCAGCAACGCGGAAGTTCCAGAAGCAGCACCTCCTCGAAGTGCTCGAAGCGACCTCATGGAACGTCGCCGAGGCCGCCCGCGTGCTCGATCTCACCCGGTCCCACGTCTACAACCTGCTCAATCTCCACGGGCTCCGACGCGAGCCGTGACGCCTCGTTTCACGGGACGTACGGCGTGATCGGGCCCGCGCCCTTCTTCGTGACCGTGACCTGGTTCCCCGCTTTCACGAGGATGGTCTTCGATCCGCGGGCGGTCGGCTTCACCGCGACGGTTCCCTCCGTGACGCGGTAGGTCGTGTCGCCCGTCGCCGGGTCGATCGACGTCGTGAACGCCGTGCCGCGCACGCTGGCGGTCGCGGTGGGCGACCGGATCTTGAAGTCCGACCGCACGACGTCGTGCCGCGGAATGCGCGAGACGATGTCGCCGAACGTCGCGAGGATCTCGGCCTCGACACGGCCGCCCTTCTTGAAGAACGCCGCGACCTTGATCTGCGTACCCGGCCCCATGTCGATGCCGGTGCCGTCGGGCATCTCAAGTTGCACGCTCGCATCCGGGTCGCACGCGATCTCGGCACCCGGGGGAAGTTCCTGACCCGGAAGGAGCTTCGTCCAGTCTCCCGGGAGGATTCGGTACTCGACGCCGGTCCCGCCGCTGGTTGACGTGGACTTCACGATCATCGTGTCGAAGATGCCGCCCGTCAGCGCGAGCGACTGCTTGGGGCTCTCGCGGATGTTGACCACCTCGAATCGCGCGGAACCGGTGAATGTCGCCGCGTTCTCACGCGGGATGAACTCGAACTCGACGAAGGCCGTGCCCCTCGGCGGGAGCGTGAGCGTGTATCCGCTGACCCGGTAGAACGGGGGCCGCGGCGTGGAGATCTCCACCGCCAACGTCTGGTCCGTCAGGTTCGTCACTGCGACCGACTTCTTGGCGCTGCCGCGGAGTCGCCCGAAGTCGAGCGTGGAGACGTCGAACGCGAGTCGCGGCGTCGCGGGCACACCGCGCCCGGTCAGGTTCACGACCACGGTCGCGACTCCCTTGGGTCCGACGAGCCGGAACGTCTGCGTCGATGCCTTCTCGTCGTCGGGAGAGAACGTCACTTCGATGTCGGCGGACTCGTTCGGATCGAGGACGAGCGGGGACCTCGCGTTGTGAATGAACGGGGCCTTTGACTTCGGCAGCTTGATCGTCATCGGCGTTGCGTCGCCGTTGCGCACCGTCAGCGTGCGCTTCGCGGTGAACCCGAGTTCCACGTTGCCGAAGTCGAGCGCGTTGGAACTGACGTTGATCCCGGGAGTGCCGTCGGATGGCGTCGTGAGCAAAACCTCGACCGACCAAGGGAATGCACAGAGCAGCGGAACCGTAGGGTCGCTGCTTGCCTGCGCGACTGCCCGGACGCGGAAGGCGTAGGTACGACCGAGGTAGACCGCCGTCGGGTCGGGGGTCTCCGGAGCCACGGTGTTCGCGATCAGATAGAGCCCACTGGCGGTCAGGCTCGCTGGCTGGAACGCAAAACGAGCCCAGTCCCCGCCCGCGGTGACATCGCGGAACTCGATCTCCATCTTGTTGACGCCTTGCACTCCGTCGTAGATCAGGTCCTTGTACTTCGTGTAGTCGAACGTCCAACTGAACGTGATCGCCGGCAGGCTCTCCGGCCCATACACATCGTTCCGAACGCGGACGTACCCCGCGTGCCCGTCCACCGGTTCGGCGCCGGGCGCGGGAACGTCCAAGCGACAGTCCTCCGCACGCGCATCGCGCGCGCCCCAAGGACCGGCGGGCCCGCGTCCGACGCCGCCCGAATCCGGCAGAATCGATGCGACGATCGCCACAGCGAACGCGATGAGCGCCGCGACGGCGCGGACACGGCCGCTTCCCTTGTTCCCCCGAGACTGGATCATCGATGTCTCCTCACGCGAATGGTCCTGAGCACGCTGGAGCGCCGATCTGCGACGCGCGGGTCGCCCCCTGTCATCGCACGCTGACCGCGAACGTCCGAGTCGCCGGAACGACGATCGCGGCCGGAAGTTGCGCAGTTCTTAGTGTCGGGTCAATGACGTCGAACACGTCGGCGTCGAGTTCGACGGTCCCGCCGACGGCGGACGTCACTTCGACTGTGATGAACAGCAGGTCGCGCTGCGTACCGCTGACTTCCGTCGGCCCGAGCGTCGGCAGCGACACGAGTGCGGCAAGTGCCGATTGCGACACGAGCTCGCCGCGGCCGGACTCCACGGAGACGATGTCCCCGCCGCGCGCCGCGAGTTGAAGCGCGAGCCGCCCGGACCCGATGCCGCACTCGCCGCCGTTCTCCAGCGCGAGGCTGAACACGACGGTGCCCTTGGGACCGACCTTCTTGGGTGAGGCGCCGCCCTTCATGCAGATCTCGGCGAGCGCCCACGACGGCGGCACGTCGCCTGCGTCGAACGGCCCAACGGAGAGCACGCCCATCCGATCGGCAAGCGCGAGTTCCTGCGTGGACGACGGAGCCGCCCACGGCGCGATGACGGCCGCGGACATCTCGCGGTACGCCGCACCGCCCTGCGTCAGGAGCGTCAACCTCAGCAGGTACCGCGTGTCCGGCAGGAACAGGGGTTGCCCGGGGAGTTCCGTCGGCAACGCCTCGTCGTCGGTGAATCGGATGGAGCCCTCGAGGACGGGCGACGCGACGGACGTCGTGCCGATGAAGCGCCCGACCGGGTCCCCGTTCCCCGGATCGCGGAACACGTCGCCGACGACGCGACTCCCGCGACGACGGAGCTCCATGCGGTACTGGTTCTTGTCACCCGGGTCGCGGAATCGAACCATGCCGCTCCACAGGTCGAAAGAAGGTCTTCGGCACGCCTTCGGCGAGGGCGTCACGAGCGTGGCCGATGGCGAGGCGTCGCTCGCGACGGCACCGAGCAGGGCTCGCACCCGGTACGACACCGTAGAGAGCGGGAACGCCTTCTTGTCGGTGAACACGGTGACGTCCGGACCCACGACGGCATACCGCAGGAAGAGGCCATCACTCGGCGCCGCGACGGTCGCCGCCTTCCCACCGGCCCGCGTGTCCCCGACAGTGATGATGCGTTCGATCTCGAAGCCTGTCTCATTCGACGAATTGTCCTGCCACCGGATCTGCGCCCGGTTCGGCGAGTGCGGGTAGATCGCGGTCGTCAGGATTCGCGGCGCTGCAGGCGGCGGTGGGCCGGCCGCCACGATCGGGATCTGGAACTCGTTGGACGACGTCGGCTGGAAGTTCGTGTCGTAGGTGACGTAGTAGGTGGTCACCAGTCGGATGCGTAGCACACCCGGGCTCGCGAAGAACCCGACGTGCGTCGGGTTGTCGTTCCGCAGGTTGATCTCCCGCTCGACCGGATAGGTCCCGGGAGTGGCCTGATACACCGCACGGCTGACGACGAGCAGCACGTCGTTCACGTAGACGAGCACCTCATTCACCTGCACACGCGGAGTGTCAACGACCTCCGTGCTGCGGATCTTGAACACCAGATACGGACTGTGCGGGGTGAGCCGAAGCGAGTCCGTCGTGAGCTCGACCGGATCGACGGACGTGATTGTCGCAGCGACCGGATCGGCCGCCCAGGCGGTTCGCGGCGCGACCGGCGCCACGCCCGGCACGAGCAACGCCGCGATCATCATCGCGATGGCGACGATCCACGCCGGGAGACGAGCGCGTCCGCTTCGGGGACCTGTCCGGATTGACTTCATCGACGCCTCCTCACTCGATCGCTCGCGGCACCCGACCGTCATTTCGCCGTCTCAGTACGTCAGTTTGGAGCCTGCGCGCACCATGCGGATTCCGCACGAGGTCGCGACGCCGCCGCGCGTGACCGTCACCGTCACGTCGTTCCCGCCGTCCGCGAATGCGCCGAGGTCGAGCCCCGATCCGGCGATGGTGATCGTGCGCTTCGCGTAGTCCACGGTCGCCTTCGTGATACCGGGCGCCTTCGCCGTGAAACCCCACGTGTTGCCCTTGCGAGTCAACGCCACCCCGTGGAATTGCGACGACTCGTACGTGACGCCGAACCCGATCGAGAAGTCCTCGCCTGCGGCAGGCACGACGCCGTCGCCGACGAACCCGAGCGTCAGCTTGAACGAGTCCATGCCGCCGCCCTTGATGACGGCGCTCGCCGACTGGGTCCACAGCGCGGGCGCTGCGACGCCGCCCGTCCGCAGCGTTCCGCCCGTCAGCACCGCCGAGCCGGACGCGTCATGGACGGCGTTCGCAAAACGGAGCGCGAGTGGCCCGGCGAGATTCACCTTTCCCGATGGATCTCCGACCACCTTCGCGCTGAACAGGGCGAGCGACGACCCGGACTTCGACGGTGTGAGAACGAGCGAGATCCCGCCCGCGCTGTACGTCAGCGTCTTTCCCCTCGGAACGAAGGCCGGAATGTCGAGGTGGAACCCGCCGACGTCGAATGTCGCAGCGCCCGCGAAGTTCGGCGCGCCCGCGCCGGTGTCGAGCGTCCCGGATGCGACGAGCGTGGACTTCTCCGGTCGCGCCGCGTTGACCTTCAGCTTGACCGCATCGGGCACGCAGGACCCAGTCGCAGCGGGCGCGCCGCCGGAGAACCCCGTGAATACGTAGGCGGCGCCACGAGACGCGTTGTGGAACGGCGCGCCCGCGATGGCCGTGCCGTCTGCGAGCGCCACCGCCGCGCCGAAGTTCTCGAAAGCCGCTCCGTCGGCGGCGGCGAGTTTTGCCGTCTCACTCCACGTGGTTCCCGACCTCGTGAACAGGTACGCCGAGCCCTGCTCGGAGTTCTCGTAACTCGCGCCCAC
Source organism: Planctomycetota bacterium (assembly GCA_021414065.1). GTDB lineage: Bacteria > Planctomycetota > JAJSAM01 > JAJSAM01 > JAJVHW01 > JAIOPE01. Next base: position 8,012 of record JAIOPE010000117.1, read on the forward strand.
GAGCACCGCATTGCCTTCGATCGCGACTGACGCCCCGAGGTAGTCGCCCTCCTCCGCATCGGCGGCGGCGAGTTCCGCCTGCTGCGTCCACGTCGTGCCTGAACGAGTGAAGACGAATGCCGCGCCCGCACCCAGCGTTCTGCCACGCGCCCCCACGACCGCGGTGTCACCTGCGAGATCGACCGAGTAGCCGAGGTTGTCGTTCGGCACCGGTGCGGTCGCCGTCAGCTTCGCCTGCTGCGTCCAGGTCGCGCCGGTCCTCGTGAATACGTAGGCCGCTCCCTGGTAGTTGTCCTTGTACCGCGCGCCGATGAGCGCCGTGTCGCCCTCGACTGCCACCGCGTATCCGAAATAGGAGTTGTCCACCGGATCGCCGGGAGTGAGCCGGGCCTCGAGCGCCCACGCAGCCCCTGTCCGCTTGAACACGTAGGCGACGCCGCGATAGTACGAGTCGTTCCCGTACCCACCGATCACCGCGGTGTTTCCCGAGATCGCAACCGAGTATCCGAAGTACCCGTAGTCGATCCCGTCGAACGCCGTGAGGATGGCCTGCTGCGTCCACGTCGTGCCCGTCCTGGTGAAGACGTACGCCGCGCCGCGTCCCGTGTTCTTGCCCCAGGCGCCGAGCACCGCGGTGTCGCCGTCGATCGCGACCGCATCGCCGAAGTCATCGCGGTCGGCCGCGTCCGACGCCGTGAGTTTCGCTTCCTGCATCCAGTCGGTCCCGGTCCGCCGGTACACGTATGCCGCGCCCTGCGATGCGTTCTTGCCGTACGCACCGACGAGCGCGGTGTCGCCGGACGCAGCGACGCCACTCCCGAGGTCGTCGTTGACCGCCGCATCCGACGCCGTCAGCTTTGCCTGCTGCACCGGGTCCGCTCCGAGCACCACGCCCGTCGCCAGCGCGACGAACGCCGCGCCGCCGAGAATCCGCCGCTTCCAAGAGTCGTAGCCCATCCGGCACCTCGTCGCATGAACCTCGCAGCCGACACGTGTGGATCGGCGCAGCGGGCTGGATCGCAACGCACGTGCCCGAGACATGCCGAGACGGGATCGACGGCGAATCGTCCAGTCGGTCTGGATCCGGGCACGGAGCACCGTCCAGTGGAGTGGACGGTCGGACGGGGTAGCGACCTGGCCTGGGTGCCGCGCTACTTCGCCGCGACGAGGTCGAACGTCAGCGAAGCCCAGAGGCTCTCCCAGTCCATGCCGCTGGCCTCGGGCGCCGGGATCATGTGGACGCAGGTGACGAGCCACTCGCCGGCGCGGTCGAGTTTCAACCTCACGCGACCGTCGGCCGCCGTGCGTGCCGCGACGAAGTGCTTCGGCTCGGCGCGACTCCGCGCGACGACGAGACCGCCCTCGAGCGCTTTCGTCTCGTAGACGACGCGGAACGCAAGTTCGGCGCCCGATGCGACGGCGAACGGGTTCGTTTCGGGGACGATCTCGAGTCGCATCCCGACGACACGGTCGTAGCCGTCGCTCGGAGCCGCGGCCGGCTTCGGCTGCGCCTTCGTGACGGCGGGATCGGTGGGTTTCGTCGGCTCCGATGTTGCCGGGTCTCCCACCAGGAACAGCGCCTTCGCGCAGCGTGAGTAGATCTCGCGGCCGACCTTGTCCGTCTCTTTGCGCTCCGCGCGGGTCTTGGCGACGTGCTCGTTGCCCTCTTCTCGGACGTACGCCTCGAACTTCGCGGCCTCGAGCTCGATCGACCGCGGCTTGCTTCGATACGCGGCGACCCAGATCCCGTCGGCCGACGGAGTGAAGCTGCCCGCGGGGTCTTGCTTGTCCGCCCCGGGAACGTCTTCGGTGACGCCGGGGCCGAGAACCACGAACCGCTCGATTCGGAGGTCATCGCGAGCGACCGGCGCACCGACGTACGCCTCGCCGTTGCGAAGCGGCAGCGCCACCTTCTCGCCGCGTGCGACGCGGAACTTCGCGGGCGCGATCCAGAAGTCGTGCGCCCACGCAGTCGAAGCGAGCGCGAGCGCGGCGATGCACAGAACCAGCGAACGGGGCACGCGGATCATCGCTCGCCTCCTGATCGGATCTTCGCCCGCGCCGCGACAGCGTCCGCGTCGCTCGGGTTCGTCGCGAGCGCAGCCTCAAGTTCGACCGACGCCTCGCCCGCGCGGCCCGCGGCGAGCAGCGCGAGGCCCGCCCGGCGACGGTACTCCGCAATCTCGCCCGGCAGTCCGCCGAGGTCGGCCGCTTCGTCGGACGCGCGACGGAACAGCGTCACCGCGCGGTTCACATCGCCGCGGCGGGCGGCCATCTGCGCGAGCCGCGACAGCGTTCCCGGCTCCTCGTTGATCGCGAGCAGTCGGTCGGACATCGCAACCGCGGACGGCTCGTCACCCCGCGCGATCGCGAGGTCGAACGACGCTTCGAGCGCCCGCACGTCGCGGGGCGCGTCGGAGAGGACGTTGCGGAGCAGCACGCCGGCTTCCGGGAGTTTCCCCTGCCCCGCCAGGGCGCGCGCGAGCAGCACCTTGGCTGCGGCGTGGTCCGGCTTCCGCGCAAGCGAAGTCCGCGCGGCCTTCTCGGCCGGTTCGAATGCGGTGGCGTCGCGCAGTTCCTCGCCTCGACGAAGGTACAGCGACGCCAACGTGGCGGGGCTCAGGTGGTCCCGCGGGTCGCCGGCAGTCCGCCGCTCGTAGAGATCGATGCCCGGATCGTGCGCCGCGGATGTCGGCGGCGGTCCGCCACCGACCGGCGCGCCGTCGGGCGACCGACCGCACGACGCAGTGAGTGTGACCACACCGATGACGCCGCTGCACACGAGGACGAGCGTCGCGACGGCTGCCCGCACAGCGTGGTTCAGTTCACCACGCCGAGGTACGGGAAGACCTGGAGGAACGTGCTGTCGTTCCCCACGAAGTCCGTCGTCACGACGTTGTTCGACAGGATGCCGAGTTCCGCGTCGATCACGTCGTCGGTCAGCTTGCGGCCGTTCAGGAAGCCGCCGGAGTTCGACGTGTCGTACGTGAGGATGTCGGGCAGCAGGATCGCGGCGAGGGCGTTCGCGTCGGTGTCGGAGCGGCTGAGCGGCGCGGCCTTCAGATTGGCGACCATCTCGGTCTTGAACGCGGCGACGTCGTTCCGGGGCATGCCCGCATTGAATGCGTCTTTCTTCGCGGCGCCGATGAGCACCGTGTTGATCGCGGGGCGGCCCATGCGGTCCACCTGCTTGCGCCCCTTGAACGTGCGGGCCCAGACGCCGATGTTCGTGGCGTCGAACGAGGCCGTCGGCACCTCCAGCACGATCGACATCGTGTTCAGGCCGTCGAAGAAGTTGCGGCTCGTCTGCGCCGAGAACGCAAGGCCGCGGCGGAACCCGATCAGGTCGAAGAAGAACGGGTCGTCGCGGATGCCGGCGAACACCTTGCCGCCGGTGCCGGCCGTCACTCCGAGGTCGTCCGTCGTGCCGCGCACCTTGAGGCGGTTGGGGCCGGTCAGCGTGTACGCCTGGTGGCCGTCTGCGAGCGGCTTGCCGAAGACCATCGTGAACGTCTGGTTCTCGACCGCGTCGCCGTTGGTGTCGATCGCGAACTGGTAGCGCGCACCCGGAGTGAACTGCTTCGGACCGGTGATCCCGGCGACCGGGCAGACCGTCATGATGAGCACGGTGTTCGTGGGCGTCTGGGGCGATTGGAAGACGTAGACGTCGTTGATGTCGAGCCTGGTGTCCACGCGCACCGCCGGCGAGTCGCCGTGGTCGGCGGCGCGGAGCCCGGACGGCAACGACGCCGCGGCCGCAGCGAGTGCGACACCGGCAAGGGCGAGCGAAATCGAGACTTTGGTCACGTTCATGGGGTGCCTCCGGGCGGGAAAACCCGGATGGGCCCGGGCGTATTCCCGGGATCCCAAGGAGACGATTCCGGGCCGGCCGGCGGTTCGATCCGGTGGAGCGCCGCGCGCCTGCGGTCATCCGGCGTCCCGTCGCTCGACTCGCGACCGGGCCGCCAGCGCGGCGCAGCTCAAGCCGCGGGCGCCTGTTCGGTCGCTTGTGTCCCGCGGTCGCCGACCGTGCGGGGGCGTGGGTGGAACGGCGGATTGGCCGAACGCGCTCTGCACCGGTACGCTGTGCGCGCGGTCCACGGGGAGGAACCATGTCCATCAGCGACGAAATCGAACGGCTCCAGCAGCTCCACGCGAGCGGAGCGCTGACCGACGCAGAGTTCGCGGCGGCGAAGAAGCTCGTCATCGACGGCGCGAGTCGTGCGTCGCCCCTGCGCGACGAGAGGCGGGGCCGCACGTCGGCGCCGTCGGACAACTCCCTCGGGACCGCGGCGAACCGGTACGTGACGTATCAGATGGTGATGGGAGTCATCGGGCTCGTGTTGTTCGTTTTCGTGTTCTTCTCTGCGTTCAAGCGGATCATGTGAATCGACTCGAAGGAACCGCGCGACTGGATGTTCCAGTCGCCGTTCCCCCAGCCCTTCGGGAAGTGACCCACGTGACCGACACGTCCCTCGAAGCCCGCATCCGGCGTGCGACGCCGGCCGACGCCGACGCGTGCGCGCGGATCTACGACCACTACGTGCTCCACACGGTGGTGACGTTCGAGCAGGCGGCCGTCTCCGGTGCCGAGATGGCCGGACGCATGGCCGAGATCGCCGCCGCGGGGCTGCCGTGGCTCGTCGCCGAGCAGGGCGGCGAGGTCGTCGGGTTCGCGTACGCGAGCAAGTGGAAGGGCCGGTGCGCGTACCGGTTCTCCGCGGAGACGACGGTGTACCTCGCGCAGTCGCAGGTGCGGCGCGGGCTCGGGACGCTGCTCTACGAAGAGCTCATCGCCATCCTCCGCGACACGGGCGTGCACGCTGCGATGGGCGGGATCGCCCTCCCGAACGACGGCAGCGTCGCCCTGCACGAGCGCCTCGGTTTCGCGAAGGTCGCGCACTTCCGCGAGGTCGGCTTCAAGTTCAGCCGCTGGATCGACGTGGGGTACTGGCAGCGGCTGCTGTGACGGCCGGGCCGCGAGGCGTCTGAACCGATTCGTTCGGCGTCTCCGTCTACCTTCACGGAGATGTCGTCCACGTCCGTCCCCGCCGAGGAACTCCTGCGCCACCGAGAGTGGGTGCGGGCCCTGGCGCGTTCGCTCGTCCGCGACGACGCGACCGCCGACGACCTCGCGCAGGACGCGTGGCTCGCCGCAGCCGAGACGCCGCCGCTCAGGACGGACGCGCCCCGGTCGTGGTTCGGGCGGGTCCTCCGGACGCGCGCGATCGACGCGTTCCGGTCGCGGTCCCGCCGCGATGCGCGTGAGGCGCTCGTCGCGCGGCCCGAAGCGACGCCGTCCGCGGCGGACACCGTCGCGCTCGCCGAGTCGCACCGGCTCGTGGTGGACGCGGTGATGGACCTCGACGAGCCGTACCGCACGGCCGTGCTACTCCGCTTCTTCGAGGACCTGCCGCCGCGCGAGGTCGCCCGGCGCACCGGCGTTCCCATCGAGACGGCGAGAACACGCGTGCGTCGCGGCGTCGAGCGATTGCGGGAGCGCCTCGCGCCGAAGGACGACGAGCGACGCCGCGGCGCGTTGCTCGCGCTGGCTGGGTGGCCGCGCATGGGCGGACGGACCGCTGCCGGGACGGCTGCGGCGACTGCGACCGCTGGAGGTGCGCTGGTGGCGATGGGAGCGAAGCAGATCGTGGCGCTGTGCGTGGGTGCGCTGCTCCTCGGGGCGGCGGTCGTGGCCGTCACTCGCCCGCACGGCGACGACGTCGCCTCCGTTCTCCGGACGGCTGACCCCGCAAGCGCCGCCGACGCCGCGGAGAGCCCGCGCCCGGCGTCGTTGCCGCGCGCAGTGCGCCCGGCGGCCGGGACCGACCCAGCGCAATCCGACCCCCGCCCGACGTCCACCGCAACGCGCACGCGCATCCGCATCCGACGCGAGGACGGTGGCCCGCTCGTCGGCGCCGAGTTCGCGCTGTTCGACGCCGAACGGGTGGACGCGCGCGGACGCCTCGCGGCCGACGCGGACGGCGTCACCGTGATCGAAGCCGTGATCGACACTGTGCCCGCAGACCACGCGCGGCGCCTCGTCGTCGTTCCGGAGGACTCCGCTCCGCGCGTCGTCGAGATCGCCGCCGGAACGCTCGAGTCCGAGGTGGTGCTGACCGCAGGCGCAACCGTTGCCGGGCGGGTCGAGATCGAGGGCGGGCTCCCGAAACGCAGGCTCCGCGTGTGGCTCGCGCTCGATCGGCCGGTCGTCCCGTACGAGTCCCTGCCTCAGGCCCTCGCGAGCGGGGTCGCGTTCCCGCCATCGCAGGTCGCCGTGCGCGTGGCGCCGGACGGCACGTTCGTGGTCCGCGGCCTCGAGGCCGCCGCCGCAGGTTCGGTGAACCTCCCGTGGGAGTTCGAGCCGCAGACGGCGAAGCCCGGCGACGACCCCGGCCGGTTCGTCGCGCCGCAGGAGCGCATCGTGCTCGGCGGGCGGATGCGACTCCCGCACGTCGAAGGCAGAATCGTCCGAAAGGGCACCGGCAAGCCGCTCGGCGGCGCTTCGGTCTCGCTGCACGGGACGACCGAGGGCGGCCAGTGGACGACGTCGATGAACACAGACGACGACGGCACGTTCGCGCTGGGCGGCGGCGACCGGACAGCCACCGACGCCGAGCTCACCGTGCGCGAGGACGGCGGGATCGGCGTCTTCTCCATCGCGGTTCAGGGACCGTTCGACCGCGCGATCGACGTCGGAGATGTGGCCGTGCCGGACCCGTGGGCGTCGGTGGCGGCGCTGCGGGTCGTGGACGTCGCCGGCAAAGCTGTGGCGGGCGCGGTCGCCGTCTTCGACGAGCAGACGCTGTGGGTCAGTCGCCCGTCCGGCGCAGACGGGACTGTCGCGGTCCCGCTCGGCGGCACCGCACGTCGCGTGATCGTCGCCGCGCCCGGTTCCGGCTGGCTCGCGGTGGACGCCGAGCCTCCAACTGCCGAACCGCAGCGTGTCATTCTGCCAAAGGGAACCCTCGTCGAGATCCGGTTCGACACCGCGCAGTCCGGCGTGTGCCCTGGGATGCGGGTCCGTGTGTCCGGCAAGTCGGGCGAGACGTTCGACGAACCGCCGAACGCGTACAGCCTCCCGGAGGCGCTCGGCCTCACCGGTGCGATGGCCTCCACGCGCGACGCCCCAGGCGGCGACTTCTCGCTGTTCGACGTCGGGTCGGCGATGGCCGGAGCGGGTCGCATCGCGATCGGCTTCCTGCGAACCGGGACGCCCGTGCGGATCGAGGTGACCGACGCCGCCGGCCGCACGTGCTTCACCACCGACCTCACGCTCGACCCGGGCGAGCGACGCACCGTCGAAGTCAAGCTCCCTGCGCTGCGGCCCTGGCGAGGGCGCGTCGTGGACTCCGCCGACCACGCGGTGGCCGGCGCGATCGTTCGGTTTCGCGACAGTGCGCGCATCGCAGCCGACGAGTCGGCGAACGAGTTCCGCCGGATGACGCTCAGCGGCGCCGACGGCGTGTTCGTCGTGCCCGGGCTCGCGGCGCCGTCGCTCGATGTCGTCGTCTCCGCCCGCGGGCTGCGGCCGCATGTCCTACGCGATCTCTCGTTGACCGACTGGGCCAGCGGAACTTCGGAGCGAGTCGTGCGTCTGGACCCGGGTAGACGCCTCGTCGTCCGCGGCCGCGACGCCGGTGCGTGGGCGGACGTTGACGCGGTCGTCGCGCGGCCCGATGGGCAGGAGTCCGAAGGTCCGTTCGGCCCGATCTGGGAGGCCGAGCGGACCGACGACACCGAGTGGACGATCGACGGCCTGCCCGCAGGCGCCGTCGAGGTCGCGATCCTGCGGGGCAGCAAGGAGCGCCTGGTCCGCACGACCGCGGAGCAGGGGACCATCGAGGTCGTCCTCGACGAGACGGAGAAGTGACATGAAACCGATCACCCGGGCGCTGGCAGCATCGATCGCGCTGATCCTCGGCGGACTCGCTCGACCTCACGTCGCGCAGGCGCAGGACGACGGCGAACTACCCGTCACCGCCGACGCCGCGGCCGACCTGACGAAGGCCCTCGACGCGTGGGACCACCGCGCGCAGGGCGGCTTCACGAACACGATCCCCTTCGAGAAGGCGGTCCTGCGCGGCGCAGCCGAAGGGGCACCCGAGGCGGTCGTTGCACACGTCACGCACGAACGCTACGGGGCTCTGCTCTTCGCCGCCCTCTGCGAGCGCCGCCCGCAGGGCGAAGCCGCCGCCAAGCTCGTCGAGGCGTTCGCCGCGATGGAACCCGAGGCGCGCGTCGGGTCGGCCATCTCCATCGCAGCGCTCGGGACCGACGCCGCGCGCGCCGCGCTGCGCGAGCTTGCCGCGGTGGACGCGTTCCTTGCAAGCGGGCCGCCGAACGACGCGATCCGCGCGGCGCTCGTGCGCTCCGGCGATGCGGCAGCCGTCGCAGACGTGCGGAAGGGTCTGGCGTCGAAGGACGTGGGCGACGTCGCGAAGTCGCTCCTCCTCGCAGGCGACGCACGGGCGACCGAGTTCCTCGCCGATGCCGCGCGCCTGGCCGACGACGTGCGAAAACTCCCGGCACCCATCGCGTCGCACTGGTCCGAGACGAAGACAACGAAGAGCGAAGACGGTCTCACCACCAGGTCCGACACCATCCCCGTGAACCTCGCGACGCTCGGCGACATCGCGGTCGAGGCGGCGAACCGCATGGGAGCGTCCACCCTCCCAGGCTGGGTCGCCTGGTGGTACGAGATCGAGAAGGGCCCGAGGTTCGGACGCGGCGTTGACGGCGCGAAGCTCGTCCGTCAGGTGGCAGCGGAGGACACGAGAGCCGCGAAGACGAAGGCGCCGGGCCTGTACCGGGCAATCGCCGCAGTGCAGGCCGCAGTCCGGCCGACGGTCGCCGCGATGTCGGAGTGGAAGCTCGTCTCCGCGACGTTCGACCGCGGATGGACCATCGCGTATCGGATCGGTGATGCACCCGGCACGGCGACCGTGGACGGCGCGGGCAAGGTCACAGTCACAGTCGCAGTCGAGGTCGCACCGGCGGCGCCCGGGCGCTGACGCGGCGTCACTTCAGCGCGCGCGGTCTCACTTCGGTCCCGTAGTGCCGGCCGCCGACCGTCACCCCGAACACGATCGCCCAGAGGATGATGACCGTGATCACGGTGCCGATGCACCCGAGCCCGCCGCGCGACCTGCCTTCGTCTGCCATGTGTTCGTCTCCTAGCCAGAGTCTACCGCGTGTGTCGTCCGCGACTCGGGCCTACCTCGTCGGGGACGTCGCTGCGAGTGCCCGGTCCCCGTCTCCTCGGTCCGGCCCGGCCGCTCTGCTCCGCGAGAGCGCGTTGTGAAGCAGAACGTGCGTCGATCCTCTCCCCCAAACGCTGGAACCAGGCAGACGCCCCTGTGAGTTGGCCCCGCCGCGTTCGCACCCTCACACGTTCCTCGGGAGCGTCGTCCGCGGGGCACGGCGTAGAGTGACGGAGTGCGCCGCACGATCTCCCGGCTGATTCCGCTCGCGCTCGCGGTCGTGGCGGCCCTCGTGCTGACGGGGCTGGGCGTGTACGCGGCGCGGATGGAGCGGGAGATCGCGCGGCGAAACGTCTCCGGCGCGGCGGATGCCGCGACGCGGAGGCTGTCGCGCGCGATCGACACGCTGGCAGCGGAGTTCGCGACTGGACTTCCCGCGCCGGGCGAGCCGGTGACGCAGCGGGCGATCCTCGACACGGTGCGCCATCTGTACCCGCTGCGCGTGCTCGACCCGTCGGGATGCGCGCTCGGCACGACGACGCCCCCGCCGGGAGCGATCCTCACGTCCGCCGCCGACGACTCCCCCGCCGCGCGCTACGTTCGCGATGCCCTCGACGCCGCCGATCGCCTCGGCGACGACGCCGCCGGTCGCGAAGCGCAGTCGCTCTTCCTGCGCGCCGCCGCCGACGCCGCACCGGACCCGTTGGCGCAGGTTGCGCTGCGCGTCGTCGCCGACGCCGCCGAGGGGTTGCTGTTCGCCGACGAAGTCGTCCCGAACGCGGCGCCGCAACCCGCACCCGGCCTCCCCGGCGCCGAAGGTCTCGAACTGCTCGCGTCCGGCGCCGTCCTTCGCAATCCCGACCGCCTGCTCGGCCACGCGATGCGCCTCGCACCGCGCGCCGACGGCGATCGCATCTCGGCCGTGAGTCGCCCGTGGTTCCAGGCGCGGCAGGCCGCTGCCGCCGTCGCGGCCGCGGGCGTCCCGGTCGTCCGCCTCGCGGAAAGCCCTGACGGCCTGACGATGATCGTCGCCGCGCCGATCACGCTTTCGACGGACGAAGGCCCGGTCCCGGCTCTTCTCCTCGGCGACGTCCCGACGCAGACGCTCCGGTCGCGCGTCGTGGACGAATCGGAGTCGCTCGTCCGCGAGCGGAACGTCCGGCGCATCGCACTCTCCGGACCGTCGGGGCTGTCGGCAGTCGAAGCGATCACGCCGGGATGGGACCCGATGGCCGACGCGACGAGCACCATCCTCCGCACGAGTCTCGCGCCGCAGTTCCGCGATTGGAGCATCGAGGCCGTGGCCGTGCAGGATGCTGCGCTCGGCGGCGTCGGCGACCTCACGCTCCTCGCGTCGATCGTCGCGGGCGTGGCGCTTCTCGTCGCGGTCGTCGCGTTGCTGCGCGCGGCCGACCGGCAGGCCCGTCTCGCCGCGGAGCGGCAGACGTTCCTCGACCACGTGGCCCACGAGGTCCGCACACCGGCCGGCGCGTTGCTCGCGCTCTCCGAGGAACTCGCCGCCGGTCGCGTGCCCGCCGCGCGCCATCCGAAGTACCACGATCACCTCGCGAACGAGTCGCGCCGCCTCGCGCGCCTCGTCGAAGACACGCTCGACCTCTCGCGCCTCGATGCGGGGAAGCTCGTCCTCGACCTCGCGCCGCACGACCTCCGCGCGATCGTCGCCGAGGGGATCGAGGCGGCTGCTGCAACGGACCGCGTTGCGTTCCGCGCGCCGACGGAGCCCGTGATCGTCCGCGCCGACGCCGCAGCGTTGCGGCGCGTCGTCCGCAACTTGGTGGACAACGCGATCCGGCACGGAGGCGCCGAGCCGAAGCCCGAGGTCACGGTGTCGTCCGACGCGAAGACCGCCCGCGTGACGGTCCGCGATCACGGTCCGGGCATCGCGCCGGACGACCTTCCGCGTCTGTTCGAACGCTTCCGGCGCAAGCCGTCTGCGACCCACGAGACGAAGGGCGTCGGCGTGGGACTCGCGATCAGCCGCGAGATCGCGCGGACGCAGGGCGGCGACGTCACCGCGGCGAACGCGGGCGCGACAGGAGCAGGCGCGGTGTTCGTCCTCACGATCCCCGTCGCCGAAGGAACCAACGCATGAGTGAACCGCACGCAGCCGCAGGTCTCCGTCTGGTGCTCGTCGAGGACGAGCCCGCAATCGCGCTGGCGCTCACGGACCGTCTCGAGCGCGAGGGCTTCCGCGTGACGCACTGCGCCGACGGCGAGTCGGGCTTGCGTGCCGCGCAGGACGGCAGCGTGGCGCTCGTCATCCTCGACCTCATGCTCCCGAAGATGAACGGCACCGACGTGCTCCAGGCGATCCGCGCCGGAGGGTCGCCGGTGGCCGTGATCTGCCTGACGGCGAAGGCGTCCGAGAGAGACCGCGTGAGCCATCTCGCGGGCGGCGCCGACGACTACCTGACGAAGCCGTTCTCGACCGACGAACTCGTCGCCCGCGTGCGCGCCGTTCTGCGGCGGACGAGCGCGCCGAGCCGGGTCGAGGCCGCGGGAATCGTGATCGACTTCGACGGGCACACGGTCACGCACGCGGCGACGCAGAACGTCGCGGGCGAGCTCCGGATCGAGAAACTCTCGGCGCTCGAGGCGGGCATCCTCCGGTGCCTCGTCACCCGCCGCGGCAAGGCCACGTCGCGGGCGCAGATCCTCGACGCCGTCTGGGGCCGGTACGCGGCGGTGACTGACCGCACCATCGACTTCAACGTGAAGAACCTGCGCCGGAAGATCGAGATCGATCCCGAGTCGCCGCGCCTGCTCGTGACCGACCACGGCGTGGGGTACCGATTCACGGGGTGACTGGCGCGTCATCGCATCTCGTAGCGGGCTCACATCTCGCCCCCGTGCGAAGCGTCATACTGGTGTCGGCGCGAAGACGTCCGACAGGCCACACAAGAGAGCGAGGCTCACAGTGACGATGACGACGACGATGACGACTCCCAGACCGAGGACCCTGCTGTTCCTGACGATCGCCGCACTGTTCGTCGGCGCGTGCTCGTCGGCGCATGCGCAGGAGCGCTGGAACGACGACGACGACGGCCCGGACTGCCGCGTCGCCCAGCAGGAGGGCGGACCCGCCCTTCCACCGCCAGCGCACGGCCCCGAAGGCCCGGACGGGCCGGCCGGTCGCGGGGACGGTCCGCGCGAGCATCGCGGGCCGATGGGGCCCGGCGGCCCCGGCAGCCCTGGTCGCGGCGACGGGATGCACGGTGATCGCGTTCAGGATGACGGCATGCGCGGAGACCGCGCTCGCATGGGCTTCGGCGGCCCCGGTGGCCCGCAGCGCGGGCCCGAGGGTCCCGGCGGCCCGGCGCCGTCGATGGAACAGCGGATGGAGCGCCTCGAGCGCGCCGTCATGGAACTGCGGATGCTCCTCGAGCGGCACAACGTCGGCCCGCAGATGGGCGGCCCCGCCGAGCAGGGCATGCGCGAGCGGATGATGATGCGTGGTCAGGGTGGTCCCGGCGGCCCCGGCGGCAACGGTCCCGGCGGGCAGCGCGGCCCGGATGGTCCCAACGGTCGGGGCGGCCCGGGCGGTCCCGGCGGTCCCGGTCCGGACGGCATGGGACCGCGCGGCATGCGCCCCGGCGAGGGCGGTCCCGAGGGCATGGGCCCACGCGGACCGCGCGGCCCCGGCGAGGACGGCGAACGTGGTCGCGGACCCGGTGGACCGGGGCGCGCTGACGGCGGCGGCGGCGGCCCGGGCGGCATGCATGGCGGTCCTGGTGGTCCCGGTGGCCCTGGTGGACCCGGTGGTCCCGATGGCCGCGGCCCAGGCGGGCGACGTGGTCCCGACGGACGTGGTCCCGACGGACGTGGCCCCGACGGCCAGGACGGCCGCCCCGGCGAACCGGGACAGCCCGGCGGCCCGGGAGGTCGTGGTGGTGACGGCGGTCGTGGCCCCGGCGGCCCAGGAGGGCCCGGAGGCGGCCGACGTGGCGGTGAAGGCGGTGGCCCGCACGGGCGTGGCGGCGACGGCGGTGGCCCAGGGGGCCGGGGCGGCGAGGGCATGGGCCCACAGGGCCGGGGCGGCGAAGGCATGGGCCCAGGCATGCCGCCCCCTCCCGGCGGCGCGCAGAAGGAGATGGCCGAGCGCGAGCAGCAGCGGATCAACGATCAGTTGGCCCGCATGAAGCGCGCCGAAGAGGAGATCGCGACGCACCGCGCGGAACTGCAGAAGCGGCTCGAGGAACTCAAGGCATCGGAAGACGCCGCGAAGAAGGCCGCCGGGGAACAGCCCCAGCCGCCGCGCTGAACGCTCGCGGGCGGACGCTCCAGGGACGCTGTTCACTTTCACTTTCCTACGACGCGCGGTGCGAACCCGTCGCGCGCTGACGGAAAGTGAAAGTGAACAGCGTCCCCTTCGAACAGCGTCCCCGGAGCGTCCGTCAGCGCGGCGGGCCGAAGAGGTCGGCGCCGGGGATGCCCGTGAAGATGGTCTGGCGGTCACGGACGCTCGCAACGCCCACGATGAAGCGACCGCTCTGCGACACCGCGCCGACGAAGCCGTCGGAACTCCGGTAGGCGCCCACCGACGACAGCGTGAACGTTGCGGTCCCGGTCTCGGCCGCCAGCGCGGACGACGTCGGCGCGCCCGCTTGGTCGTGGCCGTAGATCGTTCCGGCGTCCCGGACCGTCTTGACGCCGCGCGGGGCCTTGAACGTTGCCGTGCCCGTGCTCCCGCTGAACGTCATGCGCGGCGCCTCGACTGCGGTCGCGGCGTCCACGAGTTCCGTGGTGGACTGGGTGAACGCCGTCACTCCGGTCAGCAGCGACGAGCGCACGCCGCGCCCCTCGCGAACGAAGATGAACAGCGTGGGGTCGTCTCCGCTCGCGTCGGAAGCAGCGAGCAGCACCTCGCCGTCGAGGCAGGGGCGCAGTCGCACCGGCGGGCCGGGACTCTGTCCGTCGGGGCTGTCGCCCGCGAACCGAACGCTGAGCTGGTCCTCGACCATGTCCATCACGCCGGTCGTGCTGAACGGGTTCTGCTGCACGCGCCACGAACCGGTCGGGAACGGCGCCTCCGCGCGCGCGTCCACGGGCACGGAGATGGAGACCGTGCCGTCCTCGCGGAGGACCGCGGTGCCGGTGGCGAACTCCGTCACGAGCCGGATGTCGGGCATTCCCGCGCCGCCGCGGCTCTCGGCCAAACGCGAGCAGACGATCAGCGTGTAGCGCCCGGCGACGTTCACGAACGTCGGTATGCCGGGCGCCTCACGCAGCGCGAATGCCAGGGTCTCCACTCCCGCCTGCGCCGGCTTGCGCAGCAGCACGTCGCCGCCGGCCGCCCGGACGAGTTCGTCCGTGCCGCCACCGCCGTAGGGATACAGGATCGCCGACGTGCCGGACTCCGTGAACGAGCCGAAGTCGTAGTCGTACACCGGGTCGGACATGGCGACCGGGCCGTTTGCAGCGACGGCCAGCCGGGTCCAGGTCGAGCTCCGGCCGGACGTGCTGATGTTGAAGTTGCCTGCGTAGAACTCAAGCGTGCCGACCGACGCCTGGGACTTCGCGCCGAACTCCTGGCTCGTCTCGCCTTCGAACGACGCCACGACCCAGCGGCCGTCGAGCGGTCGCGGCGCGCCGCTGCCGGCCATGTAGATGGAGAAGTGAGGCGCCGGGAACGACACCACTCCGGGCGTGTCGAAGTTGTACGGCTTCGGCACCGGGGTCACGAGGCCCGTGGACTCGTCCTCCACGTACACCGTGAGTTCTGTCGCGGGGTTGCTGAAGCGTGACGCGTCGTACGGGAGCGAGATCGTCGCCGATTTGCCGGCGTTGAACTTCGTACCGGGGGGCCCGAACTGGATCGCCGGCCCGGCCGGGTGGTCGCCCCCGAGACCGCCGAGCGACGGCGCGGGGCTCATCGTGATGACGACCGGGAACGGCATGCCCCCCGCCGGGATCGAGACCGACGCGCCGTCGAGGCTGCCGCCGGTGTCGGGCGGGTCGATGAGCGCGCCGCCGTCGTCCACGAGGCGCCCGTAGACCGGTTGTTGGTCGGCGAAGTTGCCGGTGAGCGCCGCGGCCGAAATGTCGATCTTCGACCGCCGGAGCTTCGGCAGCGTGAGGATCACCTGACACACCCACCCGCCGCCGGCCGCGCCGCCGTCGTGGAACCCGACCGTCCAGTCTCCGGACTCGGTGAGCAGGAGCGGCCGCGTGGACGCGCCCGTCAGGTCGAGATGCTCGCCGCGGGGGCCGTCGAGGCTGTCGAGCACGGGCACGAATGTCCTGCCCGCCCCGGCCTTGAGCACCACGCGGGCCTTCGTCCCGGCCGGCGCGCCGAACGTGTACGTGAGGGCGTCCTTCGACGGCGCCGATGTGCCTGTGCCCGAGAACGCCTTCTGCGGCTTCAGGGTGACCGCGACCGTGTAGTCGCCGTCGGCTGCGCCGTCGCCGAAGACGCGGAGCGCGTGACGACCGCCCTCCGGCACCTGGAACGACGCGAGCTTCGACCCGCGCCCCTTCACCGTCGCGGTGGCGAGCACCGCATCGCCGGGGTCGGTGAGGTCCATCTGCGGGATGAACGCGCCCCGCTTCGACTTCGCTTTCGCAGCGGCCGCGATCTTCGTGCCCATCCCGAGGTCGAACAGGAACCGCTCCCGCTCCCCCGCCGGCCGGATCGTGCCGGCGACGTTCGCGTTGCCGACGACTTGAAGGTCCACGGTGTCGTCCGCGCGGGCGGATCCCGCTCGGACGGCCACGGCGCACGCCAGCGCGGTGGTTACACCGGCGGTGACAACGGCGGAGACACCGGTGGCAACAGCGGCGGCAACGGGAGCGAGACGGCGGGAATGGACCATGTGCGGGCGACCTCTCGGAACGAACGGAACACACGAACCGGCCGAGCACGCTGGGTCGTGCGGCCCAGACCTCAGCCTACCCCACAGATCGGCGTCGCGCCGGTCGCGCTGCCGAAAACCGCCGAATCGAGACGCGCTGCGTGCGGTGTGGTCACCCTGGAGGTCGCGGGGATCGTCGTCCGGCTCCGAGCCGCCACGAATCGTGCGGGGCGCCTCCGGACCTGCCGAAGGCGCCCCGGGGACGGTCCCCAAAAGCTCAACATCCGCCCGACGCTGCCCGGGCTCGGGTGCTCCGATTCGGACTGCCGGCGGCCAGCTACCGCTCGACGCCCTGGTTCGCCCAGACGTTCCGGGCCGGGAGGCCCTTCGCCTTGCGGGCGTCGGCGAGGATCTTCTCGGCGAGGACGACGGCGGCCTCGCTGGTCGGGATCGCCTTCTCGGCGCTCGTCTTGTAGATGTCGTTCAGCGCGTTGTAGATGTTCCGGACGCGCTTCGTGGACGCCGCTTCGTCGTATCCGCCCATCGCGAACTCGACGCTCACGTTGATGATGCCGCCCGCGTTGATCACGAAGTCCGGCGCGTACAGGATCTCGCGGTCCATGAGCGCGCTGCCGTGTCGGTCCTCGGCGAGCTGGTTGTTCGCTCCGCCGGCGACGACCTTGCACTTGAGCTGCGGGATCGTGCGATCGTTCAGGATCGCGCCGAGCGCGTTCGGCGAGAAGACGTCGCACTCGACGCCGTAGATGTCGGTGTGGGCCACGGCCTTGGCGCCGAGTTCCTTCACCGCGATCTGCACGCGCTCCGCGTTCGTGTCGGTGACGACGAGCTTGCAGCCCGCGTCCTTCAGGTGCCGCGCGAGGAACATGCCGACGTTGCCGAGGCCCTGGATCGCGACGGTGAGGCCCGCGAGATCCTTCCGGCCGAGTCGCGTCTCGACGGTGGCCTGGACGCCCATGAGGACGCCGAGCGCGGTGAAGGGCGACGGATCGCCCGAGCCGCCCTTGTCCACCGAGTGGCCGGCGACGTACGGCGTCTCGCGCCGCATGTTGTGCATGTCTTCGACGTTCGTGCCGACGTCTTCGGCCGTGAGATAGCGGCCGCCGAGCGTGTGGATGAACCGTCCCATCGCGCGGAAGAGCTCCGGCGACTTCTGGGTCTTCGGGTCGCCGACGATCACGGCCTTGCCGCCGCCGAGGCCGGTCTTCGCAACCGCGCTCTTGTACGTCATGCCCTTCGCGAGGCGCAGGACGTCGGCGATCGCGTCTTCCTCGGCCGTGAAGTGCCACATCCGGCAGCCGCCGAGGGCGGGCCCGAGCGTCGTGTCGTGGACGGCGATGAAGGAGAGGAGGCCGGTACGGCGGTCGGAGCAGCGGTAGACCTCTTCGTAGCCCGGCACCTTCAGCTCGCGGATTTCCATCGCGGTGTCTCCTCTGGGGTTGGGGTGTGTCGCACTCCGCTGCCGCGCGCCCCAGGGGGTGGGGCCGCGCGCGGCGGATCTGCGTCCAAGGAGGCCCAGGGTACCCGCACCGGCCCCCCTCCCGAATTTGGGAAACGGGGCGACGGACGCCCGCGGACCGACGTCACGCAGTTGGGCTCGTTTGGGGTCCGGCCGCCGTCAGGCTGCGGAGCGCAGCGCGTGCGACGGCGCCGTCGGGGTGGCCGAGTTCGAGCGGTTGTTCGGGCGCGGCCGGTCCCCACGAACCGACGAACGCCTCAGCACGAAGGCCGCCCAGCAGAGCAGGTCCAAGTCGCCCGGCCGGAACACCCGCGCAAGCCGCTCGACGACGAACCGCCGGCCGTCGTCGCTCGCGACGAGCGGTCGGCCCTCGTGTCCACGCCCGACGATTCTGAGCAGGTCGCCGGGCTCCCCGATGCGCTGTCCTCGCGGCACTCCACCAAGGACACGCGAGAGGGGGCGAAAGTGACATCGGCGGGGCGAGAGTCGCGGTGGGGGCGGCGCGGATCGACCGCGCACGGAACCTCAGCGCGTGACGCGGCGGACGCGGTTGTTTCTGTTGTCGGTGATGTAGAGCCTGCCCACGCCGTCCACGGCGACGAACATGGGCTCGTTGAATTGGGCGTCTAGGGCGGGGCCGCCGTCCCCGCCGAAGGCCTGCACCCCCGAGCCGGCGACGCGGTCGATCACGCCGTTCCGGATGCGGCGGACGCTGGAGTTCAAGACGTCCGCGAAGAGGAGGGAGCCGTCGCCGTCGAAGACGAGAGCGCGCGGTACATTCACCTGCGCCGCGGCCGCAGGGCCACCGTCGCCGGAGCTCCCATACGTTCCGTTGCCCGCGATCGTGCTGATCGTGCCGTCGGAGGCTGCGACACGGCGGATCCGATTGTTCCCTTCGTCGGAGATGAAGATGTCCCCGGCGGCGTTCACGGCGACACCGGCCGGGGACGCGATCGAGGCGGCAGTGGCGGCCCCGCCGTCGCCCGCGAAGGCCGTTGCGCCGTTCCCGGCGACGGTCGTGATCGTGCCGAAGGTGTCCACCCGGCGGATCCGGTGGTTGAGCTGGTCCGCGATGTAGAGGTTGCCGGCCGCGTCGGCGCAGATCATGTAGGGCCGAAAGAGACTCGCGGACGTCGCGGGCCCGTTGTCGCCGGCGAACGTGCCCGTTCCGTTCCCTGCGATCGTCGTGATCGTGCCGGACGTGTCGATCCTGCGGACGCGGTGGTTCAAGAAATCGCAGAAGACGATACGGCCCGCGGAGTCAACGATCAGGCCGGCCGGGAAGGACAATCGGGCCGCCGTCGCCGGTCCACCGTCGCCGGAGAAGCCCCCCGTGCCGATGCCCGCCACGGTCGAGATGACCCCGAGCGGATCGACGACGCGGATCACGTGTCCCTGCAGCTCCGAAATGTAGACCGCGCCCGACGCATTGATTGCGATGCCGAACGGGTACCTCATCCCCGCGGAGGTGGCGGGCCCGCCATCGCCGGCGGTCCCGGACGACCCGTTCCCCGCGAACGTTGAGATGATCCCGGCAGGCGCGGCGACGACGACCTGATACGAACTGAAGTGGGACGCCGGGAACGACACCTTGCCGGCGTTGAGATCGACGACGAGGCCCGTCGTCGTCTCGCTGACGTTGCCGTCGTCGTCGCGCACCGCCACCGCGACGCCCGACGTGCTCCCGTTCGCTGCGCTCGCGTCGAACGGGAGCGTGAGCGTGACCGTCGCACCCTTCGCGAAGGCAGCCGACGCCGAGAAGGAGATCGCCGGGCCGGCGGGCGTGAAGCCTGCCGACGGAACCACCGTGGGCGCGGATCCAACGAGCAGGATCGTCCCGGAGGGGAAGACACCTGCGGGAATGTCGAGGCGCACGCCGTCGAGCCCGTCACCCTCCGGCGATAGGTCCGAGGGCGTCGTGCCGTCGAGCGTCAGAGCAACGCCGGAACCAAAATCCGGGAACGCGGTGACGTCGAGTTTGCGGCCGCGCGTTTTCGGCACGACGACGGTCGCCATGACGTCCACAACGCCGTCTGCCGTACCGATCACCTCGAGCTGGAATGTGCCCGTGGTCGGTGCGACGAACGCCGCGGCGGCGGGCGCGACGCCGGTGAAGTCGGTCCCCGTCGGCGTCGAGTCCTCAAGGACGCGGCCGAACGTCGGCATCACACCGGCGGGCGCCTTCGTCTTGAAGCGGACGCTCGCGCCGGCCGATGCGGCAAACGAAAGGAGCCCCGGCTGCGACGGCGAGACCGCGAGCGTCGGCGTGCGCCACTTCGTCCGCGGCTTCTTCGAAACCGCAAGCGTGTAGCCCGCCGCCGCCACCGTCGTCCCGTCGGGAGCCGACACCTCGACGACGACGAGCCCGGAGCGCGGCGCCACGACCTTGCGGAATGCGACGCGGGTCGCCGTCACGTCCGCCGCGACAGGACCGCCGGGGCCAGCCACGGTGAGAGCGTTCCCGTCTCCGTCGAGGAGTCGGACGCGGACCGCCGCCGCGGTCTTCGACGGCGGGACCTTCGTCGCGACAACAGTCGCGGTGACGAGCGTGCCCGCGGCGCAGTCGATCGCGTGGCGTTCGACCTCGGAGACCGGGCTTAGGAGCGCCTTCACGCGATCGCCGCTCGTCAGGCTCAGCTCAAGGTCGGCGAACGCTCGGGAGGACCCAAACTCCATCGCGGTGAAGATCGCGGGCGCGACTGCACCGGCCAGCGCGAGCACGAGCACGAGGCCCGCGGCGCGGACCCGCCCGCGACGCCGCCGGTTGGACGAGAGAGCAGACACGACCCGGAACGCGGACGACGGCGGCGGCAAATTCATCGATGTACTTCTAGGGCACGCCTCAACCCCCGCAAGAACCGTGTGCGTAGCCGGGCGCCCCGGCACGATCCGCAACAGCACCTCGTCGAAGCTCCATCCGCGGGCGGCGAGGAGGGCACGTCCCCGCACGCGCGCCTGGCTCACGGCCGCGCCGCTCACGCCGAGGAGGCCGGCGACGGTGACCGCGAGCGCCGAGTCCTGATCTCCTCGGTCCGGCCCGGCCTCTCTGCTCCGCGGAGGCGCGTCGCAAGACGCACCGATCGTCGATCCTCCCCTGCTACTCGAACCGCAGCGCCTCGATCGGGTCGAGACGGCTCGCGCGCCAGGCCGGGTAGAAGCCGAACAGCACCCCCACCGCGCCGGAGAAGACGACCGCGATCACGATCGCCTGCGGCGACACGACCGCCGGCCACCGCATGACGTTCGCCACGAAGATCGCTGTGCCGCTCCCGAGCGCGATGCCGAGGAGCCCGCCGATCCCGGAGAGCACGACCGACTCCACGAGGAACTGCGACAGCACGTCGCGGCTGCGGGCACCGACGGCCATGCGAAGGCCGATCTCGCGCGTCCGCTCGGTCACGGAGACGAGCATGATGTTCATGATCCCGATGCCGCCGACGAGGAGCGACACCGACGCGATCGCCGCGAGCAGCGCGGTCATGATCCCCGTCGTGGCGGTCATCGCCCCGAGGAGCTCCGTCATGTTCCGGATGGAGAAGTCCTCCATCGCGGCGCCGGGCCCCTCCGGTCCGAGGCGGTGCGTCGCGCGGAGCGTGGCGCGCACTTCGGTCTCGAGCGAGACGAGCGCCGGCGCCGACGCCGCGGTCACGAGGATCTGGTCCACGTTGTTGAACGCGGAGCCCTGGAGCTTCTTCTTCGACGTCGTCCAGGGGAGCAGGAGCACGTCGTCCTGGTCTTGTCCGAAGGTGCTCGCGCCCTTCCGCGAGAGCACGCCGACCACGCGGAACGGCAACCCCTTCAGGCGCACGCGCTTGCCCACCGGGCTCTCGCCGCGGAAGAGGTTGTCCACCACGGTCTGCCCCACGAGGCACACCTGCGCGGCGGTCTTGACGTCGGCGTCGGTGAAGTTGTCACCCTCGGCGATCGGCCACTCGCGCACGACCAGGTAGTCGGGGTTGCAGCCCTGCACGGTGGCGGGCGCCCAGTTCAGGTTCTCGTAGACGATCTGGGCCCGCGTGCGGACGATCACCGCGACCGCGGTGGCCGAGGGGCACTCGCGCGAGATCGCCGCGGCGTCGGCGGGCGTGAGCGTTTGCACGCTGCCCGAACCGAACATCACCGCGCCGGACGACGACGAGCCGGGCATGACCATGATCTGGTTCTGCCCCATGCTCGCGATCGACTTCTGCACGAGGTTCGTCGCGCCCTGTCCGATCGCGACCATCGCGATCACGGCGGCCACGCCGATCACGACGCCGAGCATCGTGAGCGCCGACCGCACGCGGTTCCGGTCGAGCGCGCGCACCGCGATCCGGAGGGACATCGCGCTCACGGCGCCACCCCCGCTGCGTCGGCCCCGGGCGCGGACGCCGACACAACTGCCGACGCAACTGCCGACACAACTGCCGACGCAACGGCCGTCGCAACTGTGCGGTCACGGACCGGCTCGTCGGTCACGATCCGGCCGTCGCGCATGACGACCTTCCGCTTCGCGTACTGCGCGACGTCGGGCTCGTGCGTCACGAACACGATCGTGATCCCGGCGTCGTTCAGTTCCTGGAAGAGCGCCATGATCTCGGCCGTCACGCGCGAGTCGAGGTTGCCGGTCGGCTCGTCGGCGAGCACGAGCGAGGGGCGGTTGACGAGCGCCCGCGCGATCGCCACGCGCTGCTGCTGCCCGCCCGAAAGCTGGTTCGGCCGGTGCCCCTCGCGCGACGCTAGGCCGACCCGTTCGAGCGACTCCCGCGCCCGCTTGCGGCGCTCCGACCCCGACACGCCCCGGGCGTACATGAGCGGCAGCTCGACGTTCTCGAGCGCCGTCGTCCGTGCGAGCAGGTTGAAGGACTGGAAGACGAACCCGATCTTCGCGTTCCGGAGACGGGCGAGCGCGTCGCGGGAGAGCCCGGCCACGTCGGCTCCGTCGAGCTCGTAGGTGCCCGCGGTCGGCCGGTCGAGACCGCCGAGGATCGCCATGAGCGTGGACTTGCCGGAGCCGGACGACCCCATGACCGCCACGAACTCGCCGGCCGCGACGTCGAGCGAGACGCCCTGGAGCGCCGCGACCTCCATGTCGCCCATGCGGTAGATCCGCGTGAGACCGCTCGTGCGGATGAGCGGAGCCGCCTGCTGCGCGCTCACCGTCCGCCGCCGCTCCCGCGCGGTGCGCCCATCGTCGGCGCGAACGGGTTCGTGGTCGCGGGCGCGAGTTCCCGCACGACCGCGGTGACGACGTCGGCGCCCGGCTCGAGACTTCCCGGTTCCACGGGTTCGACCGCCGTGACGATGCCGTCGGAGATGCCGATCTTCACCGCGATCGGACGCAGGCGGTTCTCGGCCGCCTGCACGTAGACGGTGCCGCGCGTCCTGCGCTGACGCCCGCCGCCGCCTGCTCCGGCGCCTGCGCCACCGTCGCGACGCCCGGTGGCGGTGGCACTGCTGGTGCCGGTGCCGGTGCGCGGCGCCATCCCGCCCGTCGCGGCGGCAGCGGGTGCCTCGGTCGCGGCCGCGTCGCCGCCCTCGAGGATGTCCGGGGTCACCTGGAGTCGCAGCGACGTTGCCGGGACGCGGAGCGACTCGGCCGGACCGCGCGCCACCTCGAAGACGACGTTCGCCGTCATCCCCGGGAGGAGCACACCGTCGGCGTTCGCCGCCTCGACGATCACCGTGTACGTGACGACGTTCTGGACGGTCGTCGCCGCGAGCCGGATCTGCGACACCGCGCCGTCGAACGAACGATCCGGGTAAGCGTCCACCGTGAAGCGCACGCGCTGCCCGTCGCGCACGCGGCCCACGTCGGCCTCGGGAACGCTCGTCTGCACCTGGATCTTCGTGAGGTCCTGCGCGATGAGGAACAGGGTCGGCGCGGAGAGGCTCGCGGCGACCGTCTGCCCCACGTCCACGTTGCGTGCGACGACGACGCCGTCCACGGGCGAGAGGATCGTCGCGTAGTCGAGGTTCACGCGGTCGCCGGCGAGTTGCGCCTCGCTCTGTCGGATCGCCGCCTCGGCCACCGCGACCTGCGCTTCGGCCTGACGCACCGCCGCCTCCGACGCGTCGATCTGCGCGCGGGTGACGATCACGGACGCCTCGGCCGACGCGAGTTGCGCCGCGAGCGAGCCGCGGCCCGCCGTCGCGGCGTCGAGGTCCGACTGCGTCGCGAGCTTCCGCGCGGCGAGCGACGTCTGCCGCGCGAGTTCGCGCTCAGCCTGGTCGAGCAGCGCGCGGACGCGGTCCACGTCGGACGCGGCCTGCGGGATCGTGGCCCGCACGCGCGCCGCCTCGGCGCGGGACTGCACGACCGCCGCCTTCACGCGGTCGAGGTCGGCGCGGCCCCGCGCGAT
Source organism: Planctomycetota bacterium (assembly GCA_021414065.1). Taxonomy (GTDB): domain Bacteria; phylum Planctomycetota; class JAJSAM01; order JAJSAM01; family JAJVHW01; genus JAIOPE01. The sequence continues at coordinate 31,845 of JAIOPE010000117.1, forward strand.
GGCGGCTTCGTCCTGCGCGATCTGCGTGAGGAGCCGCCGCGCGTCGAGCACGGCGATCGTCTGCCCCGCCTTCACCTTCGAGTTGAAGTCCGCGAAGAGCTTCTCGATCACGCCGCTGATCTGCGTGCCGACCTGCACGAGCACGACCGGCTGCACCGTGCCGCTCGCAGCGACGCCCTCGATCACCTCGCCGCGGTCCACCTGCGCCGTGCGGTACGTCACCTTCGGCGGCGCGGTGCGGCTGCTGCCGCCGGCGAGGAACCACCACGCTCCCGTGCCCACCGCGGCGAGCGCGACCAACCAGACGAGCACCTTCATCGGGACCTCCCGGACGCGTCCGACGC
>JAIOPE010000145.1 GCA_021414065.1 Planctomycetota bacterium
CCGCCTGCGCCGCCCGCACCGCCGGGGCCACCGGGCAGGCCCGGCATGCCGGGCGCCCCCGGCAGGGCCGGCTTCTCGCCGTCCTTCGTCGTCGGCGCGGCCGACTCCTCGAGCGCGAACTTGCCGTCGAGCGAGACGGACACGGATTCGGCGTCGATCGAGGTCGCCTTGAACGTGAGCGTGATCTTCACCTTCTTGCCGCCCGCGAAGTCCTGCGTCCACTCGTCGGTCCAGGTGTCACCGACACCCACCGGCTTCTCCGGCAGCTTCGGGAACACGCCGCGGAGCCAACTCTTCGCGGCGTCTGGGCTGGCGAACGCGCGCGCGACACCCTTCACCATGCCGCCGCCCATGCCACCCATGCCGCCGGTTGCAGCTTCCGCCACACCGTCGATGCCCGTCACGTCTCCGAGCTTGCCGTCCTTCGCGATCTTCACAGTGGCGGTCTTGCCGGAGAGCGCAGTGAACATGCCCGTGAACGCCGCCATGGGATTCATCGGGTCTGCCGGCTCGGCCGAGTCGAACTCCATGACTCCCATCATGCTCGAGGCGCTGCCCTTGAACCGGCCGAACTTCACCTGCACGGCGGCGGCGCCGTCGGTCGTGCTCTCGACGGTCTGCGTCCATTCGCGCTGCGTGTCGTTGCTCTGCTCGTTCGGCATTCCGTTCGACATCGTGATGTTCTGCACGCTCGACTGCGACTGGTCGAAGGCCGCCACCGCGCCCTTCTCCAGCTTGAGCGTGAGCTGAACCTTCGCTGCGTCGTCCGCGCGCGCGGTGCCGAAGACAGGCCCTGCGACGAGGGCGGCTGCGAGTGTCAGAGCGAACGGGAGACGATCTGCGCGCATGAGGGCTCCTTCCGGGGGATCGAACGCGCTGAGCATACCGGGGCGTATCATCCCACACGCATGACGTTGCGAAGGCTCCTCCCGCTGCGCTCGGCGATCGTCGGCGCGACAGCGGTCGCGGTCACGGTGACCGCAATCGCTCTCGCAGTGAGCGCAAGCGTGGCGGCGGACCTCGTCGGCTGGGGCGCCGACGTGAACACCGGGTCCGGGCCGGTGCTGATCGACGCGACGCGCGCCGACCTCGCGGCGATCGTGAAGGCCGCGCCGGCCGACCGCAAGTCGCTCATCGCGAAGTTCGTCACGGACAAGGGCCTCTCCGGAATCGAGGCGGCGAAGCGGTTCCGCAATCCGGAGTTGAAGGAGCTGTTTGTCGCTCTGCTGGATCACGCCGACTGGCGCGTCAAGCACCGCGCGCTCTTCGCGCTCGACTACTACGGCGACTCGACGGTCCTCGCGAAGGCGTGGCCGCTCGTCAAGTCGGAAGTTCCGCGGTTGCGGGAGAAGGCCGTCCTCTCGTGCATCAAACTCTGGGACGCGAAGGTCGGCGCGGCTGCCCTGGGCGGCGACCCCGCGGCCGCGGTGGCGGAGCGTCTCCGGGACGAGAGCGACGACCACGTGCGGACGTGTCTTGCGGCGCTCACGGACCGCATCGCGAGCAAGCTTCGCGTCGAACGCGTCTACGACGAGTTCCTCCGCGCGGACCCGGACGGTCTCAAGTGGACGCCGTTTCTCGAAGGCATGGACAAGGTCGCGCAGGTCGCGCCCGGATACGTGAAGAAGGGCGTGTCGAAGGGCGGCGGCGGCGACGCTGCGAAGCTCGGGCCGTCGTCCCGCTGGACCGGGCCGCTGCTCGGCTTCGGCGACGAGGAGGTGAAGGGCACGTCGCTCCAGCCCTTCGCGAACCTGCGTTCGAACGGCACCGTCTACCACACGGGCCAGGACGTCGGCGCGTGCCTCGACGGCGCCGGGTTCTACGCGGCGGCCGACGGGTTCGTCCGCTGGGTGCTCACCGGCACCGACATGGGCACGCTCATGGTGCTGTCGCACTCGCCCGACGGGAGGGAGAGCGTCAACGCCGTCTACATGCACGGCGGCGACACCGTGTTCGTCACCGGCGGCGATCGTGTCCGCGCCGGGCAGCTCCTCGGCACGATGGGGATGTCCTACTCGATCGAGAACGGCGGCCACTTCGCGCACCTGCACTACGGGCTCTACCCGGGCAACTTCAGCGAAGGCCACAACTACGGGTACAAGCCGGTGAGCGCGGGCCTCGCCGACTGGATCGATCCGGGGAAGTTCATCCCGCTGTGGACGGACCGCACGCGGCCATTCGTCGCGCCGCTGCGCGCGGTCGATGCGTCGCTCGCGAAGGCCGTGGACGCGGCACGTGACGGAGCGCTCGGCCGCGCGTGGACGGAGGCGGACCGCGTCGCGAAGAAGGCGGACGCGACGGACGCACAGAGGGCCGACGCGGCGTACATCCAGGAGCAGATCACCGCAGCGTGCGACGAGGTCTGCAAACGCGCCGCTGCACAGCGCGACGCCGGGTGGCCATCGTTCGCGCTCTCGCTCCTGCAGCGGCAGGCCGCCGAAGCGAAGGGCGTCCCCGCAGCGTCGAAGATCGCCGCCGACGCCGCGCAGTGGCCGAAGGACCCCGCGTTCCAGAAGTCGTTGAAGGCCGAGGCGGCGTTCGAGCTCGCGTCCGCGAAGGCCTCGAAGATGCTGGAGAAGAAGGAGCCTGCGGAGAAGCTCCGCGCCGTGTTTGAGGACCTGCTGAAGGACTGGGGCGACACGTCGCTTCGGGCGCGCATCGAGGAGCGGGTCGCGATGTACGCGGCGAAGTAAACGTCAGCGCGGCGGGCGGAATCGGAACGTCATGGACTTCGTCGTTCCGAGGTCGATCGCCAACTCCCACCATGGCTCGTGCGGGCAGAGGCGGTAGCCGGCGCCTGCCGCGGTCGCCGGGAGCGAGATGCGGTGCTCGCGGGTCGTGAAGCCGTCGGACTGCCGGAACACGCGATTGCCGGACGCGTCGGCGAACGACGCGCCGCGGTACGCCCACGCGAAGCCGCTGCGGTCGGCGCCCGCGGCCCGGACGACGACGGACCGCGTGTCCTGCGGGTCGGGCGAGAGCACCCACGTCTCGCCGTCGATGCGCGTGACGACGGGCAGGTCCTCGACGCCGTCGGCGGAGGCGGGCGGCGGGATCGGCGCGGGCGAGTTGAACTCCGCCGTTCGGGTCGCCAGGTAGTCGAACTCGAGTCGGAGGGTCGCGTCGCGCCGCGGGTACGTTTCGAAGGTGAACGCGTACTCGGCGACGTCCGGCAACTGCAGCACGTCGTCGGCTGCGTACCGGCAGCCGCACGCTCCGACCAGGACGCCCGTCGAGCGCGACGCGGTGTCCCGCTCGACGTGGACCACGAGCGCCGTCGGAGACGTGTCGCGGCCCACGCCGGGACGGAAACGACCGGACGGGATCGTGTACCCGGCGCCGAACGCCACACGAAGGACACGCACGTCGCCGTCCGCAGTCGTGGCGATCGCGCGGGTTCGCGTCGCGGCGAACAGACCGGTCCCGGCGAGGGCGAGCACGCCGACGATCCACCACGACCTCATCGCGGCATCACGTAGATGCGCGTGCGGCCCACCGTCGCCAGCGGCGGGACGCTGACGAGTCGGCGCCAGCGTGGGGTGACCATCACGGATTCGCCGACGGCGAGGAGTCCGCGGCGGGGGACGGGGCCCTGTTGGTCGGCGGCGTTCACGTCGTAGAGGAGGCCGCCGGTCGGCGCGACGGCGAGGACGCGGAAGCGAGGCTCCCGTAGCGTCTCGCGCTCGGCGAGTCCCGGCGGACCGTGCAGGTAGATGGCGATCTCGTCCACGTCGTGCTCCCGCGCCCAGTCTGCCACGCGGCGGAGATCCTGACCGATCTCGAGGTTGCTGTCGGCGAGGTGCGCGTGCAATCCCGGCGGGCCGCCTGCGAGAACGTTCGCATACGGAATCGGATCCGTCGCGGCGCCTGCCAGCACCGGCGCGACCGTGAGCAGCGCCGCAGCGCCGAGGAGCGCGATCGGCCGGACCACGCGCGGCGCGAGGAGTCGGACGAACCCCGCCGCCGCGACGACGAACAGGAACGGCAGCGCCGGAAGGACGTGCCGGAATCCGATGTTCAGCCGCGACACGATCGCCGCCGCGAACGGCACTGCGAAGAGCGCGAGCACGAGCGCCGTCTCGTCGCGTCGATCGCGCCACAGGCTGCGGAGTCCGGCGAGTCCGAGTGCCACGAACGCGAGCAGTGCGATCGGCGTCTTCACGAACGTGGCGTACGGGAAGTACGTCCAGAAGCCGCGCGCGCTCCACTCGCCGTGCATGTAGGCGACCCACGGCGTGCCGCTGCGTGCTTGCGCCTTGGAGAAGAACGCGTCGGCGACGCTGCGGAAGTACGTCGGCGCGGGGATCGGGATCGTGCGGGCGGGCCCTTCGAGGGTTCCGACGTCGATGCCGAGCCGTCTCGCCACGGCGTCGAGCGTCTCGTGCGAGCCAGTGGCAGGAACCGCTGCGCGGAACTCGAAGAGGTATCCGGCCCACACGACGAACGCCGCGATGCCGGCGGCCGCGGCGAGTGATCGCCACGTCAGGGCGCGCATCCACAGGAGCGCCGCCGCCGTGACGGCGACGTGCACGAGCAGCGTGTGCTTCGAGAGGAGCGCGAGTCCCGTCGCGACGCCGAGGACGACGAGCGTGCGGCGGGACGTAGCCGTCGCGGCGCGTGCTGCCTCGAGATGTCGCAGCGCCGCGAGCGCGAGCCCGAACGCCGCAACCGCCGCGACGCAGTCGGTCGTCGCGAGCGCGCTCTGCGCCGCGGCCTCCGGGAACGTCGCCCACACGATCGCCGCGAGCCAACCGGCGGACGTCCCTCCGAGCCGCCGACCGATCGCGAAGAGGAGCGGCAGTGCGAGGAGCCCCGCGAGGAGAATCGGCAGTCGCGCGAGCAAGAGGACGGTCTCGGGATCGACCGGCGCCCCGCGGAACGCGCTGCCGTAGAGGATGTCGAGTCCGACCTGCGTGTTGGAACCCGCTGCGTCCCACGGCCTCAGGGGCACGTCGAGGAACCAGAGCGGTGCGCTCGACAGGTGGTACGCGAGAGGCGGGTGATAGAGCATCGCACCGGCGCGGTCGTCGCGCAGCACCGCGAAGTGCTTGCCGGCGCCGAGGTAGATCGGCTCGTCGTACGTGGCGGAATTCCCGAAGACGGCCGGGAGCCGCAGCGCGAAGAAGAGTGCGATGAGCGCCGCCCAGCCGAGTACCCGCGTCCAGCACGTGGCGCGCGGCGCTACACTCGCGGCGTTCTCCGGGGCGGGCACGCCCCCGATCCTCTCAACTGCCGCCCCCGGAACCAACCTCGCCATGGCCACCGAGTTCGTACCACCCACCGAAGAGGTTGCGACGCTCCGCACGGAGCGCCTCGTCGTGAGGCCGGTACGGCTCGACGACGCCCAACTCGTTCACCCCCACGCGTCCGACCCGCAACTGACGCGGTACCTCACCTGGGCGCCGCATCGCGACATCGGCGACTCGGCCGCTTTCCTGCGGCACGCGATCGACGCGCGTGCGCGCGGGAGCGGCTGGGTGTGGTCGATCTTCGAAGGGGGGCAGTTCCGCGGCGTGGTCGGTGTCGAATCGATCGCGAGGGGCCGCGGGGCGATCCGGTACGACCGGGCCGAGCTCGGTTACTGGATCGGGCGGACGCAGCACGGGCGCGGGATTGCGACGGAAGCCGCGGCTGCGGCGGTGGCATTCGGTTTCCGGCATCTGGCACTCCACAAGATCGTCGTGCGTGCCGCGACCGAGAACCCTGCGTCGCTCCGCGTGATCGCGAAGCTCGGATTCGCCCGGGTCGGGGTGATGCGGCAGGACCACGAGCGCGACGGCGTGTGGCTCGACGTCGAAGCGTTCGAGATGCTCGCGACCGACACGGCAGCGGCCGACCTTCAGCGACGCGTGAACCGGGGCCGATGAACGAGGCGGCGGCGCACACGCCGCGGAGGCCCGCATGTCGAAACGTGCCCAGTCCGTACTCCTGGCGTCGTTGGGCCTTGCGCTCGTGTTCGCCGCCGCTCCCCCTGCCGCACCCGCCGCCGACGCGCCGATCCCCACCGCAGTCGCGACGAAGCTCGACGCATTTCGCGGGGTGCCTTGGGGCGATCATCTGAAGCCGGTGCGCAGCGAGTCTGCGCCCGAGGTCTGGAAGGCGCGATGTGCCGCCGAGTGGGCCCTCGCCGCACTCGACAAGAAGGACGCCGGGGCACTGATCCCTCTGCTCGCCGACCAGGACCGGTTCGTTCGCGCACTTGCTGCCCGCGCTACCGGGATCGCGCAACCGGACGGCGCGTCGAAGGCGCTCCTCGCGGCGCTTGCGGCGGAGAAGGACAAGGTCGCGCGCGTTGCGCTCGTCGAAGCCCTCGGTCGCGTGGGCGGCGAAGGCGCGCTGGAGGCCGTCGAAGCCCAGCAAGCAGCGGGTGCGGACGTGGATGTCGCGTACGCCGTGGGGCTCGCGCGCCGTCAGTTGAAGGGCGGCGCGTGGGACATCGCGTCGATCCGCGGCGAGAACGTCGAGGCGGTCCGTTGCACGCTGGGCGCGGCGAAGGTGGGGGAGGCCGCTCCGGAGATCGCGCTGCCGTCGCCGAGCGGGCCGGTCAATCTCTCGACGCTGAAGGGCCGGATCGTGGTGCTCGTGTTCGCGCACGGCGATTGCGGAACGGCTGACGTGAAGGTGCTCCAGCGGCTCACGACCGAGCAGGCGAAACTCGACTCCTGGAAGGTGTCTGTGGTGGTCGTCGATCCGCACGAGAAGGAGCGGACGAAGGCGTGGTCCGACCGTCTGAAGCTCCCGTTCACGACGGCCTCGGACCCGGCCGGACGCGCGGCGGCGACCTACGGCTGTGCGCGGCAGATGTTCCGCGCCGGCGAATGGCTTCCGAGCCCCACGTGGTGCGTGATCGACACGTCGGGGCGCCTCGTCTGGAGACGCGCGGGCACGAAGATCGACGACCATGCGTCGCTCGGCGATCTCCTGCCGGTGTTGGAACAGGTCTCTCGCGGGATCAAGGTCTACTGAACAGCCGGGCGCGAGTGGCGGGCCGCTACTCGCGATCCTGCGTCAGGCGACCCGCGATCGTGTAGTCGTCCTCGATCCGTCCCGCGTCCTTCCACAGATGCGCGTCGAAGACGAGGTCCGCGCCGGCCGACACGCCGGTCGTCAACTCGATCCACACGGCGCCCGCGATCTTCACCGACGAGTGGTTGAACGCGTCGTCCACGGCGGCCGGGTACCGCTGCGGCGCCTGCGCCGTCACACGGAACGCAGCGCACTTGTAGCCAGCGCGGACGGCCGTGCCCGCGTACGTGATCTCCGCAGGGAAGGTCCACGTGAACACGCGTCCCTGGCGGTCGGCGAGACACGGCATGGAGATGTCGGCCTTCCAGCGGTCTCCGACACGGAAACTCCGGGTCTGCGCCGAGAGCGCGCCGAGGTGGAAGAACGGCTGGACGTCGTACCCGGCGGTCACGGCGGAGCCGTCGAGTTGCGAGAGCGGCGCGGTGGACGTCGCGCGGACACGGACCTGCGGGTGGCGTCCGCTCCAGGGGTACATCACCGTGTCGCGCGCATCGTCCGAGCCGGACTTCCCCGTCTGGCTCACGACCTGGCCCTCGGATGTCATGTCGAACGTGGCTGCGCCGCGGTCCAGTCGGACGAGCGCGGCCTCGCTCGACTGCGTCGTCGCCTGCGCCACGTCGAGCCGACGATCCGCGGTCCCGCCGAACACGCGCGGCTCCTCGCGTACGAGCTTCAGTCGCAGCGTGGTGACGTGCCGCGCGACGAAGTCGTCCGACGGGGCGACTTCGATCGTGCACTCCTCGGCGCGCGTCGGCCCGACGATCTCCTTCGCTCGATCGGGCTCGTGCCCGCTCAGCTTCACGACTGCGAGTCCTGCGATGCCGATGACCAGGCCAGCGACGGCGGCGACGGGGCCGGCTCGCACGCCGACGCGCTTGTTCAGGACTGGCTTCGGTCGCGGTGCGGCGTTCAGTTGTCCCGCGAAGTCCTCGATGGTCCCGGTCGCCGGGTGGATCTGCACCTCGTTCGGCGCCATCTGCCCGACCTGTGCGGAGAGGCTCTTGCACGACGGGCAGACCGGCGGGCCTGCCGCGCCCGATGCGACGTCGAACGGCGACTGACAGATGCGACAGAGGGCCTGCTCCAACTCGTCGTGACGCTCGACCGGAGCCGGCGACGGGCTCTCGCCCCACTTCGTCGGCGCGGAGCTCAGTTCGTCCGCGGCGCGGCGGATTGTCGGTGCGCGGGCGGGTTGCGATGTCGAAGGGCCGGCTGAGCTTCGATCGGCTTCGGACGCTGCCGCCGGCGCTCGGGGCTGCGAGACCATGGACTTGCCGCACGCCGCGCAGACACGCGCGCCGACGAGGTTCTCGATGCCGCAGTGAGGACAGTCCATCTGGGTTCCTATCGGCTCGTTGCTTTCTCGGTTTGAGACCCGAGTCGGCGGGCGACGATCTTCGCGTGACGAACGCCCACGGATCCGACGCCGACCCCGAAGTCGCCAGGCCCCCCCGACGCGGCGGCAAGACGCGACCCGCCGGGCCGCCGGCGACGCACGTCGAGCGCGCGTCTCGCACCGATGACCCGGAGGAGCTGCCTGCGTGGACGTTCCGCCCCGTCGGTGTCGTGCGCTCGCCGTGGCGCTACGTCCACGACGCGCCGCGACAGGGCTCGCCGGATCGTCCGGAACCCGCGACGATCGTGCTGCGCAAGGGGATGCAGAACTGCCTGCTTCACCTCGCCGGGTTCGATCGCATCTGGGTTCTGTTCGTGGTCTCGTACGCCCGGGGGTGGAAGTCCACGGTCGTCCCGCCGCGCGACGACGAGCGACGCGGCGTGTTCGCGACGCGGTCGCCGCACCGTCCGAACCCGATCGGACTGACCTGCGCCCGGCTGGTGTCGGTTCGCGGTCGCGAGATCGTGATCGCCGAGCACGACCTGCTCGACGGCACGCCCGTGCTCGACATCAAACCGTACATTCCCTACTGCGACGCGTTCCCGGGCGCACGAGCCGGGTGGGTGGACAACGTTCGTCCCGGCGCGCCGGACCATCGGTGGGAGTGATCAGACTTCGTCGCGGAAGATGTCCTCGAACGACTGGCGCCGCCGGACGACATCGAGTGCGCCCGACGCGCGCACCATGACTTCCGGGGCGGCGGGAATCGAGTTGTAGTTCCGCGCGGCCATCGACGAGCAGTACGCGCCCGCTCCTCCGATGACGCAGAGGTCGCCGATCGATGGGATCGGCAGGCGACGTTCGCCGAGCGCCTCCGGGTCGCCTGGCGCCGGGGTGATGAGGTCGCCCGACTCGCAGCAGGGGCCGACCACGAGCAGCGTGCGCGGAGCGCCGAGCGGTCGCGACTCGTCGGCTGCGACGAACTCCACGGGGTGCTGCGCGCCGTAGAGCGACGGTCGCAGGATCTCGGCCATTCCGGCGTCGATCTTCACGAACACGTGGCCCGAGGGGCCGGTGTCCACCACATCCACCACGCGCGCGACGATCACGCCGCAGTTCGCGGCGAGGAAGGTGCCGGGTTCGATCTCGAGGTGGAGACGTCGCCCGATCCGCGCCGCGTAGCTTTGCAGGAGGACGTCGATCGCGTCCGCCGCGCGAGCGAGGTCGGTTCGCTTCTCGCCTTCGACGCGGGCGACCTTGAAGCCGCCGCCGAGGTTGAGCGTCGTGACGTGCGGCAGAGCGTCCAGGAACGTCATGGTCCGCTCCGCGATGCCCGCCCACTTCTTCGGCTCGCCGCCGGACCCGACGTGGTGATGGAGCCACGTCACGCGCAGGCCGTAGGACTCCGCCAGAGCGGACGCCTCGCCGAGTCGCTCGTGCCAGATCCCGAAGCTCGCCCCGGGCCCGGCGACGTTCGTGCGATTGTTGCCGCCGCTGCCTTCGCCGGGGTTGACGCGCAGGCCGATCGCCAGCCCCGGGAAGGTGCGGCCCAGTCGCTCCACCTGGGCCAGCGAGCACGCCGTCACACGCACTCCGGCGCGAACCAGGTCGTCGAGGCCCTCACCGAGCATCTGGGCCGTGATCTGCACGCGCGTCGGCGCGATGCCCGCGGACAGGACGCGCCTGGCTTCGAAGGTCGTGCTCGCGTCGAAGTGCAGGCCCTTGGCGTCGAAGATCCGCAGAACGGCCCTGGACGGGTTGGCCTTCGCCGCGAACCGCGCGGTGAGTCCGAACGGTGCGCGGAACGACAGCACCTCGTCGGCTCGAGTGGTCAGCGCGGTTTCGCTGTAGACGTACGCCGGCGTGCCCGCAGCAGCCGCCACGCGGCGCACGTCGAGGGAGTCGAGGGTGAACGCTGCGTAGGCCATGTGGCCGCGACGTTGTCACGTCGTCGCGCGGCGCGCAAGGATCGCGCGTCCCGGGGCCGCGGGGGGACGCAGTCCGCCTCGCCGTGGTCCGGCGACTCGCGCAACGGCTCGTGGCCGTCCGAGGAAACCTGACGCACTTGGTCACGCGGCTTGCGGTCGTAGATTCGCGAACGCGCGATGCATGAGAGTGCAAGCCGCGCGCCGGCTTCGCCGCTGCTGCTCCAGCGAGCCTGCTGCTGCGTTGGGCGCGGCGCGCAACTCGCTCCGTGGAGTTGGCCCGCCTCGCCCGCCTTGCAGCCGGCTCGCTGGAGCGCAGCCAAGTGCGCCACTTTTCCCCGGACGGCCACTTCCAGCGGAGCCGGTGTCGCGCGACACTCCCACGATGCGCCGAACCGTGCACGTGTTGATGGCCTACGCTCTGTTCGCTGCGTGCGCGGCGCCGCCCGCGCCCGCTGTCGTGGCGCCGCCCCGAACCGCGACCGCGCTCCTCGCGCCGATCCAGCCGGCGGTCGCCGTGGCGACGCCCGCGGGACCGGTTCCGGACGTCAAGGCGCCGACGAACTCGAAACCTCTGCCGTTCGATCCGTCGCCGGACGACCGCCCCGCGCTGGGCGCGAACGGATTCACCGGTACGGCTTCCGTCACGCTCTCGGACGGCACGAAGGCCGTCGGCCCGCGCATCGCCGCGGTGAAGCCGGGCTCGGGGCTGGAGGCGGCGGGCGCGAAGGCTGGTGACGTCGTCTTCGGAATTGCGGGAGTGATCCTCCGACCGGACGAGCCCGACCCGATCGGGAAGTTCCGTGAGTTGCTGCTCACCCACGCGCCCGACTCCGAGGTGACGCTCGACCTTTGGCGGGACGGAGAAGGCCTGCGCAGCGTCACGGCCCTGCTCGGGCGTCAACCGCCGCCCTACGCGCGCATCGACACGCCGACGGACTGGTTTCGCTCCGCGCGCGCGAACGGCGCGACCGACGACCTGATCCGGGACGCGCTGGCCCTCGACGGCGGCACGGCGCGGTACATGGACATCCTCGAGCGCAATCGCAAGCACGCGGCGAAGCGCGACCCGCTGCGGCTCCGCGAGGTGACCGAGGCGCACCTCAGTCTTGCGGCGAACGAGCCGCTTGCGATCGAAGTGGCGACTGCGATCGGGTCGGCGGCGAGCGCTGCTCGCGTCGCGGCTGGAACGTGGCGAGATGCGAGTGCTCCGAGCGCCGCCGGAGCGATGCCTGACGGGCTTCCCGCGTTGATCGAAGCGATCGCGGCACGGGTCGCCGAGATCGACGCGGCGTCGCGGGCGGCGTTGGCGTCGTGGACGGAAGACGACCGCACGTTCTTCGCGGCGAACTTCGAGAAACTGACGGCGCGCGTGAACGAGGGCGAGTACCTCACCGACGACGAGGATCCGGCACGTGAGCGTGCGAACCGGCGGATCGTCGGGCTTCTTGCGAAGGTGGATCGCGCGAAGGTCGCAGATGCCGCCTCGCTCGCACGGTCGCTCGTCGCGTCGTCGATCGCCGGCCTCGTGAACGCTGCCGAGGGGGCCGGTCGGGACGGGCTCATCGCGTCGAAGGACACGCCGTTCGGCCGGATCGAGGTGTGGGGCGGCGGGAACCAGAAGCACACGAATCGCTGCGCGTTCCTCTTCGACCTGTCGGGCAACGACAACTACCTGGACGTCGCGGCCCGCGCGGACCTCACGCAAACGACATCGATCTACATCGATGCGTCGGGCGACGACCTGTGGGCGGCCACGTCGCCGTTCGGGCTCTGTGGCGCGCTCGGGGGCGCGGCGTACCTCGCGGACCTCGCCGGCGATGACCAGTACCTCTCTCGTGACTGGTCGCAGGGCGCCGGCGTGGCAGGTTCGGCCGAGTTGCTCGACGGCGCCGGTCGCGATGTCTACCACGCGCAGGACCTGTCGCAGGGAATCGGGATGTCGGGCGCTGGCGTGCTGATCGACCGCGGCGGCGACGATCTCTACACGGGGTCGCGGTTCTGCCAGGCGGTGGGCTTCCCGGGCGGTGTCGGGGCGCTCGTCGATGAGGGCGGGAACGATCGGTACGTCTGCACCGGGCGCTACGACTCGGACTACGGCGACATCGGCCAGTACAGCGGTTGGGGACAGGGCGTCGGCTTCGGCTTCCGAAATGTCGCATCGGGCGGGATCGGCGTGCTCGTGGACGCCCGGGGTGACGACGTCTACGAGTCCGGGAACTTCAGTCAGGGCGGCGGGTACTTCTACGCGTGGGGCATCCTCTGGGACGCGCAGGGGAAGGACCGATACATCGGCTCGCGTTACGCGCAGGGGTTTGCAGCGCACCAGGCCGTGGGGACGTTCATCGAGGGCGCGGGCGACGATCTCTACCAGAGTCATTCGGGCGTGGCGCAGGGCCTCTCGTGGGACGAAACGAGCGTGGTCTTCCACGACCTGGGCGGCAACGACCGGTACGAGACGTCCGGGTTCTCTCTGGCATCCGCGGCGCACAACGGGATGGTCTTGTTCATCGACGACGGCGGGGACGACGTCTACGCCGGGCTTCCGGCTCACGCCGGGTCGAACGAGTACCACGGCGGCAAGTCGTTCGCGCTGTTCATCGACCGAAGCGGCAAGGACGTCTACGTGGGCTCGGACGCCGCGGAGTGGAACGACCGGGCGGCCGTGCGGGACGACGGCGCGTACCACGTGGACCTGCCGTCCGGCGCGGCGCCGGCGGCCCCGCTGCTGCGCTGATTCCTCTCGCCCCCCCGGAGGCTGCGCTGCATCCTCTGGCCCCGGCTCAGAGTCCCGCTCACTCCTGGAGGAACCCGCCATGCTTCGCACTCGCCTCTTCGTGGCCGCAGTCCTCGCCGCAGCGCTCGCCGCCGGATCGGCCCACGCCGTGTTCGATGCGACGTCGTTCGCGCCGCTGAAGGCCGCGCTCGAGTTCCACCGCGACACGGACTTCACCGGGACGCTCACCAAGACGCTCAAGGCGCAGAAGGCGGCCGTGACGAAGTCGCTGGCGCTCATCGCAAAGCCTGCCACGACCCCGGCGAAGGACATCGCGACCGCGCTCAAAGTGCTCAAGCTGCTCCTCAAGCCGTACGCGGGCGAGTTCGTGGTCGCGCAGGGCAAGACGGCGACGATCGGCGAGGTGTACGGCACCCTCGCCGCGGCTCTCACCGCGACGATTCAGACGCAGCGCGACGCGCTCTCCGCACGCACGCCGGACCTGCCGGAATCGGCCGGGACGAGAGTCCACGGCCTCGTCGGAAAGGCCGACGCCGCGCTCACCGCGGCTGCTGACACCGGGCTCCCGCTGAAGACGCGGCTCGCCAAGCTCGCCGTCGCGGCGAAGCTCGTGGCCGCGGGCACGAAGATCGCCGACAAGGCGAGCGGCGGCAGCGGTGGAGCGGGACTCCGGGCGACGGTGGACGGCACGCAGTTGTCGGACTCGGGGGCGCAGTCGGAGTTCTACTCCGGCGACAACTCGCTTCAGATCTACGGGTCGTTCACTCTGCCGGGCGGCGTTCGCGAAGCGGTCTACCTGCTGGTGAAGGGCGTCACTGGGCCGGGCACGTACCAGCTCACCGCGATGAACTCTGCGGGCAACTTCCAGCACGTCGTGACGAGCCCGCTCTCCTCCACGATCTACAACCTCGTGCCGGACAGCGGATCGGTGACGGTCCAGATCCTCCAGACCGGGGCGACGAAGCGCGTGAAGGCGACGTTCTCCTACAGCGCGACGCATCCCATGGCCGGCACGAAGGTGATCACCTCGGGCACGCACGACGTCTCCGGCGCAAACGTCTACACGTACACCACGAACGGCTTCTGATCCGCGGGGCTGCGGACGACCACGGTTCGCTCCGCACGGCGGGGGATCAACTGCCGTCGGCCACGAGCGACATTGCCCTCGCCATCGCGAACTCGAGGTCCGGGCAGACGTTCTCCTGCGAAAGGACTCGCAGCACGCCGTAACGCTCGAACGCACTGAACTGCGCGGGCGTGATTCCCCCGACGACGAGGCGGCGCCCGGATCGACGCAGCGCTTCCGCACCGGAGCGCAGGTCCATTGCGGCGTTCTCGTCGATCCGGGTGGCTGGACTGAGCGCCAGGATCAGCACCCGCTTTGACGCCGGAAGTCGCTCGGCCCAGAGATGGAAGTCCGGGGCGCGGTGCGAACCGTGGCGCCCCGCGTGGTGGAGGCGGAAGACCGCGATCTCCGGCGGCAGCAGCTCCCGCACGATTCCCGCGGCGGCGAGCGCGGGGTCGTCGATGGGGTCGATTTCTCGGACGTCGGCGATCGGCGTCCTGAGGTCAACCCACACGATCCACCCGAGGAACGCGACCGGCGCGAGCATGGAGACCGAGGGGTCCCAGTGGAACGCCAGCGCGCCGAGCGCGGCGCCGCAGACGAACGAAGCTGAGACGCTCAGGAGGAGGAGAATGCGCAGGAGCGACGGTTCCCTGCGCACGACACGAAGGAGCCTGGCACTGCGGTCGGATCGTCCGTCGGCCCGCAGCCCCCGGGTCCGGTCGCGCCACCAGTGGACGAGTTGCACGGACTCGATGCCGAGGTCGGTGACGACGCCGGTGAGATGAGTGGTTCGGATCACGGAGCCTGAGATGCGCGTGATCGTTGCGTTCTGGATGCCCATCGCGGCCGCGGCGAGGCCGACGAGTCCCCACCACTCGCGGTCGTGATCGACGTGTGTCCCGCCGCTCCGCCGAAGTCCGTCCGCGACCCAGAGCAGGAGCAGTGCCTCGAGCACGATCGGCGCGACGTACTTGGATCGCCAACCGGATCGGCGCGCACCTTCGGTGAGCAGTGCGGAGACGACGGCACCGGCGAAGAACGCGCCGACGGCGAAGGCCGCGTAGCCCGCGAGTTGTCGCTGCCCTTCGACGTTCCGCAGCAGCGCGATCGTCATGTTGCCCGTCACGTGGGAGGTCATCGTGCCGCAGGCGAGAAGCGTCGTGACGTTGACGTACCCGCCGATCCATCCGAGGGAGATCGCGAGGCGCGACTTCAGGCGAAACGAGTAGGCGCGCGCGGAGAGCATGTTGGGGCCGGAGTCAGTTTCCACCAGAGGGCGCCGGGCGACACGAAACGCGGCGGGTCAATCGGCATAGGCGCGTCGTGCTTCCTCGACCGTGACCTCGTGCGCGGGCGCCGACTGCGCAGGAAGTGCGCGAAGCCCCCAGCGGAAGAGCCAGAAGTCCACGACGAAGCACAGGAACAGGAACGACCAGAGCACGGCGAGGGCGGTGCCCTCGACTTCCTTCCCGCGTCCGGCGAGCACGAGGCCCCAGATGGTCCAGATCGCGGTGGCGAGGAAGACGACTGCCGAAGCATTCAGGAGGTGCCCGCGGGCACGCTCGCGGTCGATCGACACGCAGTTGCGCCCGGCTCGCACGAGCAGCCACGGTCCCCAGCAGGTGGCGACGAGCACGCCGGTCATCGCGAGCGCGCCCGGCGTCGCCCCGCGGTGCATCGCGAGCCACAGCGCGGTTCCGACGATCGCCCGGATGAGAATCGCGAGCTCGAATCGCACCACACGGCGCGGCTCGTCGGCCGTCCCCGGAACGGGACACGGCGCCAGGGGCTGGTCGTCCGGCACGGGGACGGAGGCTAGCAGCCTGTCGGAGGTTTCGCCCGCGCCGGTCAGCGTCGTGCGACTTCGAGCCTGCAACCCGTCACTGCGTCGTGGCGGCCGTCTGCTGCGTTGCTCGGTCGGAGGCATCTCGGTCCCTCGGATCGCGGTCGGTGGGGACGCGTATCCAGTCCAGCTTGCGGCTCGCTCTGCTTGCAGATCCGGGCGCAGAGCGCGACACTCGGCGTCCGATGACCACGACGCGGCACGATGACGGGGCGTCGGAGCGTTCCCCGGGGAGATTCGCAGGTGCGCCCCGGGCGAACGAAGCGCGGCACCGCGCGATCGAGGACTCCGTGCCCGACGGGATCGTCACGACCGACGAGCGCGGCCTGATCGCATCGGTCAATCCCGCGGTCGAGCGTCTGTTCCAGTGGCCGGGCGACGAACTGCTCGGGCGCCGGCTGACAGTCCTGTTCTCCGGTCCGGTGGCGAGCGACCTCGAAGCGCACTTCGGGATCCGCCGGTCCGCGGAACTGTCGCGTCTGGAGTGCGGCACGGTTCAGGGTGCCGGGACGCGGAAGGACGGGACGTCGTTCCCGGTCACGCTGACGCTCAGCAGAGCGCGGCTCCCCGGAGGGCTGCACTTCGTCGCCGTCCTGCACGACGACACGCCCCGGGCGCGATCCGAGGAGGCGATGCTCGCCGCGCCGGGCCGCGTCTCCGCGCTCGTCGAAGCGATGCACGCGGCCGTGGCGCTGGAGTCAGAGTCGGGGACGCTGCTCCTCGCGAACCGGCGCTACCGCGACCTGTTCGGGCTGCCCGCCGACCCGCAGTCGGTCATCGCCCGCGACGGTTCGACGCCGCCCGAGAGCGCGGCGCGCCTCTTCACGGACCCCGCGGGCTACCTCGCCCGGACGCAGGCGATCCTCGACCGTCGCGAGCCCGTCCACAACGAGCTGATCGAGATGGCCGACGGGCGCAGCGTCGAACGCGACTTCGTGCCCATCGTCGAGGGGACGGCGTACACGGGGCACTTCTGGCTCTACCGCGACGTGACTGAGCGCGTTTGCGCGGAGACCGCGCTCCGCGACGCCCGCGACGCCGCCGAACAGGCCGACCGCGCGAAGGCCGCGTTCCTCGCGGCGATGAGCCACGAGATCCGCACGCCGATGAGCGCGATCGTGGGGTACGCCGACGTGCTCGCGCGTCCGCAGACGGCGGCGTCCGACCGGTTCTACGTGGCGCTCCAGATCCGGCGGAACGCCGAGCACCTGCTCTCGCTGCTCAACGACATCCTCGACCTGAGCCGCATCGAGGCCGGGCGGATGCCGGTGGACATGAAGCCTGCGTCGGTGAAGACGATCCTGGGCGGCGTCGTCCCGATGCTCATGGCGCGGGCGACGGAGAAGGCGATCGGACTCCGCGTCGAGTTCGCCGGGCGCGTCCCGGTGTCCGTCACCACCGACGCCGTCCGGATCCGTCAGGTGCTCCTCAATCTCGTGAGCAACGCGGTGAAGTTCACGGACAGGGGCGGCGTGACGGTGCGCGTGTCGCTGCGGCCGCCCGCCGTCGATGGCGGCGACGGGGGACTCGTCATCGCCGTCGAGGACACCGGCATCGGCATCGCCGCGAAGCAGATCCCGCGTCTCTTCGGGGCCTTCAACCAGGCCCACGAGTCCCGCGCCCGCGTCGAGCCCGGCACCGGGCTCGGCCTCGCGATCTCGAAACGGCTCGTCGTCGCGCTCGGCGGGACGATCACCGTTGAGTCCACGCCCGGCGCGGGGAGCCGCTTCACCGTCGAGATCCCGGTGGCCGCGGCCGACTGCCTCGCGCTGGAGGACCCCTCGCAAGCCGCGGCGACCGAGTCGGTCGCGCTCCCGGCGACGCCGGCGCCGCGCCTCGAAGGGAAGAGCGTCCTCGTCGTGGACGACAACGCCGACAACCGGCGCATCGCGAAGTACCTGCTCTACGACACCGGCGCTGCGATCACCACGGTGGACGACGGCCGCGCCTGCGTCAACGCGGTGCGCGCCGCGCGGGACCACAAGCGGCCGTTCGATCTCATCCTGATGGACCTGAACCTGCCCGTCCTGACGGGGCTCGAGGCGACCGCCGAGCTGCGCGCGATGGGCGTCACGGTGCCCATCGTGGCGCTCAGCGCGTACACGCTGAGGGAGGACGTGGACGCGGCGTGCGCCGCGGGCTGCAACGCCTACCTGACGAAGCCCGTCGTCGCGGCCGATCTGTTCGCGACGATCGTGCGGCTGCTCACGCCGGCGCCGGCCCCCGCGGCGGGCGTCGCTCCGCCTGCGCCGAGGTCCGAGGCGCCGTCGTCGTCGGCAGCCGAGTCCGTAGCCGCTGCCCCGGAGGTTCCGCCGGCGCCGGAGCGTCGCGCGTCGGATGGGACGAAGGAGCAGTTCGCGGCGCTCGTCGAGAGCTACGTCGCGCAGCTTCCCGCCCGTGCCGAGGAGATCCACGCGGCGCGGAGACGGCGGGACGACACGACGCTCCGCACGATCGTCCACCGGTTGCGCGGCACGGGAGCGACGATCGGCTTCCCCGAGATCTCGGTGCGCGCGGGCGAACTGGAGGACGCGCTGCGGGGCGGCGCGCCGGACATCGTGATCGACGTGCTCGCCGACGCGCTGCTCGAGAGCATGGCGGCGGCGGAACCGCCCGACGCGGACGTTTGACGCGGACCCTTTGACGCCGAACCTCTGGCGCCGAGCGCGTGACGTTCGACGTGGAACGTTCGACGCGCTCTGCGACGCATGTCGCAAAGTGCGGCACGTTCCGTCGCGCGCGGCGTAACGCTCTGCGACGACCTGCGTTTCTCAGCTTCCGACGCGTGTGGCACGGACCGTGCTTTAAGGAGTGCGTTCCCGTCGGATGCAACCGGCGCGGTGCACCGGAGTGCGGTGCGCGCGAACCACGGATGCATGGGTATGAAGCGGAGTTCCAGTCCGGCGGCCGGGACCCGAAAACGAAGTGCGAAGGGAGAGATGCAATGCGTCGTCATCTGAGGAAGCTGAGCGGGTTCACGCTGGTCGAGCTCGCCGTGGTCGTGGTCATCATCGGCATCTTGGCTGCGTTCGCGGTCCCGAAGTTCCTCGCGTCGGTCGAGCGTTCGAAGGCGGCTGAGGCATTC
>JAIOPE010000146.1 GCA_021414065.1 Planctomycetota bacterium
CCCGGAGCTCGGGCCTACCTCGTCGGGATCGCCGCCACGAGCGCGTCGTCATCGGCTCCTCGGTCCGGCCCGGCTCCTCTGCGGGCTCGTGCGGTCCTCGAATCGGAAAGGCCCGGGAGGTCTTCCTCCCGGGCCAGTAGAGACATGTGTGCCGTCAGGCCGTGATCAGATCACGGACGGACGAGCGCGGCGGCGTTCGTCGCGTTCTTCGGGCTCGCGTTCCAGAGACCGTCATCGAGGTAGTCGATGGAGTCGTAGAGGAGCTCGAACGTCGAGCGACCGTTGTGCGCCCAGCTACCCGGGTCCTTGTAGGTGAACTGGTAGTTGTGGGCGCCGTAGATCATGAACTTGTCGAACTGAGCGTACCGGTCCGACGTCGTGATCACGCCGTCGGCGTTGAGGTCGTCCGGGAGTCCGTTGCCGTCGTTGTCACGGAACCAGTAGGGGTTCGTGTTCCCGTCGTACAGCGGCTTGCCCTTGCCCTTGCGGGTGGCGTACGCCTCGAGAGCCTTCAGCAGCGACGCCTGGTAGGCGTGGACCTCGTCCGAGAGCTTGGTCGTGGCAGCGTCGCCATCCATGTTCACGGTCAGGTCCGAGAGTCCGGCACGCGTCGCACGATACGTCTCGATGTCCGTGCTCGCGCCGTGGCAGATCGTGCAGGTCGCGCCCGTCTCGGGCTCGAACTTGTGGGAGCCGTCCTGCATGTGGCAGAAGGCGCACCGGGCCTCGTTCGGCATGCCGCCGGTCGGGTTCGTCGTGGCGTTGTAGTCCGTCCACGCCGTGGTGTTGTAGTGCGTCCAGGGGCCGACGTACGTGCGGGCCGGGAAGGCCGTGGCCGCCTCGTCCGCAATGCCGGTCCAGACGTAGCCCACTCCGGCCTTCGTCGCGTACTGCGTGGCGCCGGCGGGGAAGTAGTGGACGTTCGGGAAGCTGATCGCCTGCTGGTTCGTCGTGGCGACGATGCCGGCGTTGATCGAGAGCATCGACTGGCGACCCTGGTGGCAGGTCATGCAGATGAAGGACTCGTCAGGCGTCGTCGCGCTCGTGTTGATCGAGACGGCGTTGATCTGAGCCTGCGTGGACGGGATGATCGTCGTGCCCGAGGGGAGCTGGTACGGGAAGATCACCTTCGTGACGACGACCCGCGCCGGATCGGTCTTGAAGTCCGCTCCGACCACGTGGCAGGACTCGCACGGCATGCCGGACACCGTCGGCTGGGAGATCGTCGTGTCCATGCCGTACTTCACCCGGAAGCGGAAGCCCTCGAGGCTGTGGCACTTCGCGCAGCTCGAGGAAACGCCCGTGTCGTCCGCCCAGTCCGTGTAGGCGTCGGCCGAGCTGTCGAAGTGGCCGATGTCGTTGCGGACCATGCTCGCGAGGTTCACCGTGTAGCCGTTGGCGACCGTCACGTCGACCAGCGCGTGCGCGTCGAGGTCTGCGATCGAGTCGTACATCAGCTCGTTCAGGTACTTGCCGTTGTGGGCGAAGCCACCGGGGTCCTTCTTGAACATCTGGTAGTTGAACGCCGCCTTCACCAGGCGAGCGGTCCACTTCGCGTAGCCGCCCTCACCCGTGTCGATCGTGCCGTTCTCGTTCGTGTCGATGAAGAAGTACGGATACACGGCGCCGTCGTAGCCGATCGGCGATGCGTTCACGTCCTTCGCGTACTCCTTGATCGTCTTGAGCAGCACGTCGGAGGTGCCGACGAGCTCTTCGTACATGCCCTCGGTGGCGTTGCCGTCACCGTCGAAGTCGGAGACCGTGCCGGCCATGCGGACCTTGTGCAGGTCGTCGATCGCGAGCTCGTACTTGGCCGGATCGGTGGCATTCGCCGGCGCGATCACGTGGCAGGTCACGCACTCGTTCACCTTGACCTTCAGGGTGTGCGGGTCGTGGCACCGGATGCAGGTGTCGTAGTCCTCGACGTGCGTGAACTTCTTCTCGTACGCCTTGCCCGTGTACTCGTAGCCCACACCGGCCTCGCGGCCGTAGAGCGTCGCGGCTGCGGCGAAGTAGTGGATGTTCTTGAAGCCGATCTTGTTCGTGCCGGTCGTGACCGGAAGATCGACGTCGATCGGGTTCAGCGTCGCGAGCGTGGCCGGCGCGACCGGCGGCGTCGAGAACGCGAGCGCGATCATCGAGTCGAGCGTGTACTTCGACTCGCGACCCTGGTGGCAGATCATGCAGCGCGACTCGTCACCGATGCCGGTGATCGTCTTCGGGGTTGTGGCAGGCAGAAGGCCCGCGACCGTGTTGCCCGTCGCGGTGAACGTGACCTGCGTCAGGTTCGCGGTGCCTGCGTTGTGGCAGGTCTCGCAGTCCACCGTGCGCCCCACTGCGGGCGCGACGTTGACGACGCCGGCGGCCGTGCCGTCAACGCCGAGGAAGTCGCGGTATCCGGCGCCGGAGTGGCACTTGGCGCAAGACGTCGGGACAACGGCCGGGATGTCGTTGTTCCAGTGAGCAAACGGCTCCGTGGTGACGGCCGAGTGCTTCGAGCTCAGCCAGAGCTGCCGCTTGTCGTCAGCCGTGCCGCGCGCGATGTCAACGACGCCGAAGCCCCACGTCCGCGTGCCCTTCGGGGCCGTGAACTTCACGACCAGGTCGATCGGGTCGTTCGCGGTGCCGGAGTTGGCGACCGTGACGCGGTACCGGCCGTCGGCCGGGATCGCGAGCTTGCGGATGAGAGCGCCGGCGGTGATGGTCAGGGCGCCGTTCGGGCCGGAGACCGCCGAGACCGTCGGGACGGCGGCGCTGTTCTTCGCCTTCTTCACCGCGATGTCCACCGTGGAGCCGGCGGGGGCGCCGAACTCGTACGTGGTCGCCGTGGTGAGCTGCGTGGCGAACGTCTTCGGCCAGGTGGCCTTGGTCGTCAGGCGGTACGCGCCCGTGCCCGCCGTGGACACGACCTTGAAGCCGTAGCTCCCGCGGTTCGTGAGCGCGAAGTTCTTGATCGCCGTGCCGGTTCCCGCCGTGCCGACGTCAACGTTCGCGCCGGCCGCGTCCACCAGGCTGACCGCCGCCGTGAGACCCGAGGTCTTCAGGAGCGGCTTGACCAGCGTCGAGACCTTCGTCGTCTCCGGGGCGAAGAACGAGAACACGTGGCTCTCACTCCCCGCCGCCGCTGCGAACTCCGCCCCGATGCTGTCGCCCAGGCGGATCTTCTGCGTGCCGTCCCATGCCGCACCGGCAGGAACGGCGATCAGGGCCGCGAACGCCGCGACCACCGCGGCCCGGCCCAGATTGCGGGGCGTTGCTCGCCCTGCTCCGTTTGCACTCATCTCGCACCTCCTGACCGATCCGTTTTCGGGAGTCGGCCTATTGATGAGGTCGAGTCTAGGTGGCCCGGTGACCGCGCACAGGAACCTTGGTCACACACCTCCGAACGAATCCGCAGTCGCTGCCTGAGCGCACTTCCCAGGCTCGGGTCCGAGCCTGGGACGGGCGCCGGAATCGACCGACCGCCCAGGAATCGGAAGGGCCCGGGAGGGTGTTGGCTCCGGAGCTCGGGCCTACCTCGTCGGGATCCCCGCGGCGACGGCCGCCGTGTCGGCTCCTCGGTCCGGCCCGGCTCGTCTGCGAGTTCGGTGCGACCCCAGAATCGGAAAGGCCCGGGAGGTCTTCCTCCCGGGCCAGTAGAGACTTGGTCGCCTTCAGTGAGTCTAGTTCGTGATCGGGCGGACGAGCGGCGCGCCGTTGGTCGGGTTCACAGGGCTCCCGTTCCACAGCTCGTCGTCCATGTAGTCGATCGCGTCGTAGAGGTACTGCATGGTGTAGCGCGGGTTGTGCGCCCAGCTACCGGCGTCGCGATAGGCCATCGTGAGGTCGTGCGAAGCGTACACCATGTACTTGTCCATGTTCGAGTAGCGGATGTAGCCCGTGGCCGGGGCGACGGCCGGGTCAGGCAGGCCGTCGAGGTCCTGGTCGCGGAACCAGTACGGGCTCGAATACTGGTGCTCGAAGAACACGATGCCGGGCTTCGCCTTGCGAGCGGCGTAGGCCTGGATCTTGGCGTACAGGGCGTCCTTGAATACCTGAACTTCCTGGACGAGCTCGGTCGTGGCCGCGTTGCCGTCGAAGTCGATCGAGAGGGAGGTCAGGCCACCGGCGCTGGCGCGGTAGGTCTCGATCGTGCCGTTGCCGTGGCAGAGCTTGCAGCTCGTGCCGGTCTCGGGCTCGAACTTGTGGGAGCCGTCCTGCATGTGGCAGAACGTGCACTGGGCCTCAGCCGGCATGCCGCTGTTCGCGACCGACGAGCTGTAGCCGACCCACGCGTTCGCGTTGTAGTGCGTCCAGGGCGCCGCGTACTTGCGGGCCACCGGGAAGGCGGCGGCCGTCGAGTCCGTGATGCCGGACCAGGGGTACGCCACTCCGGCCTTCGTCGAGTACTGCGTCGCACCCGCGGGGAAGTAGTGGACGTGCTGGAACTGCAGCGTCTGCGGGTTCGTGGCCGCGGCGACGTAGATGTCGATCGAGATCTTCGACTGACGGCCCTGGTGGCAGGTCATGCACACGAAGGAGTCGTCCGGCGTCGTCGGGTTGTTGTTGATCGTCACGCCCGTGATCTGCGTGCTCGTGGCGGTCGTCGGGTACGTCATGAACGCGACCTTGTCGACGTAGACCCGCGCGGGGTCGGTCTTGAAGTCAGCGCCGACCACGTGGCAGGACTCGCAGAGCATCCCGGCCACCGTCGGCTGGGAGATCGTCGTGTCGATGCCGTACTTCACCCGGAAGCGGAAGCCCTCGAGGCTGTGGCAGCGAGCGCAGCTCGAGGTCACGCCCGTGTCGTCCGCCCAGTCCGTGTAGGCGTCGGCCGAGGTGTCGAAGTGCCCGACGTCGTTGCGGACCATGCCGGCGAGGTTCACCGTGTAGCCGTTGGCGACCGTCACATCGACCAGCGCGTGCGCGTCGAGGTCGGTGATCGAGTCGTACATCAGCTCGTTCAGGTACTTGCCGTTGTGGGCGAAGCCGCCCGGGTCCTTCTTGAACATCTGGTAGTTGAACGCCGCCTTCACGAGGCGAGCGGTCCACTTCGCGTAGCCGCCCTCACCCGTGTCGATCGTGCCGTTCTCGTTCGTGTCCGCGAAGAAGTACGGATACACCGCGCCGTCGTAGCCGATCGGGGCCGCGTTCACGTCCTTCGCGTACTCCTTGATCGCCTTGAGCAGCACGTCGGAGGTGCCGACGAGTTCCTCGTACAGGCCCTCGGTGGCGTTGCCGTCACCGTCGAAGTCGGAGATCGTGCCGGCCATACGAGCGCCGTGCAGGTCGTGGATCGCGTCTTCGTACTTGGTCGGGTCAGTGACGTTCGCCGGAGCGATGTCGTGGCACGTCGCGCATTCGCTGATCTTCACCTTGAGCGTGTGCGGGTCGTGGCACTTGATGCAGGAGTCGTAGTCCTCGACGTGCGTGAACTTCTTCTCGTACGCCTTGCCGTCGTACTCGTAGCCCACGCTCGCGTCACGGCCGTAAAGCGTCGCGGCGGCGGCGAAGTAGTGGATGTTCTTGAAGCCGATCGTCCCATCGCCGTCGGAGCTGGAGGTGTCCACCGCGTCCACGTCGATCGGGAGGAGCGTCTTCGGAGTCGTCGTCCCGTCCACGAACGCCAGCGAGATCATCGAGTCGAGCGTGTACTTCGACTCGCGGCCCTGGTGGCAGACCATGCAGCGCGACTCGTCGCCGATGCCCGTGATCGTCGTCGGCGTGACCGGCGCGAGCGGAGCCGTCGGGGCGAGGTTGCCCGTCGCGGCGAACGTGACCGTGGTCAGGTTCGCGGTGCCGGCGTTGTGGCACGCCGCGCAGTCAACCACGCGGCCGAGCGCGGCCGCATTGTTCACGGTCCCCGCGGCCGTGCCGTCGACGCCGAGGAAGTCCTCGTAGCCGGCGCCGCTGTGGCACTTGGCGCAAGACGTCGGGATGACGGCCGGAATGTCGTTGTTCCAGTGCGCAAACGCCTCGGTGGCGAGCGCCGCGTGCTTCGAGCTCTCCCAGAGCTTGCGCTTCGCGTTGTCCGTCGCGGGCGATGCAGTCGCCGTGCCGAACGCCCAGACGCGCGCGCTCTTCGGGGCCGTGAACTTCACGACCAGGTCGATCGGCGCGCCGGCCGTGCCGGCATTCGCCACGGTGACGCGGTAGCGGCCATCGACCGGGATGGCGAGCTTGCGGATCAGAGCGCCGGCCGTGATGGTCAGCGCGCCGCTCGGTCCAGCGACCGCCGAAACCGTCGGTGCAGCCGCGCTCCCCTTCGCCTTCTTCACCGAGATGTCCACCGTCGATCCGGCGGGGGCGCCGAACTCGTAGGTGAGCGCCGTGGTGAGCTGCGTGGCGAACGTCTTCGGCCACGTGGCCTTGGTCGTCAGGCGGTACTCGCCGGTGCCGGCCGTGGACACGACCTTGAAGCCGTAGTTCCCACGATTCGCGATCACGAAGTTCTTGATCGCCGTGGGCGTGCCCGCGGCACCGAGGTCCACGTTCGCGCCGGCCCCGTCCACAAGACTGACCGCCGCAGCGAGACCCGAGGTCTTCACGAGCGGCTTGACCAGCGTCGACACCTTCGTCGTCTCAGGGGCGTAGAACGAGAACACGTGGCTCTCGGCTCCCGCCGCTGCGGCGAACTCCGCCCCGACGCTGTCGCCCAGGCGGATCTTCTGCGTGCCGTCCCATGCCGCACCGGCAGGAACGGTCATCAGGGCCGCGAACGCCGCGACCACCGCGGCCCGGCCCAGATTGCGGGGCGTTGCTCGCCCTGCGTTTGCTCTCATCTCGCACCTCCTGACCGATCCGTTTTCGGGAGTCGGCCTATTGATTGAGCGAGAAGGTAACGAGGGGTCGGCTCGGGCCCTCGCGACATGGATCACGCACCCCCATGGAATCGAGGCGGGCCCTGGAGAAGAGCCTCCAGAGCCCGTGGTCTCGGCCGGGTGTCCGTGACGAAAATCACGGACACCCGGCCAGTCGCTTCGGATCAGCGCATAACCGCCGCCGGGATTGCCGCTGGATTCAACTCACGAATGGACCGCTGGAGGAGCTGAATGGACCGCACGGCGTTGTGTACGCCCTTGCTGGCGTCGTACGTCACCGTGTACCAGTTGTACGCGGCCCGCTTCTGCGCGTCGCTCGCTCCGGTCATCTTGTGGTCGGTCGCGGCGTTGTACTCGAAGGACCCGCCGGCAAACGTCACGTTCGCCGTGCCCGTCAGCGTGACCTGCAGCGCGTTGAGCAGGCCCGCGATCTCCGTCTGTATCCCCTCGAGCACTCCGTCGCCGTCCCAGTCGCTCAGCGACGGACGGTCGAACGTGGACACGCCGTGACAAGCGCTGCACGTCTGGACCTGCGCACCGAACTGGTGCGTCTGCCCGCCCATGGTCTTGTTGAAGTGGCAGGTCACGCAACCGTCCGTGAATGCGGAGTGGAAGGAACTGGTGTACGCGGGAGCGCCTGGGACCTCGGCTCCCGCCGTCCCGGCCATCATCTCCTTCATCGGGTGGCGCACCTGCTCGCCGTACTGCTGAAAGTCAGCGAACACAACGCTCTGGGCGTTGTGGCACTGTCCGCAGAGCTGGGCCTTCGGGAGCCGGAGAGGGTTCGTGCCCGCCGCAAACGTGCCGTCGGCCTTCTTGCCGTGGCAGGCATCGCACGAGATGCCCTTGTAGCGGGCGTAGGCCTTCTTCAGGATCGCGTCGGACTTCGCCTGGTCGATCGTCTCGCCGTTCACCTGCACGCGAACGAAGCCCTCCGTCGTGTGGCACTGCACGCAGAAGAGCCCGCCGTTGCGGTTCGGGTTCGCGATGCCGTTCTGGAAGTTGCGCGGGCGGTCGGCGTGGAACGTGCCGTCCTTGTCCGCGTTGTCGGTCGCCCACTGCGCGATGATCGGTCCGACGATGTCCGACGGACCCGTCGGGTGGCACACGTTGCAGGAGTTCGTGGGGCCGACGAGCGTCTCGTTCCCGCCGCCGTCCTTCGTCGAGAGCGCGCGGCTCACACGCGGGTTCACGGTCTGGAACGTGTGGACGTGTTCGTCGCCGCCGAGTGTGAACCCGGCCTTGTCGGTCACGTTGACGGCTGTCTTCTCCATCGTCGGCATGTGGCACGTCTCGCAGCGGCCGACGCCCGTCCCTGCGGGGTCGTAGAGCGCGAGCGACGACACCGGCATCCCGATGTCTTTCATGTGGTCGTTGACCGCCTGCTTCACGGAGTCGGGCGTGGTACCCGAACCGATTTGCGCGACGTCGGCCAGCGTCAGCGACCCGTAGGGCGCGAAGCCCGCGTGGCAGGAGAGGCAGAGACTGTTGTCGGCCGCGCCCGTCTTCACCGCGACCTTGGCGCCGGTCGCGCCGCGCTGAACGGTCGCACGGATCATGTACTTGGAGTTGCGCACGTGCGGGTCGTGGCAGTCGAAGCAGGTCGGCGAGAAGCCGGCGACCGGACCGTGGTTGCCCTGCGTCAGGTCGAGCGACTGCTGGCGGTGCGACCTCGATGCGATCCACGTGAAGTCGTCATGCTCGGACACCGACGGATTGGGGTCCGTGTAGAAGAGCTTCGCCGACTGACCCCAGTAGTCGGTGGACGTCTTGGTGATGTCGAAGAAGTTGCGGTGCGTGTCGCCGAACTTGGCGACGCCGTTCGCGGCGGTCCATCCGAACCCGGCCTTCTGGAACGCCGTCTCGGCGACGCCCGGGTAGGCGTCCTTCGCCGTGCCGCGCGTGTGGCAACGGCCGCACACCTCGTTCGCCTTCGCGACGCCGGCGGGCGTACCGTCGATGAACGCGCGCGGGTTCCGGATCTTCGTCTTGTCTCCGAGGCCTTCAACGTGCTCCTTGCCGGGCCCGTGACACTGCTCGCAGCCGATGTTGAAGTCAACGTGGCCGACCTGGAACTGGCCGCTCGCAGAGACGAGCATCTCGCCGGTGTTGTGACATCCGGAGCAGCGCGCGTTGAAGCCCTGCGATTGCGGGGGCATCGTGCCGCCGCTCCACTTCGGGGTCGTCGCCGGAGTGCCCGAGTACCAGTCGCCGGGGTCGTACGTCGCGTAGAGGCCCGTGGAGTCGTTGAACTGCACGGGGGACGGGTACAACTCGGTTCCGATCGCGACGAGGTAGCGCTGCTTCCACTGGCCGTTGCCGCCCATGACTCGCGCGACGTCGTACCGCACTGAACCGATCGTGATCTTGTACGGGAGGATGTCGCCGGCGACGTGGCTGAGCTTCGGGGCGTTCGCGCCGTAGGTGGCGAACGCGGGAACCGTCGCAAGGTCGAGTCCGTCACGGAAATCGTCGATGCCGTTCTTGTCCACGTCGTTGACGAACGCCTTGCCTGTGAGACCGGGGCGGTCCCACGTGCGGGCCGCGAGGTTGTGGAGCGAAGCCGCCCATCCGCGGAAGATCTCGTCGTGGCACCGGCCGCAGGGGTCGGACCCGACGTAGCCGGGCAGCGCCGCGAGCGCGGGACTGCCCTTGTCCACGATGAAGGGCGACGTTCCCGCGGATGCGGGCAGGGTGTGCGTGGACTTCGGGAGCGCCGGGTTCTTGAACGCGAACTTCAGTTGCACGTCCCCGACCGCGCCGTCGTTGCGCCAGACGACCGTGTATCGGCCGTCGGCGGGCAGCGCGACGTCCTTCGCGGTGGACCCCTTCGCCGTCGTGGCTGCAGCGGTGTAGACCGCGGCGCCATCGGGGCCGAGGATCGACTCGATGACCGGGCGCGCACGACTGCGTCCGCGCGGCATCACGGACACGCTGACCGTCGCTCCGCCGACTCCGTGGAATCGGAACTCGTTCGCGCCCTCGGGCGCCGAAGCGACGATCCCGACGGCGGACGTCGCGACGCCACCGGACGTCTGGAGCACGTACCCGCCCGTTCCGGACGACGACGCCACCTCGATGGTGAAGTAACCGGAGAACGGCAGCTTGAACCTGGAGACCGAGGTTCTCGCGCCGCTCGTGCGCAACGCATGGCCGAGCGCGACGGCGTCGCCGCCGGGCCGCGTGAGGCGGAAGGTCGGATGGGCCCCGGATCCGGCGGCCGGCGCGAGTGAAGCGTTCAGCACCGAGCCCTTCGTCGCGAAGAACGTGTACTGGTGTACCTCCCCCGCCTTGGTGATCGCAGACGTCACCCGGTCACCGATGTCCACGTCCCGCGCCCCGTAGAACGGCGCGTCGTCGGCCGCAGACGCGGACTGCGCGGCTCCGGCGACGAGGGCTCCCAAGAGTGCGAACGCGACCCGGGCGGCGGTGCGTGTCTGGCTCGGCTGGTTCAGCATGCTGTCTCCTCCAGATCGGGCGTCCTGGCGCCCAGGGTCAGTGCCGCGAGTATCCCCGCCCTGCGATCGGAGGCGCAAATCGAGACCGCCTGCCGGAAGGAAAGCGTCAAGTACGTGACTTCAGTGGCAGGCGCGGCCGTTGGCGGGCGCGCCGGGACGCCCGTCGGTGCCGGAATCGGACGGGACGCGCATCCAGGCGACGACAGCATGCCGCCAGAGCGCGTCCCGCGTACGAACCCGGTCCCGTCGCTACTTCTTCGGGTGGTCGTGGGTCTTCGACTTGGCCTCTTCGTACTTGAACTCGGCCTTCGTCGGGTTGTCGGCGTTGTGGCACGTCTCGCAGACCTTCGCCTCGGGCTTCGTCATGCCCATCGGGGCGAGCGTCTCGAGGGTGAACTTGGCGTCCTTGTTCTTCTCGAGCTCCGCTGTCTTGTGCTTCACGTAGAGGCTGCCCGGGCCGTGGCAGGACTCGCAGCCGACGCCGCCGAGCGCCGCGGCGCGCTTGCCGGCCGCTTCGTCGGCCTTCGGATCGGCGGGGTAGCCGGTCTCCGTGCCGTAGCCGGTCGTATGGCACTTCAGGCACGTCGCGTCGGACGTGTAGTCCTTCGCGGGGTCGAGTTTCGCGGCGGTCTTCTTGTCGAAGAGCGCCTTGTCGTCGGCCTCGGCCGTCGGAGCGAGCGACTTCATCGCCTTCGCCATCGACGTCTTCTTCCAGCTCTTGTGCTCCTGGAAGTGGCACTTCTGGCAGGCCTTGTCGCCGACGTACGTCGGCTTGTCCCCGGCGGAGGACGCGGCGTCCTCTGCGGGAGTCCGCGCTGCGGCGAACGTGACGAGCAGGGCGGCGACCGCGGTCAGTGCGAATGCACCCGTGAACGTGCCTGCGAACTCTCGGATCTGCTTCACTTGAGAACTCCTTCCGTCCGGGCGAAGTGCCCGGACGGAAGGAGTGTTGCAACGCGAGTGCCGAGTCCGGTCAGAACAACGTCAGCGGTGGCACTCGTTGCAGTTCTGGTCGTTCACCGGGTGCTTCATCGTGTCGTGGCAGAGGAGGCACTCCCAGTCGGGGCGGTGCCCGGAGGGCTTCGCCGGCGCGAGGCGGTGCGAGGGCGTTGCGTCGTGGCACGCGGCGCAGGACTCGCCAGCCGACCCCGGCTCGATGTGACAGTTCAGGCAGTGCCGAGCGCGGGCGCCGCCCCACGACCCTGTGTGCGACCGCGGCGGGTTCGTGGTGTGGCACTCGACGCAGGCGTCCTGCTGGTGGCAGGCGGCGCAGCGCTGGCGATCCATCGACGCCGCGAGTCCGTGGCCCGGGCCGGCGCGCCACACGGTCGAGTGGTCGCGGGGCTTCTCCTCGCGGTGGCACTCGATGCACGTGTTCTCGGTGTGACACATCGAGCACGTCTCGGATCGGCCCTCGGGGGCCCCGCGGCGGACGATCTGACCGTGGCGAACGTCCCACAGCTTGTCGTGACTCGCGGGCTTCGTGGACGAGTGGCAATCGGAGCAGGACTTCTGCGTGTGGCACATCGCGCACGTCTCGCCGCTTCCGGTGAACTCGCCCGCCTTCACGATGCCGCCGTGCCGGGTCTGCCACGACGTGTCGTGATTCGCGGGACGCGTCTTCGCGTGGCAGGTGGTGCACGTCTGCTGCGTGTGGCACATGGCGCAGGACTCACCGCTGCCGGTGAACTTCCCGGCCTTCACGACGGCGCCGTGGCGCCCCTGCCACGCCTTGTCGTGGTTGATGGCCGGGGTCTTCGCGTGGCAGTCGGCGCAGGTCTGCTCGGTGTGGCACATCGCGCAGTTGTCGGCCGTGCGGGCGGACTTCCCGGCCACGGTCTTCCCGGTGCGGACGAGCGGACCGTGCAGGCCCTTCCACTTCGGGTCGTGGGTGGACGGTGCGGTCTTCTGGCCGATCGTCTTGTGGCACTGCGCGCAGTCCTTCGGACCGTTCTGCTTCTCGTGGCACGAGACGCACCCGGCCATGGTCAGCGCGAGTTCGGGGCCGGTGCGAGTGCTCTCTTCGATGCCGGCGTGGCACTGGCCGCAGGCGACCTTCTTGTCGCCGTGGGGTTTGTGGCTGAAGTGGACGAACGCGGGCTGCTTCGTGAACTGGCTCCAGCGAGGGTTGCCGCTCGCCGGGTCGAGGAACGACTTCGCCGTCTTCTCAGGCGGCTTCTTCGCGTCGATCTCCTCGTGGCACTCGATGCACTGATCCATCGTGGGCATGCCCGCGTGTTCCTTCGTCTCCGCGCCCTCGTGGCAATCGGTGCACGTCGGCCCGCGGGCCACGTGCGCCTTGTGATCGAAGTCGGCCCAGGTGCGCGCGGGCTTCAGCATCACGGCTGCGACCGCGGCCGGCGCCACGACGACGCCCAGCTTCTGCGGCGCAGGCTTCATCGCTGCGACGTCGAGGACCGCCGGCGCCTTCACGCCTGCCGGCGCTGCGGCGGCGGGCGCCTTTGCGGATGCTGTGTCGCCCGACGGGAACAGGCGGCTGCAGCCCGACGTCGATACCACGGCGGCCACGGCGGCGAGCGCCGCGAGACCGTTCAGCAGGACGATGTGGAGTTTGCGCATGGGTTCAGAACTCGACCGCGAGGCCCAGTGAGAGCACATGGTCGGTCTCCTTCTCGTCACGTTCCCAGGAGTAGCGGATGTCCATCGTGAGGTCCTCGGAGAGCTGGGCGTTCACGCGCACGTACGCCGTCCGCAGGTGCGTCCGCTCGCCGCTCTGCAAGCGTCCTTCGTCGTACAGCGTGTAGTCCGTTCCGACCGAGAGACGCGCCGACCCGCCGAAGCGGTGCGTCAGGTCGCACGTCCACGTGCGGATCGTATCGGAGTCGTTGCCCTTCCAGACTTCCCCGCCGACGGAGAGCGTCGAGCCCTTCCACGGCAGGTCGTCCACCGACGGCATCAGCCAGAACCGCGTGGTCTCGCGGTTGTAGGTGCCTTCGTCGTTCGCGTTCACGAGTCGCTTCGCAGCGGCCCCGGCTTCGACCGACCAGTTCCCGCCCATCGCCTCGCCGAGTCCCTTCACGGCCCGGATGTCGGCCTGGTGGTAGCGGTAGAGGGTCTTCAGGATCGTCGTGTAGGGGTCGAACTCCGTCGCGAGGTGCTTCTGGTCGTCGAGAAGACGCTTGTAGCCGACCTGGACGAGCAGGTCCTGGTCGGGGAAGTTCCCGGTGGCGCGGACGAGCGCGTCGCGCGGCCCGTCGAGCCAGGTGAAGCGGCCGTGCAGGTCCACGTTCGGCGTGAGCGCGTGCCAGACGGACGCCGCCGCCAAGTCGTTGCGCTCGTTCGTGTAGCCCGCGAGGTCGTCCTCGACGTGAGCGTAGTCCAGAGCAGCGCGACCGCCCTTCCACGGGGCGGCCGTGGCGCGGAGACCGCCGAGCCAGTCGCCGGACGACTGCGCCTCGTAGAAGTGAACGGGCTTGCCCGCGTAGCCGAGGAGTCGGAGGTTCGTGCCGCGGTCGAGCTGGGACGACGTCGCGGAGACGCCGTCGAACTGGAACGTTTCGGCCGCGTACACGTACTGGCGGCCGATCTTCGCCGCCTCCACCGGGCCGCACCCGCGGCGCCACGTGACGTACCCGGTGTAGACCTGTGTCGTGAACTCGTTGCCGTACGTGTCGGCGAGCGACGACCAGCGCGAGCCCGTGCGACCGTCGGGGCGCGAACCGATGTCCCACGCGCTGCGCGCGCTGAACGTCGCGGAGAGCGGGTCCTTCTGTTCGTCGCCGACGCGCAGATCGAGGTGCGTGTAGAGGTCGAAGTCGTCCGATTCGCGCGCGGGCACGCCGTTCCCGGGAAGGAACCGCGCCTCCCACCGGAACGAGACGCGGCCGTGCACCGGCGCGCCGACGAGTCCTTCGACCGCGTTGCGCAGGGCGCTCCGCTCGACGCCGGGAGCCTCGGAACGAGGCGTCGGCTCGGACTCCCACGTCGCGGCCTTCAGCACGTCCTGCGGGGACCAGGTCGGCGTGCCCCCCGTCAACGGTTGCTCGTCGCCGGCCCGGGCCGGAGCCCCGGCGGCGACCATCCCGGCAAGGACCGCGAGCGCGAGCCCGGTTCGTCCTGCGCGGCTGACTCCATCACGACGACGACGGGTCATTCCTGCCTCCTCCGCGGCGCGCCTCACGGCCGCCCCGACAGCAGTGCGTACGCGATCCCCACGACGAGCGCCAGCCCGACGGCCAGCGCGACGGCTCCGAGCACCTTGACGCCGCGCACCATGTGCGCCGGCGGCGAAGCAACCAAGTGAGCGTCGAGCGTTCCCGCAGCCTTCATCGCCTCAAGCTCCCGCGGACGCTCGAACTCCAGTTCGTCGATCGCAATGCTCCCTGTGAAGATCGAGACGTCCATGGGGAAGCGATCCGGCCGGAACTGCGTGTTGAAGAAGTGCGTCGTGAAGATGAACGCGACCGCGAGCAGGGCCTCGTCGCCGTGGACGATCGACGCCACGTTGAGCGCCCAGCCCGGCAGAATGCGCGTCGATGCCTGCGGGAACCAGAGCATCAGCCCCGACGACCCGATGATCACGATGCCCCAGAACACGGCGAAGTAGTCGAACTTCTCCCAGTACGTGAACCGGCCGTAGCGAGGCCGCGGACCGCGCCCGAGGAACCACTTCATCGTCTCGACGAACTCCACGCCGTCGCGCGCGCTGAACATCATCGAGTCCGGTCCGAAGCAGAGTTGCTTCCACGACCAGCCCCACTCCTTCCGCATCTTCGTGAGATCCCAGATGTGGAACGCGAAGAGGCCCAGCAGGAAGACCGCCGCCACGCGGTGCAGCACGCCCATGTGGCCGAACCCGCCGAAGAACGACGAGACCGCCTGAGCCCAGCCGGCCCAGCCGAACTTCAGCGCCATTCCTGTGAGTGCGAGCGTGAGGAAGCTCACGACCATCACGATGTGCATCGTGCTCTGCGTCGGCGAGAACCGACGGTAGACCTTCGTGTGCGGGTCCTTCAGCGTCGCGAGCATCTTCGCGCGGTGCGGGCCCCACTCGCTGCGAGTGGACCAGAGACGCAGGAGCCAGAGCACCGTGTGAACGGCCGCGATGGCCATCGTGCCGAGAAGCAGGCCGGTCATCGCGCGGTACGTCCAGTAGAGCCACGGTTCGTCGGAGTCGTTGTGGTCGCCGTGCGGCATGTACTTCGCGAATCCGGCGTGCGCCCCCTGGTGACACTGGCCGCACGTGGCAACCAGGTTGGCGGGGTTCGTTCGCGACGCAGCGTCCGACGACAGGAGCACGTCGTGCGTGCCGTGGCAGTTGAAGCACTTCGCCGCGACTGCGCCGCCGAGTTGCGTCATCTTGCCGTGGAACGTCTCGAAGTACGTCTCCGACTGCTTTTCGTGGCATTCAGCGCACTGGCCGATCACGCGCATGCGGAAGTCGGCACCACCGGTGCGGCTGATCTTGTGCGCCGTGTGGCAGCTCTCGCAGGTCGGGAGCGTGCGACCGGGCTCCAGCTTCACGTTGCCGGGCCAGTGGACGCTCTTGCGCAGCTTCTCCTCGACGCCCGCGTGACAGGCTCCGCAGGTGGCGGCGAGCTTCGCCGGGTTCACGGACGACGTCGGGTCCGTCGGCGGCAACTCGCGGTGCGACGAGTGACAGCTCACGCACGTTGCGCTGACGATCAGTCCCGCCTTCGTGAGCCCCTCGCCGTGCACGCTGTCGGCGTACGAACCGACGATGTCGGCGACATCTCCCTTGATGCGGATGGCCGCCTTCTCACCTTCGCGGTGGCACTTGCCGCAGAGCGTCGGCACGTTGCGGGCATACGTCGGCGACGTCGGCTCCTTCTTGCTCTGCGTGGTGTGCTTCGCGTGGCAGTCGAGGCAGACGGGGGCGTCCTTGTCGTTCTTCGCGTGAAGCTGACCGTGCATGCTCTCGCTGTACGCCTTCGACTGGTCGGCGTGGCAGGCGGCGCAGTCCACCGGCTTCCCCGGCAGCGTCTCGCAGGCGCGGTTCCTCGACGGATCCACCTTTGAGTGGCACTGCGCGCAGCCGGTCTTCCCGTGCGTGGACTTCGAGTAGGCCTCGATGTCCACGTAGAGCGAGACCGACTTCCCGTCCTTCGTCATCACGAGGTCGGTCTTCTCGTGGCAGCCGGACTTCATGCAGTCCTTGTTCGCCGCGAGCGTGGGGTACTCCGGGCGTCGGGTCTTGTGCGGCTGGTGGCAGTCCACGCACACCGGGATCTTGTTCGGCTCGGCCTCCCACAGCTTGCCGTCGATCACCTTGCGGTGGACGCGCTCGATCTGCGCGTGGCACTTGAGGCAGGTCTTGACCAGGTTCGCCGGGTTGATGCTCGACTTCGGGTCGGTGTGCGGGCGGATCTCGTGGGATGTGTGGCAGGTCGTGCAGACCGCAGTGACGATCAGCCCCTTCTGGAACAGGCCTTCTCCGTGCATTCCGCCCGAGTAGTTCTCGAGGATCTTGTCCTGCGGAATGTCGTGCGTGCGGGAAACCGGTGATCCCTCGTGGTGGCACTGGCCGCAGAGGATCGGGATGTTCGTGATGTACGTCGCCGCGGTCGGGTCGGTGTGCCGCTTCACGTCGTGACCCGTGTGGCAGTCGTAGCAGTGCGGCGCCATCGGGTCGCCGGCGGCGAGTTTCACACCGTGGCGACTGGCTGCGTGCTGCTCCGCCTGCGGGTCGTGGCACTCGCCGCAGTTCACGGGCTCGAGCTTCGCCTTGTGCGGGAACTCGGAGCCGTCGAGGTCCTGGTGGCAGTGAATGCACTGGACCTTGCCGCCGTGGACCGACGCGCCGAGCGACTTCATATCCACGAGCGGCGGCTTGCGCCCGCCTTCGATCGCGGGCTTCGCCTCGGGGTTGCCGTGGCAGCGGAGGCACTCGGCGTCCTCCTGCGCGAACGCGGGAGAGACGGCGGCCGCGACAAGCAACGCCGCGGCCGCGAGAACAGACGACAGAACCCGTTGCACTCTCACGTCACACGCCTCCGGTGTCGTTCGGCCCGCCGTGCCCCGACTCGTGATGTTGCGAGGGGTCGGCGGCCTGCTGCGGCGGGACACGGTAGCCCGAGTCGCGGATGCGTTCGAACTCCTCGGGGTGCGCGTGCTTCATCTCGTCCTCCGTGAGCTTGCCCGTCATCCAGGTGACGCTCATCGGGTACTCCGCGGGATGGAAGATCACGAAGAAGAAGTGCCACACGATGATCGCGCCGACTGCGAGGATCGCCTCGTAGTAGTGGATCCTCTCCGCGACGAAGACCATCCATCGCGGCATCCACGCCGTCACCTCGACCTTGAACCAGAGCATCGAGCCGGTCACGAGCATGACCACGCCGCCCCACGCGAGCGCCCAGTACTCGAGCTTCATCGTGTAGTCCCACCGGTCGAACTTCGGCGGCGTCTTCGCCAGCCCCAGGTGGTAGAGCACGTTCTGCCGCGCGTCGCGGAGGTCCTGGAGCTTCGGGACGATCCGGCCGAATGCGTACCGGCCGTGCGGGCTCGCAATGATGTAGGCGACGTGGGCTACGGACGCGACCGCGAACACCACGCCCGCGAACCGGTGGACCCACCCGCGGGCCGTCTCGCCGAAGCCGACTGCTGCGAGACCGTGCACCCACGCGGCGTCGGGGAACGTCAGGGCGAAGCCCGTGATCGCGAGAACGATGAACGAGAAGCCGACCGACGCGTGCACCCAGAGCTCGATCGGACGGAACCGCACGTAGGTCACCGAAGCCCGCTGCGCCCTCAGCTTCGCGCGGACGTGCTTGAACCAGATGAGCCCGTTGTGCAGCGCCATGCCGCCGAGCGTGAGCGGGATGACGAGCATGTAGAAGAGCTTCACCCAGTAGGCGTAGACGTCGGTGTCCGCCTCGGCCGTCGCGTGGACGCGTCCTTCGATGAAGCCCTGCGTGGCGCCCTCGTGGCAGTGCTGGCAGGTGGCGAGCAGGTTGTCCTTGTGGATGCGGGACTTCGGGTCGGTCGAGGGGCGGACGTCGTGGAATCCGTGGCACGACGCGCAGTTCGCCGCCTTGGCGGAGCCGCCGGAGTCGGCGAGCCCGTGGTAGCTGTCCCGGTAGGACGACACGCGGTCGGCGTCGAGTCCGTACTTCCTCACGATCCGTTCGGCGGCGTGGCAGTTGGCGCAGGTCTGGGAGACGTGACGACCGTAGACGGTCGAGTCGATCGACTCCTTCTTCTGGATGCTGTGCTCGCTGTGGCAGTCGTTGCAGGCGGGCGACTCCATCCTGCCGCGCGCGAGCGCCGTCGCGTGGATGCTCCCGGAGAACTCGCCGGCTGCCTTCTCGTGGCAGGTGGCGCAGAGCTTGGGGATGTTGGGCTTGAAGGTCTTCGACGTCGGGTCGCCGCCCGGGCGCAGGTCGTGGATCGGGTGGCAGTCCACGCAGCCCGCGGCCTTCTCGTTGTGCTTCTCGAGCACCTCCACGCCGTGGACGCTCAGCGCGTACTGCGCGACCGTCTTCGCGATCCGGACTTCGCCGTCCTTCCGCGCGCCGCCGTGGCACTTCCCGCACGTCGAGGGCAGGTTGAACTTGTGGACCGACGACTTCGGATCGGACTTCCTGAGCACCGCGTGCGGCGGGTGACAGGTCGAGCAGTTGGGCGCGTTCTTCGCCAAGTCCGGCGGCAGCTTCGCGTGCGGCGTCTTCTTGAACTTCTCGACGGAGTCCTCGTGGCAGTTCGCGCAGTTGACCGGGTCGGCCTTCTTCTTCGTGTGCGGAAGCTCCTCCATGTCCTCGTGGCACTGCACGCACGACTTCGCGTGAAGACTCGCCCCCCACTGCGCCGGGTCCACGCGCTTGCCCTCGGGGGCACCTTTCTTCGTGGCGCCCTCGGCGTGGCACGACAGGCACGACGCAGGCTCGTCCTGATCGTCCTGCGCCCACGCGGTCGGGGCGGCTCCCGCCGCGGCGGCGAAGGCCGCGGCGGCGAGCGCCCACACGGCAAGTCCCTTCAGCACGGCAGCGAGGCGATTCATGGGTTCAGGTCCTCTTGTCGCGGTTCCTGGTCTCCAACCGGGGCATCGAGACGCCCGGGTCGACGACCGGGGAGAGTCTCCGGAAGCGTGCGGCCGACCGACGCGACCTTGGTCACATTGTGACGGACCATCTGCTTCGGCACCGCCGGAACTCACGTTTCGACGACTCGCGACTCCACCCGGCCGGGCGTCGATCCGCGCGCCGAACTCGACGCCGACGCCGTGTACCGTTCGCACCTCGTGGCTACCTCGTCGGGAAGGTCGCCACAAGCGCCACGTCGCCTTCACCTCGGTCCGGCCCGGCCGCTCTGCTCCGCGAAAGCGCGTTTCGAACGGAATCGCTCGTCGATCCTTCGCCCCCCGTGGTCTCCTCCGGTACCGCCATGCCCCTCACTGTCACCATCCGCCGGGAGACGCAGGGCCGCGGAGGCAAGCAGGTGACCACGCTTTCCGGTCTCGCGCCGATCGGCGACGCCAAGATCGCGGCGCTGGCGTCCGACCTGAAGCGCCGCTGCGCCAGCGGCGGCAGTGCCGGCGCCGCCGGGACGATCGTCCTCCAGGGCGACCACCGCGACCTCGTGCAGGCCGAACTCGAGGCCCGGGGCTACGTCGTCAAACGAGCCGGCGGCTGATGCCGGACCCGCTCTGCAACCGGAAGAAGGTCCGCGGTTGGAAGCGCCGCATCCGCGACGTCGAGCGCTTCGAGCGGATCCAGGCGACACGCGACCTCGGCGACGACGTCGCCCGCCGCGGCTACGCGTTCACGAAGATCTACATCGACCCGTGGTTCCGACTCACCCCGCGCACGCCCCCGGTGTGGCTGCAGCAGCGGATCGTCGAGAGCCTGGTGCGCGTCCACGACGCGTGGCACGCCCGCCTCTCGGCCATGGGCTCGCCCGTCCGCACGCGGATCTGGCTCGCGTCGCCACGTTTCATGGGGTCGCAGGTCGTCGGCGGCGCCGGCGACCGCGCACACTACGTTGACGCGATCCTCCAGCCGGCGTCGCCCGTCGCCCCGTTCCCGGCGCATCTGTTCGCGCGCTGCCCGGAGGCGGTCGCCGGCTTCCGCTGGGAGTGCCGCAGCGACGACGACGAGGTCGAACTCGAGGACTGCGACGGCCCCGCCGAGGTGGAGCGCCTCCTCGCCCGCGGCTGGCAACGCCGCGAGAGCACCGACCCGCGCTGGGGCCCGAGCCTCGTCCGTCGCGTGGGCGACATCTGGGAGGGCGCGCGAGTCGATTGAGTGCGGCAGGACAGACTGGCGCATCGAAATCTGTGCATCGACCGCTCAATTTTCAAGGTCGCGCAGGCGGCACGCGCGCGCCGTCGCGTTGCCGCCCGAGCCGTTGCCGCCGGTCACGCAACACCGTCACTCCTGCCGCAGGAACGCCACGCGGCCGATCGTCCGGCCCGCACCCGGGGTGACGAGCGCGACGGGCGGACTGACGGCGCCGGAGTTGCCGATCACGGACGTCCAGAGCCGACCGTTCGCCTCGTCCTCGGAGCCCCAGAACAGACGCTTCTGCACAGGGTCGAACGCGAGCCCCACGGGCTGATCGTCGGCGACCTTCAGCGCCTGCGCGACGGCGGCGCCCGGCTCCATCCCGATCCGCAGCAGCGGCGGCTGACCGACCTCGATGAAGTAGACGGCCTTCCGCTTCGCGTCCACGACGACGCCGTTCACGGACCGCGGTCCGCCCGCGGCCACCGTCGTCGGCATGTCGATGAACACGACCGGCTCGCCCCGCTTCACGAGCGGCGCCTTCTGCAGCCGACGGTACGGACGCACCTTCTCGTCCACGACACCCCAATAGAGGCGCCCGGCCTTCCCGTCGATCGCAAGAGCAGACGGCGACACCGCGGCAGCGAACAGTTCCGCCGCGAGCGGCTTGGTGCCCAGGTGAATCGTCCAGATCCAGTTCGCCTGCTGTTCGGCGACGTAAAGCCTGTTGGCCTTCGGGTCGTACGCGATGCCGTAGAAGTCAGCGGTCGGCGGCGTCCCCGCCGGAAAGTTCAGGGGCAGCACCTGGATCGAGACCTTGGTGAAGTCGGGCGCGAGCGCGTCCTTCAGGCGCCAGACCTTCGCCTGAGAACCGAACGTACCGTAGAGCGTGTGTCGGACCGGATCGACCGCGAGTCCCGACACGGAAACCGCGCCGCCCGGCACGACGATCGACCCGTGCGACGCGACACTCGTGCCCGTCGCGTCGAGTACGCCGCGGTGGAGCGTGGTGTGGTTCAGCGTGCCCGGTGCCGTCGAGACCTCCGTCCAAAAGACGAACTGGGCCCCGGGAGTTGCGCGTCGCGCCGCGCCGGTTGCAGCCGAAGTGCCGACGTCGGTCATCGGCGCACACCCGGGGAAGCAAACGTCGCAAGCCGTCGGTCACGACGCATGGGGAACCTCGCTGGATTGCCTGGGGTGCCGGCGGTTCGCCGGCCACGCCCCACGGACGAAGAACGTGAGACCGCATGGTCGCCCGCGACGACGCGCCCTCCTCCGACAAACACGCCGGACCGCGTGCCGTCGGAACTCGTCCCTACCTCGTCGGGAGCGCGGCCACGGGGGCGGGGCCATCGACTCCTCGGTCCGGGCCGGTTCCGGTGCGGAGTCGGAAGCGCGCTTGGACCTCACGCCCGCAAGGTCGATCCTCCCGCCCGCACACGCGCGCGCCCGACGTCAGCGCAACTGGTACGTCTCCACGCTCTCCGCGCCCGCGCCGGTCGGCGGAAAGGCGTCGCTGCCCTCTGCCGAGTCGAGCTTCCACCATCCGTCCTCCGCGACGAGCGTGACGCCGCGCATGCTGCCGTCGCGGTGCTTCACTCGGACTTCCGCGCGTGCGCCGTTGGCGCGTTCGTCAGCAACCGACTCGAACGCGAACGTCGTGTCCGTCTTGAGCAGCACCGGCGCCATCGCCTCGAAGAGCGCCCGGGACGGATCCCCGGCGAGCGCCCTGTACTTCTCGTTCGCCTCGAGCGTGCGACGCGTCGCGCGATCGATGCGCTTGCGGCGCTCGAGCGAAAGGCCCGTGTCCCAGAACGGGCCCCACGTCTGCGTCTCGACGACGCGTTGCATGAGGCGGAGCGACTGGCCGGGCGGCGAGTCGGGCACGGGCTGACTGCACGAAACGCAGAGCGCCGCCGCGGCGACCGCCGCGGCGGGGAACACCAGGAACGGAGCTCGCATGGGGTCTCCTCTCTCACGACGTCTGGATGAGGTGCGTGCCCGCCGCCACGATTCGGTCGGCCTCGGACTCGTCCGCGGTGTCCAGGTGGAACGTCGGGAAGTCGGTCCCATCGGCGCGAACGACGACCACGAACCACACGGTGACCTTGCCCTTCACCGGCACGCCGCCGACGCGCCCGGACGAACGCATCACGGAGCGGGAGTCCTTCCGGAACCCGCGCAGGGCGTTTGCGTTCGGCACGTACCGGATGCGTTCGGTCCCGCGCGCGATCCAGAGCGCGTTCCACGTCCAGTCGATGCCGATGCGAAGGGTCTCGTTGCGGCCCGCGAGCGACATGACGACGAGCGCGACGAACCCCGCGCACGCGAGTCCGGCGACCGCCGCGAGTGGGACCATCCGCTCGACCGCGCCTGCCACGGTGAGAATCCCCGTCATCAGTGCGAGGACGAAGAACAGCGCCGCAGACCGACTGCCCCAGAACCCCGTGCGCCGAACGGACACTGCGACCTGCGGCGCGCCGGGGCCCGTGTTGAGCCGCGTCGGATCGATGCGGTCCTCGTCGGTCGGCGGAATCTCGGGCCGACGCACTGGGCCACCGCCGTGCTTGGGACGGCGCGGCGCGACCGACGGCGTGGCCCCGAACGCGAATCGCGCGGCGTCGTCCGGGGAGAACGGTCCCGC
The DNA here is from genome assembly GCA_021414065.1 of Planctomycetota bacterium. Classification (GTDB taxonomy): domain Bacteria; phylum Planctomycetota; class JAJSAM01; order JAJSAM01; family JAJVHW01; genus JAIOPE01. The sequence goes on from JAIOPE010000146.1 coordinate 23,105, forward strand.
GCCCTCCGCCGTGACGATCGCGCCGTCTCCGGGACAGAACGACACGGTTCCCGCCGGGCCTTCGACGATCGCGTTCACCGCGCAGAGGTCGGCGTCGCCGGCACCCGGCGGCTGCGACGGGTTCCGCATCAAGCGGCCGAAAAGCTCCGACAGTTGCGGCGCGGAGAGCACGCCAAGTTGGATGTCGTCGTACGAGCCGTTCGGCCGGAGCGACCGGTCGAGACCTTGCGCAGACACCGTGACGACGCCCGCGGGGAGTGGAGATGCGACGGCGGACGAAGGAACCGCCGAAGCGGTCGCGACGAGACGCGTGCCGCACGACGCGCAGAATGCGCTTCCGTCCGGCAACGACGTCCCGCAATGCGAGCAGAACATGGATCTGGCCCTCGACCGGCTCTCGACTGAGAGACGGTGAAGTGATTGTCCGGACGCCGCGCCGCAGGTGTCAAGCGCGCCGAGCGAAGAACAAACCAACGCAGGCACGTCGCACGACTCAGGTCACGCGTGCCGGACCTGCCTTCACCGCGACGTCGTGAGATCGAACTTCACTTCCACCGCCGCGCTCGGCTTCGCGAGCGCCATCTCGTACCGGATCGTGGACTGGCCGACGACCTCGGCACGCTCGCGACGTCACCGAGCCGCGCCTGATCCCGTCAGGGCCCGATACGCGAACACGTTCCCGCTCGCGAGAGCGACGGCCAGGGGCGTCCCGTCCGGGCCGGGCGCCGCGGAGTCGGCACCGTTCGCGAGGAGTGCCCGCGCCATGTCGGCGTCGCCTCGCACCGCCGCGAGGTGCAGCGCCGTCCGACCGGCCGCGTCCTTGGCCGTGGCGTCCGCACCATTCGCTAGCAGCAGGACGACGACGGCGGTGTGCCCCGACGACGCGGCGCGATGCAGCGGCGTCGCACCGGACTTGTCCGCGGCGGTCGTCCGCGCTCCCTTCGCGAGGAGCAGTTCGACGATGCCCGCATGGCCGCGGCGCGCGGCGAGATGCAACGGGGTCGTCCCATCGACATCCGCGGTGTCGATCGCTGCGCCACGACCGACCAAGAGCGTTGCGACGCCCACGGCACCGACGCGTGCCGCGATGCGAAGCAGTTTGTTCTCGTCGACGCCCGACGCCGCAATCGCGCCCGGAGCCGCGAGCAACGAAGCCACCGTCGGAACGTCGTCTGCTTCGACCGCCTGCTCGATCGGCGTCTGTCCGAGCGGGTTCCTCACCTTCGGATCGGCGGCGTTCTCCAACAGCATGGCGACCGCTTCGGACTGGCCCGACGCGATGGCGGTCTCGAGCGGCGTGAGTCCACCTGGCCCGCTCTTGGAGTTGACGTTCGAGCCACTCTTCAAACGCGCCGCCAACTGCGCCAGATCGCCTCGGGCCGCGGCCTGGTGCAGGGTCATGGTTGGTTTCACCGCGGGTTTCGATGCGTCCGTCCCGGCGCTCGATCCGACGGTGCGAGTCGGCTGCGCTGCCCCCTCAGACGGCTCGGGCGGCGTCTCGCGCAGAGTCAGGAAGGCACCGGCGCCGGCCGCGACGACCAGCACGCCGACGATCGACGCGACCACGAGCCGTCGGCCGCCGGGCCGCGCGGACGGAGCGGCGGCTCGTGCCGAAGCGGGGGGCGGCGGCGGCGTAACGTACGGCGGCGGCGGTGGTGGCGGACGCGCGACGGTGCGCGCAACATCGCCGGCGCGCCGCAGGCCGCAGCTCGTGCAAAACGTCGCCGCGTCGGCGACCTGCGCGCCGCATCCGTTGCAGAACATCGGTGACCTCCGCGTTCCGTCGAGACCGCCTCGCTACTTGATCCCCTTCGATGTCAGCCAATCTGCGACCGGCACGACGTCGTCGCCGCCGTCGTCGAAGACCTTCACCTCGGAGAAGTCGGCCTTCACCACGAACGTAGCCGTGGTGATGAGGCCCTGCGGACCATTCGTGTTGACGTACACGAAGTAGTACTCGCGGTAGAGCTCGTGCATCCCCTTCGGGTCCGGCGACGACTGGACCGCCAGGTTCAACGTGACCCGGTCACCCGCAGACGCTGCCTGCGTCACCCGAAGCGACTTCAACTGCGGAGCGGCCCCGAGCACCAGGTCGAGGAGCTTCTTCGCAGTCTCCGGCGTCACATCGCGGTCGTTGTTGTGATACGTGATCATCGGGTCGCCGGTCGGAAAGTCGGTCTTCGGTGCCGACTCGAAACACGAGGTGACGAAGAGACAAGCGAGGAGTCCTGAGACGACGGCAATTCTGCGTTTCATGGGTTTTCTCCTACTTCGGCGCGGCGACCGCGACTTGGGCTTCATATGCCGTGTTGGTCCACTTCATGGGCACTCGGAACATCGCGTTGCTCTTGCCCTCCGGCACGAAGACGTAGACGACTTCCTTCAGGACGACGACCGCGCGAGAGACGTTCGCGTTCCCAGTCGTGAACTTGCACTCGTACGTCTCGCCGGGATGGATGTCGCCGACCTCGCCCGCCAGCCCGACTTCCTGAGGATCTCCAGGGATGCGCTTGCCGTCGCCGTCGAAGAGCACGGCCCCGAACTTCACGATCGACAGGTCGCAGTGCGAGGCGTTGTCCACCTTGAACGAGAACAGGCCCTGGCCCATCACGCCGCTCGCCATCGGGCTCGACGACGGCTGCGTGAACGTGACGGGAACCGCGTCCGCGTCGAGCTTCCCCGGCGTGAGTCCGGGCGTGCCGCTGTCACCGCACGACGCAGCGGCGAACACGCCCGCGACGAGCACGGCGAGACAGAGCACTGCGGCGCTGCGGCTTCGCGCCCGCGCCACCACCGAGTGAGTTTCGTCTCGACCATCGCCTCGCTTCATCGGAGTCTCCCTTCGTCGCGGCCGTTCGCGCCGCGTTGGTCTTTCGTCCGCCGCGGCGAACGCCGTCGAGCGGCGTCGCAGCGAGCGTCACTTCGCACTCGTGAGCGCCTGCAACATCACAGCGTACTGCGCCTTCACCTCGCACATGCCCTTGCCGCCGGTCATCTGCAGGATGAGCCGGTTCGCCTCGACCGGGCCGATCTCGTTCCTCGCGAATCGGTCCATCACGCCGCGCAGGTCCTGCATGTGTTGCACCGCAGTCGTGTTGGTCGCGCGCGAGAGCATCGGCACGAGCTTGGTGTCGAAGTCCTTCACCGTGCCGCGGCACTGCTCCTGCAGCGTCGCGAAGAAGCCGAACGCCGGGTGGTGCTGCGGAAGCGAGTCCACTTTGAACCCGGTGACGGCCGCAGCCTGGCCGGCCCAGGCGGGGTCCACGTTGGCGATGTCCGCGGTCTTCATCCCCTTCTTCCCGAGCCACGCGAGATCGCGGTACGCCTCGGGGTGGTCACCCGTCGTGAAGCTCACGAACGACTCGCGCCCGGCGCTGCGGCGGGGGTCGTAGCGCATGACGTCCTTGAACGCCTTCTCGAGGTTGGTCTGGCTGACCTCGCGGAACTCGTGGAGGCCGATCTTGTAGTTGTTCGGCCACAGGCCGTCGAGCCACGCGCGGCGCGCGGGGTTCGGAATCTGTTTGCCCAGTTCGTTCAGGATGAAGCGCGGCGGCTCGACGACGCCGAGGTCCACGTCGATGCCCGCCTTGCCCGCACTCGCTGAGTTGCTGAAGAGCTTGTACTCCTGCTTCGCGAAGCCGAACTCGGCCTGCCTCGCCTCGAATCGCTCCTTCACCTGCTTCATCGCGAAGAAGTCGTATGCGTTGTACTGTCGCAGCAGCGTGAGATTGCCGCTCCGGCCCAGCTCATTCATGTGCATCTTCGCGAACCAGTCCGTCTTGATGAGCTTGTAGACGTCCCCCGCCTCGCTCTGCAGGCGATCGATGTCCGCGGTCTTTGCGCCCGCCTTCGCCGCGCGCGACACGTCGGCGAGCTTCTCCTGGAACAGCTTCACCGTGTCCATGCCCTCGGCACGGCGTTTCAAGTACTGCATCTCCTGCGCGAGTTCCTTCAGCGTCTTCTTCGCGGGCGGCGCCGGGAGGTTCAGGAGCCGCCTGCCCAGCGGCTCGAATCCGTACTTCATCCCCGCCTGGAGCGCCACGGCTTTGCCGAGGACCCAACCCGCGCCGCCGAGTCCCGCACGAACCTCGTCCACCGGACCGGCCTTCGGGTCCTTGGCTTGCCGCTCGTACGCATCGAGGACGGACGTCTGATAGGCGTCCATCGCGTCGCTCGCGGCGATCGTGGCCTGGTTGAACGCCCGCAGCACCTGCTTCGCCGCCTCGCCGGGGCCGCCTTCCTGATACCCGGTGACTCCCTGGATCGCCGCGTAGCCGCAGCGCAGCCAGCCACCGCCCAGCGACAGCAGCATCAACTCCGTCTGAGCCACCGACTTCACGTTCTGCGCGCGCTCGAGGCGTTCCTCGGCGTCGATCAGCGTGAGTTGCGCCCCGGCCTGCTCCTGCTCGAGCGAGCCCATCACACGGTTGCCGAGGGTCGCGATCACCTTCTTGAACCTCGACGGGTCCCCGGTCGCGAGGCCGTCGGTCTTCACCTGACCGTCGAAGAACTTCCGCAGCGTGTCCTGCTCTTCCGGTGGCGCCAGCGCGATCAGACGCGGGCCGCGCTCGATCAGGCGGTGGATGGTGTCCCACCGGTCGGCCATCGCGCGACTCTCGGTCGCCATGACCGACAGGTTGAACTCGTCTGCCGCGGTGCGCGTGCGGGTGAAGTTGCCGGTCTGGAGCGTGGTGATGGAGTCCTGCGCGCGCTGAATCCAGTCCTGCGCCCACATGATCCGCCGGTCGAGCCCCTCCCGGTCCTCTGGCCGCGCAGTCGCGCGTTGCTGCGCGAGCGAGGCGAGATCCGACTGCTGGACCGCCATCTCCGCCTTGTAGAACTCGATCTGGTCGAGCTTCGCCTGCGCCGCCTGCTCCTCGGGCGTGAGAGTGCGCCCCGCGTCGGCGGGCTGGGCGGCGGACGGTCGAGCCGGCCGCGGCGCACTCGTTGCCGCGGCCCCGCCCGCGAGGACCACCTTCGTGCTGGGCTCCCAGTCCCAGACGTACAGGTACGTCGGCTCTTCGCCGAACTCGCACGTCTTGATGCCACTCGCCCCTTCGTCGTCGAGCGGACGCTTCGTGTTGTCGGAGCACAGCAGGTCGTACCCGATGGTGATTCGGGCAAAGGCTCGGTCCGGCCCGGGCGCCGGCGTGAATCGCAGCGCGCGGGCGTCATTGCTCGGCCCCGTCTTCTTGTGTATCCAAGCGCGGGCCTGCGCCCCACCCCGGTCGCCCGCGTCCGCCGTCGGCATCTCGAACGAGGCTCCGGTACGACCTGCGAAGACAAGGTCGCGATAGCCGTAGTCCGAAGGCAGCGGCGACTTGGAGCGCTTCTGCGCCTCCGCCAGATAGGCCGCTGTGGGCGGCGACTGGCTCACCACCGCAGACAACGAGACCGAAACTGAGCCGCCCGAGGGGATCACCGCCGGCGGCGACGACCACGTGTGTGTGCTCGAAACCCAGTGGTGTTCTTTGGTCCCGACTCCCGACTCGCTCCGCAGCGTGGCGCTGGTCGGTGAGTTGCCGCCCGCGACGAGGCGCCACGCTCCGTTCGTGTCGGACTCCCACCGGCCCGGGGCACCGACCCGCTCCCCGAACTTCCGCGTGAAGCGCCTCTCGTCGTCTGCGGAGACCTCGTCCGCGAGCACCAGGCGAAGGCCGTCCATGATCCTCTGCTGCTCCGGCAGGCAGATGCTCTTCTGCTTGTCCCATCGCCTCTGCAGGGTCTTCGCGGCGAAGACCCGCGCATCCGCCGACGGCACCTGCTCGGGCAGACCCATCCCGTCGCTGAAGTTCAGCCGGGCGGAGACGAACACCCAGACGTTCTCGTCGGCTCGGCCAACGTCCACGGCGTACCACTCATAGCGATCCCGGCCCTCGCGACGACTCCATTCGTTTCCGCTCGGGTACGCGTACTCCGCCACGAAGTGGATGGCGTCAAATCCGGAGAACCGCGTCTTCTCGATGACGGACGAGCCCGGGACGAACGACTCGGGCGCGTTCTGCAGTTCGAGCTTGGAGCTCCGGCCGTCGGCGTGGCGGTAGAACGCATCGGTCCGGAGCCGGCCCATGTCGATGTAGGGCTCGTTCACGACCCGGCACTTGACCTCAGTCCAGACATGCCCCGTGTCGCCGGCCCGGAACTCGAGCGACGGCATCACGTAATCGACCTCGCCGCCCGGCGGGTCCAGGAAGACGCTGCGGTCCTCTTCCCGCGTGGGGTGGAGATACCGGCCGTACACGTGGGCCTCTTCGTTCCACGGCAGCGGCGGCTCGTCCCACTCGACGCGTACGTAGCGTCCCGTCGGCGCGAGGACGGCGGCGAGGGCGTCCTCGTGCGCCTTGCGGCGGCGGCGCGCCGACTCCTCGGCGTCGGGCGGGTCGCCCAGAGCGACGATCTGCTCGACGACCTTCGTGAGCGCGCTGTTCAGCGTCTCCATCTCGCGCCGCGCGAGTTCGGCCTCGTCCATCGCCCGTGCGAGGTCCTCGGCGCTGCCGACGGCGACCGCCGTGGCCGCCGCGTGCTGCGCCTCGTCGAACGCAGACGCCACCGCGGAGATCGCGTCGCGGACTTGCAGGAACTGGCCGAGCAGCGGATTCAACTTGTTGAAGTAGTCGATCACCTTCGGCGTGCAGAACTGGAAGAGCGGGCGCCACTTCGCCTGGAACTTCTTCTCGTCGTCGGGAGTCAACTCGCCGTAGACGAGTCGCATCGACTCCATCGCGAACGACACTGCGCCCGCGAACTGCGCCGGCGTGACGCGGTTGACGTCGAGGAAGGGCGGGATCTCCGCGGGCGGCGCGGCGGGGCGTTCGTCGGCACGAAGCTCGGCAGGTGGTCCCCCGCAGAGCGCAACGCAGACCAGCACCGCGGACGCGACGCCCCGCACGGCGCCGTGCAACGTCACCTGCCCGCTCTGCTGGCCGCCACGCGCGCGTCGCAACCGTCGTTGAACATCGGCACGTTCGACATCTCTCCCCACGTTCGACGGCGGCGAGGTGTCGGTCTATGACGTGGATCATCGAGAAGCGCCACACTGTCCGGTCGTGCGGCGATGCGAAGCGTCCCACGCAGTTGCACCAGCGTGACCGCAATCGCTCTCGCATGGAGTGTCCGCGGTGCCCGGGGTGCCCGAACTCCGCACGGCGACTCGGATCGGAGACGGCTACCGACTCCAGGTCCTAGACGCCGCTGTCGGGCGGCGCATCTCCACGGTCGTCGAGAACTCGGCGCTGGATTCTCCGGTGGCGACTCGAAGCTCAACCCGCATCGGTGATTTCACGGAGCCGTCGTCGGGAAGCGCACCCGGGACCAGACCTTCGCAGACGATCGAGAACGTGCGAGTCCGGCCGGTGTAGACGAACCGAGCCGACGCGCCGGCGCCGAGATCGGCGTCGTACTTCACGACGCTCGCCGCGCCCGATCCGCGAACGCTGCGCGATGTCGCGGGAAGCGAGAACGAGGCACCGCCAACCGTGACGGCGAGGTCCCCGGTCGGGACGAACGCCGCGTCGCGTACGGCGTCGAGTGCGCCTGCCACGCGAACCGACTGGCGGCCACCGGTCTTGATCCGCACGCGCGCGTCCTGAGCGATGAACGCGCCATTGACGAGACCGTCGCGCGTGTAGCGATAGCTGCCGCGGGTGGTGCTGTCGGCGACGGTCTTCCAGTCGAACGGAATGGTCGCGATTCCGTCCGCAGTGCCGACCGTAGTGCCGATCGAGGTTCCCTCGACGCTGACGCGCACGTCGCGGTTGATCGTCCCGGATCCGTATGTCGGGTCGAGTCCCGCAACGGCTCGCAGGTCCACGCGGGCGACGCTCGCCTTGAACCGCCGCGTCGCGGCATCGAGTCGTACGGACCAAACCGGCACGGTCCCCGCGGCCGAAGCCGCGCGACCGCGGGCGTCGAGCGTCGTGCGAACGAACTCGGTGCCCCCCAGCGAGAGCGAGAACGTCGCGCCATCGGTCGCCCGGCCGGCCTGCACATTCAAGGCGCCGCTCAGCGTGAACGAGTCGGCATCGACGCCGTCCGCGTGCTTCCTCCAGTCGATCGCGAAGGCCGCGGCGTCGGCGAACAGATCGCCGTCGTCGGTCGTCTCCGGCTGCGCGACGGAGGTGCTCTTCACAGCGAAGAGCGTGACCGCCGCGATCGGCGACAGCGCGACGCCGCCCGCCGCCGCCGGATCCGCTACGCGCCACTGGAACCACATCGACTCACCGTCGCGGGAGCGGTCGTCGGGAAGCGGGAACGGCATCGTCGCGTACCCTCCACTCGCGATCGTGACCGGCCCGACGAGCGTCTGCGGCGCCAACTGATCGCCGACCGGAGCACTCGCCGACGCCGCGAGGTACGCGGTGGCTCCGGCGAGCGCGTCACCGATGCCGAGGCGGAACTCGCTGTTCCCCAGGTACGGCGGCGTCACTGCGACCATCTTCGGTGCGGCCGACGACGTGCCGACGCGACCGCTGCCCGCGACGGTCGGCCCGTGGGTCTTCGTCTCCGAATACGGACTCGGGTAGTCGAATGGGAACTGCTCGGCCGCCGTGCGCGGGTCGGTGAGGCCCGTCTGGAGGAACGCATCGATGTCGCCCGCGACCTGGGGCGGCAGGTTGATGCGGGCCATGATCGGGTCGATGTTGTCGGTGAACTGCACCGTGCCCGGCGCGCGCGCGTAGAACCGCAGCACGTCCGGGATGGCGGTGAGTGCCCCGTTGTGCATGAATGACTTGCGCAACGCGACCGTGCGCAACGACGGCGTCTTGAAGGACCCACGGTCGGCGTTGCTCCCGGAGATCGCCGCGCGGCCGGTGTCCTCCGCGGGCGGACGCAGGCCGATCGTGTGGAACTTCCGGTCCGTGAACTCCGGCGCCTTGTGGCAGTCGTTGCAGTGAACTGTCTGGAAGGCGTTCCACCCGCGCTGCTGCGCCGCGTTGAGCGCAGTCGTGTCGCCGTCGATGAAGCGGTCCCACGGCGTCTGGTCCGGCACGAGGGTGCGCTCGTATGTCGCGATGGCGAATGCAATCCGCTCCGCGGTGATCGCGCCGTCGCCGTACGCAGCGGCGAAGAGATCGGGATATCGAGTCGCATCCGTGAGCACGGCGGCGACGTCCGGCGGGATGTCGCTCGACAGAGCGAGCGGTGCCGCGCCCTGCAGACGCGCGGCCACCTCCGCCCAGGTGCGCCCGAGTCTGCCCATCTCGGTGGAGTTGAGAACGGGCCCCACGGCCTGGCTCTCGAGCGCACCGCCGGTCGCGACGCTCACGGCGTTGGTCTGCGGGTTGACGAACTGCGGCGTCGCGCGACCGTCCCAGAAGAGCGAGTCGGCGAGGGCGCCGGAGAGGAACGACGGTGCGGTGCGCCCGGTCACCTGGGCGTCGAGCCCGAAGGATGCGTGCGGGAGGTAGTTGCCGGCGGCGTCGCGCTGCACGACGCCCGGGGATCCGAAGACGTCGTCGGCGGTGTTGAACCGGCCGTCGGCGCCCGGGTGCCGCGCGCGGCGTTCGTCGGCTCCGCCGATGTCGGGCAGGTGACAGGTTCCGCACGACATCGTGTCGTCGGCGGACAACTGCTCGTCCCAGAACAGGATCTTCCCGAGCACCCGCTTCGCTTCCGACACCGGGTTCTCGACCGGCGCAGGAACTGCCGGCAACGGCGACGCCCAAGCGGCGACGATCGCGGCGCCGACGACCGCACCGACGCCGAGTCCCGCAAGCGCCTTCGAACGAAGCGTCCGTCGGCCGCTGATCGCAGCCGTCGGGGACTGGGTCGGATAGGTCGTCAACTGCGCGTCGTAGCGGGTCGGCATGGTTCTCTCCTCGTCGCGCGGCGGGCCACTGGTGGCCAGTCGGCAAGACACAACGTGCCGCAGGCATGTTGCGAAGACCTGAAGCGGCCGGAGACCGCGGTCGCGAACGGCGGTGGCAATCACCGTGGAACTCAGACTCTGCAGATCGTGATGCAGACGAGGTACCCTGCGGTGGGAGGTCCGCATGCTCCGTGGATTCGTCGCCGCGTTCGTCATGCTCGCGGTTCTCGTCGCGTTCACCGGAAGCCGGGCGCGCGGCGGCGAGTCTCCGCTCGATGACGCCGACCGCCGCGCGTTCACCTGGTTCGACGGGTTGAGCATTCCGTCGTGCGCGGGGAAAAAGTACGTACGCGTCACGTGGGTGCGCAAGTCGCCGCGGCCGGACGCACCCCCGGCGGAGAGGCTGTGGGAGACCGACGGGTTCCTCCTCGCAGAGAACGCGAAGCACCGGACGATCCTCGACGCCGACCAGATCGCCCGAAAGGTGACGCTCACGGACCCCGACTGGACGACGTCGATCACCCCGCTAGACCTCGCCGCTACGGCCGAAGCCGCCGCCGCGCGACTCCGCGCGATGAAGGACGACCCGGGCGCGATCGAGCCGATCGAAGCCATCTTCCACGGTGTGCGGCGCCTCCTCGGCGACGAAGCCCAGTCGCTCGCGCTCGCGAAGCACTGCGCCGAGAACAAGCTCGACGCGCAGGCGCACGCCCTGCTGGAAGCCGCGCGCTCCGTCGCGCCGACCACACCCGGGAAGCCCGTCGCACCGCTCGAGGCGGCGGCCGCCGCGCAGCTCGTCGTGCCGCTGATGCGTCGCATGGTCGTGGACATCGGCGACGTGGAGATGCCGCGGGCGCGGCTCGTCGAGCGTCTGCGGGCGTGGCGCAAGTGCTTCGCCGACAGCCCGCATGTCGCCCGCGCCGACGAGGCGATCCGCATCCTCGAGCCGATGGCGAAGGAAGACGCGCAGCACCGCGCCGTCGCGGACGCCGCGCTCGCGAAGCTGGCGCCCGCGGCGCAAGCGAAGGAACTCGTGTTCCGCCTTCGGGACCAGACCGGCGACATCGTTGATCTTCGGCGCGGGGCCGCCTACCTCGACCTGGATCGAGGAGACAGTCCGGTCGAGCGACTCGCAGCGCTCAAGTTCGATGCAGTCCCGGCACTGATCGACGCGCTCACCGACGCGCGGTTCTCGCGCGCGGTGCTTTTTCGGCTCGACGAGACCCTCGACCGGCAGTTCGTCGCGCGCATCGGCGACGTTGCGCACGTCGCGCTCGAGCGCATCACGCAGCAGAAGTTCCGCGACGTCACGCTGACGCTGCCGTCGATGTTCCAGGACGGCTCTGCGGCCGCGACGCACGCGAAGTGGGTGGCCTGGTGGAAGGAGACGTCGGCGTTCCCGGCGGCACTCGCTACGATCGCAGCCGAGCCGGACGCCGCGCGGCGTGCCGCGCTGGCCCGGGCGCTCCCGGATCGCGGCACGGGGCGTCTCGGCGGGGCATCCGACGCGACCTGGGGAACCAAGAGCTTCACGGCCGCCGTGCCGAACCTGGCGCCGGAAGCCGCGAAATCGCTGCTCTGCGTGGTGATCGCCGAGTCGCCGCATCCCCGCACGAAGGCGCTCTCGGCGTGGGCTCTTCTCGACTTCGGCGACGAGAGCTCGGTCGGATCGATGATCACCGCGTGGCGGGCGATGGACGACGCCGCGCGCGGGAACCCGGAGCAGGGAGGCGCCGTGATCTCGTTTCTCGCCGCGTGCGGTCGCGCTGAAGCGGTCGCCGCACTCGCCGACGGCCTCGACGCGCGTTCGCCTTCTGTCCGTGAACTCGTGGTGCTCGCTCTCGCTGACCGCGGGTTCGGCGCCGTGCGCGGATTCGCGGCCGATCGGCCCGACGGCATCTCTGAGCGGTGGTCCCTGACGGATGCGGTTGCGGATGCCGTCGAGGACATCGTCGCGGCGCGCCTGACCGATCTCGACGAGGACCCGCTCGGCCGTATCCCACGCCAGTTCCCGATCTGCGACAGCATCCCCTCTTTCGACTGCGGTCGGCGCATCGCCGACGCCGCGACCCGGGTGCTCGCGCGGCGTTGGCCGACCCGATACGTGCTACGCGACGAGCCCGTGCGCTCCGACACCGAGTGGGAGTCGCTGCGCGTCGGATTCATCGATGCGTGGGCCGCAGCGAAGGCCGCGCGCAAGCCGCGGTGATCGGACCGTGTCGATGAACTGGGACGCATCGGATCCCACCAGCAGTAGCATCTCGCGCATGAGTACACGTCACGTCGGTCGGGTCGGTCTGCTCGTCATCGCTTCGTTTTTCGCGGTGTCCCTCGACGGTGCCTCGTCGGGCGCCTCGGCGCAGGAGAATCCCCCGCTCCCGCCCGGCCTGCCGCCCGGTTTCCCCCCGATCCCCGGCGGGAAGCCCGGCGCCGAAACGAAGTCCGATCGTCCGGAGCCGAAGGACGTGACCGTCACCACGGCGGACGGGATGCATCTCGCAGCGACGTTCTGGGCCGCGAAGGAAACGAGCGGTGCGGGCGTCGTGCTCGTGCACATGTTCGGCAGCGATCGCAAGGCGTGGGGCCCCGTCGTGAAGCACTTCGGCGCGCGCGGGATCTCGGTGCTCGCAATCGACCTGCGCGGCCACGGCGGAAGCGCGAAACAAGGGAAGGTGGACCTCGCCCCGCGCGTGCAGAAGCGCGACGTGAAGCTCTTCGCCGAGATGCACAAGGACGCGTTCGCCGCGGTGCAGTGGCTTGCGAAGGACGGCAAGTGCGACCCGAAGCGGATCGCGCTCGTCGGCGCGAGCGTCGGGTGCTCCATCGCGATCGACACGGCGCGGCAGCATCCGGCGGACGTCGCCGCGGTGCTCTGCATGTCCCCCGGCGCGAACTACCTGGGCCTCGATTCCCTCACGCACCTGAAGACGTTCCCCGCAACGGTGCCGCTGACGCTGCTCGTCCACCGGTCCGAGATCGAGGCCGGTGCTCAGAAACTCGCAGACGCCCGGCCCGGCACGCGTCTCGTCATCTACGACGACGCGGCGCCGAGCGACGCGGCGACGGACAAGACGTGGGCCCACGGCACGAAGATGTTGGGCCGCCTTCCGATCGTCGAGCAGACGATCGCGAGCTTCGTCGCCGCAAAGACGGGGTCGAAGACCGAAGACGTCGTGCTCGACGGCATCGTCGAGCAGGGCGAAGGCGCCGAGCCGTGGGACCAGGCGGTGGACGTCGCGAAGCCCGGAAGCGAGGGCGCCGTGCGCGCGTTCCGCGTCGGACGCCGCGTTCTCTTCGGCGGCACCGCCCCGGCCGACTTCGGCGGACTCAGGTTCGAGGTCCAGTCGGGTTCGGTGCAGGCCGACAGCAGCGCGCCGTTCCCGATGTCGGGCCCGCCGCAGGTGGTCGGCGTGGACCTGAAGCTCGGCCGATGGGCGTGGACTTGGGGCGGCATGGGCTCGGTGCCGGACTTTCTCGGCCCCGCCAACGCGCCGCTGTTCGGGAAGACGCAGCCCCTCCTGCGCGTCGTGAACGCCGGCGACACACTCACGTTCGAAGGCGAGTGGTTCGTGCCTGCGTTGGGCGACGAGGCGACGAACCAGGTGCGCCTGGTCGTTATCTTCGACCGCGAACTCCACGGCGGCCCGAACAACGGCGCAATGGACGCGAACCCGCAGTACTCGGTGGAACTCCCGTCGAGGTGAGTTGCGGGGCAGTGGCGGCACTCCGGGCGCCCCGAGAACTCTGCGCGGACCGGGCCACTCGCCGCACGGAGTAGTATGCGCTCCGGAGGCCGCCATGCGCCGTTCGTGGAATCCGATCATCAGCGTCGTCGCGACTCTCGTCGTCGGCGCCGGATGCGCCGTCTTCGGTTTCCTCGTGGGCGTGACGGTCGGTGCGGAGCCGGGTCAGCCGGGAGACACCGCCCGCCCCGCCGCTGGCGAAGCTCTCCCGAGTCTCGGCGCAGCGGATCGGTCCCAGCGGACCGACGAGCAAACTGCGCGTGCGAACGCCGCTGCGAATTCGACGTCGACCGCCGAACCCGCACGCTCGCGCGGCGCGGCCGGAGGTCCAGCGAAACCGCCGGTGGATGCGCGTGCGCCGGTCGTCGTGGACACGGCAGCAATCGCCGCGATCCTCGGGAAGCGCGTCGGTGCAGACGTTTCGGCTGAGCGCCTCGCGCAGGCGGAGAGTCGCGCGCGATCGATCAGGGAGAACTCCCTTCGGACGGCGGACTCGGCCGAGTCCGCGGCCGCGTGGCAGGTCGCCTCGGAGATCGAGAAGGAGCGTGCGTTCACGGCCGACGCTGCGCGCGGCGGCACGCTCGACATGCTCCGGAAGCTCGATGCGTCACCGGTGCGAGCGTTCGATCTCGTCGGCTCACGATCACGGTTCGACGAGCGGTTCGTCCGCCATGCGCAGGGCTCGGTCACAGACGGCTCGGCACCGCTTGTCCCGCCGAACACAGTCCGTCCACCGCTGACGGACGGCGCGATCGTCCGGTTCCCCGGCGGGCTCCACACCTGGCGCGCGTCGTCGCTCGGGCGCGACGGCGAGTTCCCGAAGGACGTAGTCTTCGAGGGCGCCGGGATGGACCTCACGATGGTCCGGCTCGAGGGGTTTCGGCCGAGCGCTGCCGTGGACGTGCTCACGTTCCGCGACCTCACGATCGACTGCGGCGGCAGCGCTCTGATCGACGCCCGGACCGAGCCGGTCGTGCTCCTCCTCGAGCGCTGCCGCGTGATCGGGTTCGACGGCGACGAGATGCTCTCGGTCGCGAAGGGCGCGTTCCATGCGATCGACTCTCGGTTCGAAGCCGGCTGGGAGGCGCCGCCGGGCCACGGCACGCTCTTCGACGTGAGCAGCGTCCTCGCGCGATTTGACCGCTGCACGTTCGCGGGCCCATTCAAGAGCGTGTTCGACGACGAGCGCGGGGCGACCTACGTCTTCGCCGACTGTCGCTTCGAGTCGATGGCGAGGGGATTCGCCAAGGTCGCCGCGGCGCCGCCTGAGTGCGCCCGGTTCGAGCGCTGCACAGTGACCGAGATCGAGACGGACGACAGTTCACACGCGTTCGACGTGACGAGCCTGTTCCCGATCCTCTTCGCAGAACCGCCAGCGTCCACCGTCGTCTCCGGCGTCGGCGGCGGCGTCGTGCCGACGGATGTGCTCGCACTGACGGTCGTGTTCCCGGCAGGGGCGCACAAGCTCGGATTGAGCATCGCGAGGTTCCAAGGCGACCTCGTGATCACGGGCCAGGGCCGCGACACAACGCTGGTCCGGGTCGATTCGTCGTTGAACGCGCGCCGGGTGTTCTGGCGCGATGTCGCGATCGACGGCGAGGGATCGGACCCGTGCCCCTCGCGCACGGCGTACATCTCGTTCGAGCGCTGTCGCTTCGTCGCCTACGACACGGGTTCCGGCGGTTCTACCGCGGTGGACTTCCGGAGCGACGGGGCGGTGCGGCTCGTCGATTGCCGGTTCGACGCGGGTTACGGCCGATCGCCCACCCACGGTACCGCGCTCTCGGTCTCCCGCGCCCCGACGCGGGCCGATCGTTGCGTCTTCGCGATGCAGGGCGGAGTGGCCGTCGATGGCAGCTCGAACGTCGTCCTGGCCGACTGCACCATCTCCGGCATCGACGCGACGCGGGCCGCGTGGCTCCGCTCCGAGAAGTCCGGAGTGGTTCTCCTCCGAACCTCGATCGAAGTCGCCCCGCCGGACGCAACAAGGGGCCTGAAGCCACGGCCGCTCTCGGAGATCAACGCATCGTGGGGCGACGGCCGCCGCTGACCGCGGTGGAACGCTACTGGGGTCACGGACGCGCTCCCGTCGCCGACCTAGATTCGACTCGTTCCGCGCGCCGTTGATGTCGTTCCGCTGACGTCGCACCGTTGACGTCGCTCCGTTTCGCGCGCGGCGAAGGAGTCGCGCGGCATGAACGCACCCCGCTGGCAACCGTGTCCCCGCTGCGGCGGGCGCGTCCCCGTCGAGAGCCGGTTCTGCAATGCGTGCGGCAGCTCAGTCCAGGCGCCGCTGCGCGCCGCGCGGTTCTGCACGGGGTGCGGCGGCGGACTCGCCGCCGACGCCAAGTTCTGCAACGGTTGCGGCGCGACAGCGGCCGTTGTCGAGACGCCCCACGTCCACTGCACGCAGTGCGGAACCGACATGCCGACGGGGACTCGGTTCTGCACGAGTTGCGGAGCAGACTGCGCCGCGACGACTGCACAGCCTGCGGCTGTGTGTGTGCCGGTGGTCGTGCCTCAGCCGGTGCCTCAGCCGGTGATTCCGCCTGTGCCTCAACGGGCGGCAGCGTCCCAACGCGCCCCCGCACCACCACCGCTCGTCCCGATCGCGACGCCTACTCCGCCGCCGCGTCCCAGCGTTCCCGCGCCGACACCAACACCGGGCCCCGCGAAGTCGCGAGGGTTCGGCCGGATCGCGGCGGCCGCAGCCGTCGTTGTCGTTCTCGGCGCTGCGGGCACCTGGTTCGCTTTGCGTGACAACGGCACCGGTGCGACGGACCCTCGCGCCGACAGTTCCGACGAGAGTGCCGACGACAACGCGGCCGCGAACCCTCGGGAACCCGCGGCGACGGAGCGTCCCCGAAGCGCGGGCGGATCGTCGTCGGGCACCACGTCGAGGGCGTCCGGCGGAGGCGCCGCGTCGACCGCCGGTCCGCGGAAGGCCCCGCCGGGAACGAAGGGAGTCGGCAGCCTGAAGCCAACCGAGCCGCCACTTGTCGTTGTGAAGGACGCAACCACGCTCGAGATCGAGCAACTCATCGACGAACTCATGAAGGAGCAGCCATGACGCGCACGCACGGCCGGCTCGCCCGGTTCCTGTCGCTCGCCACGATGGCTACCTTGCTCCTGGCGGCGCCCACCACGCGCACCGCGACGCCTCAGGACGACGACGCCGTCGAGATCCGCACGGTGTTCGACATCATGGGCGACTTCGAGAAACAGAAGCTCCTCTGGCGGAAGGAGTGGATGACCGAAGACGCGGACCGGAAGACCGACGCCGCGGAGATCGCGTTGAAGGTCGCGACCGAGAAGGGACTCGACCGGAAACTCTTGAAGCGCCAGTTCGACACCGCGTCGAAGGAGCGACGCGCGACCGGCGTGAAGAACCTCGATGTCGGTCGCCACCAACTCACGAAGTGGATCCTGGCCGAAGCGTACAAGGAGACGAACGCCCGTCTGAAGGCCGATGGTCTGACGCCGCTCGAGCGCACGACAACCGTGAACAGCGGCGGCACCGGCGACTTCACCCGCGACGTGGATGTGACTGTGTTCGCGGGCGACGAGGTCCGCGAGCGCACGTTCTTCGAGGCGATCCGGGACATCGCGCGGAAGCAGGGGCTCACGGTCGAGACCGGAGCCGACGACTCCGTCAAGTCCGGGATCAACATCCCCGAGATCGAAGTCGCGTTCCACCGCGGCAACAACGACCTGCCGGACCCTCGGTACACGACCGACGTGCAGCGGTTCGCGCTCGACTACCGAAAGGCGATCGAGGGCCAGTCGAGGAACCCCGAAGCGTACTTCGGCTACGGGTTCGAGATGGAGGTGCAGGGCCGCCGGTATCTCAGTTTCAAGCCGGGCCAGACGCTCCTCCAGACGTTCGAGATGGAGGGCGGCAAGCTCAAGTACCGGGCGCAGGTCGCATCCTGCAACAAGGAGGTCCGCGCGGTCATCCGCGGCGCCGTCGGGCAGCGGTACCGCCGCGCGCAGAACTGCGTCCACGCGGTGAACGACTACCTCCAGGCCTACCGGCACGAACTCCACACCGGCGGCGACCCGACGAAGGGCGCGCTGAAGTACGCGGGCCGCGCGATCGAGTCGCTCTGCGAGTACCACGGGTTCAAGAACTGGGCGGAGCTCCGCATCGAGGACCGCGTCCAGCTCCTCGCGCGGATCTTCCCGCCGGGATACCTCGACACCCCCGGCGCCCGCCGCCGCCTCGAGTACATGTCGGAGGGCGTGGACTACGCCTACGCGGTGTTCCAAGGCAAGTCGGCGCCGAAGTCGTTCGCGGGGAAGCCCATGCGCCCCGAGGGCACGGCCACGCTCGCGCTCCTGTTCCTCCGCAAGGCGTCGGCGTCGATGGTCGGCGCGGTCGCGCAGGAGATGCTCGACCCGCCGGACCTGAGCGCGCGGTTCCTGGCCGAGGTGAATCAGCACGACAGCAAGTGGCAGGAGATGTCTCCGGACGAACGCGAGGCGCACGCGAAGCAGCGCTGCGAGAACTACAAGCAGTGCGTCTCGATCGCGGCGATGGAGAACCTGCTCGCCACCGTCGAGCAACTGCATGTCCTCGACCTGCCCGAGTTCGACCCGAAGGGCCAGAAAGCCGGCACGAACGCGATCAAGGAGATGCTGAACGGCGCGGACCCG
Source organism: Planctomycetota bacterium (assembly GCA_021414065.1). GTDB lineage: Bacteria > Planctomycetota > JAJSAM01 > JAJSAM01 > JAJVHW01 > JAIOPE01. Next base: position 41,312 of record JAIOPE010000146.1, read on the forward strand.
AAGCTGAAGCCCATCCTCCAGATCGCGATCGACCACGCGGCGGCGTCGGTCCGCCTGCAGAACGCGAAGACTGCCGACGAACGTGCGCGCGCGTCCGCCGACCTCGCTGCCGCGCGCACGCGGATGGAAGAGCACACGCGGAAGCCGTCGCCCGGGCGGCAGATCGAGGATGCCGCGGCGGCCGTCGGCGCGGCCGACTACGTCAAGCGAAAGAAGGCGGGCGGCGCCGTCGCCGGGACCGATCCGCCCGACGAGACGCGCAAGCGGATGCAGAAGTTCGCGGAGGACGCGCTCTACGAGGACGAAGCGGTCGGCATCCGCGCGGAGATCGGGAAGCTCGGCGTCAAGGGCTACGTGAAGAAGCGGATGGCCGAAGAGGTGTTCCAACTCGGCAACGTGGTGGACGCGCTCCAGTTGATCGAGATGTACCAGGGCGGCGCGTCCGCGGCGGACTACACCTGGTTCGCGACGACGAACGTCCTCTCGCGCTGCTACTGGGGCATCGGGTTCGCGATCCAGGCGGTGCAGGTCAAGAACGAGGAGGACCTGAAGGCGCTCGGCAAGAACGTCGTCTTCGACGCGTTCTCTCGCGTGATCCCCGGCATGGCGCAGGCGAGGATCATCTTCGACATCGAGCGCGGCCTGGTGATGGTCACGTTCGGCCACATGATCAACGTGGTGAACGCGGATCTGATCGACGCGCTCTACACCGGCGAGGCCGGCCGCGTGAACGCCGGCACGGCGGGCAAGGTCGCCGGGCAGATCCGCGACACCGGCGTGTGCGTGCTCGACGGCAAGTGGGTGATCCAGGCGCCCGACAAGAAGGGCGTGCTGCAAGTCGTCGTGGATCAGCCCGCGCTCTATCAGGGTCTGTTCGCCGAGTGGTTCGGTCCGCAGGTCCGCTTCGACGAGATCAACACTCGTTCGCCGCTCGGTGGCGACAAGGGAACCCTGCTCGCCGCGCACGACCGCCTCGCGAAGGCGATCCTCGCGATGGGCACCGACAAGGAGTCGTCGTGGTTCGGGAAGCCCACAAACTACGTGGACCCGAACAACGTGAACACGGCGGCCGAGGCATTCGCCGCGGCGATCGCGCCCCACTGCCGGAAGAAGACCGACGCCGTGCTCGACGAACTCGCGCCACGTCAGTACTTCTCCAACGGGAAGGACATGATCGCCGAGGGCCTCCACCAACGGCTCATGTCCGACGTCGTCGGCGGCATGGTCGCGACGTGGCAGACGCAGCGCGTCGAGCAGATGTTCGCGCGGCGCGAGGTGGACTACGCGGCGAAGGTCGGCGACATCTCCGCCCTCGGGAAGGCCCTCGCCGACGCCGCCGACGTCGAGATGCCGAAGTTCGACGTGGAACTGATCGGACTCGATCCGAAGAAGACGAACTGGGCGCCCGGATCCATGCCGGTCTCGTGCCGTCTCCGCTACGACCGCCCGCTCCCGGCGTCGCTCGGCCACGTGAAGGTGGACGTCGAGACGCTGCCGTTCATCGTGGTGACGGAGGCGACGCCGAACGACGTCACGCGCGTGGTGAAACAGCCCGTCATCTTCCGCATGACTGCGAACGACGGAGCGGGTCCCGTCGTCGGGGAGCGCAGGGTCGAGTTCACGGTGAGCGTGCTGCCGTCGGCCGAGCAGATCATCCGCAAGGCGAACACGTTCAGCTTCCGCGTCGGGGGCAAGGGCAAGTCCGTACGCGTCGGCGGATGGCAACCCGGCGAGGTGGCGACGACCCCGAGCGTCGAGATCGCTTGGTCCCGGCACGAACCTGCGGCGGGAGTCCAGTGGTCCGGGAACGCGTTCACGGTGGACGTGAAGTCCTCGAAGGGCTCCGGAACGCCGGATTCGCCGCTGATCACGCGCAGCGTGAAGGCCAAGGGCACCTACGACCCCGTGATGGGCATCGTCTCGTTCGAGGCCGATTCCGTGGACTCGGAGAGTACTGCCGAGGAGGACTACCGGAACTCCAAGGTCGAGACGAAGCACCTCTCCGCCGTGGACGTGCCCGTGGACCAGGTCTGGGGCGCGTCGATGATCCCCATCGGCGCCGACGAGAACTGGGACCCGTACGTGAACGGCTACACGCGGACGCACGACTCCCGCGCGGTGAAGCGCCACCGGATCGTCGGGACCTGGCACACCATCACGCGCGGCTGGTCGAAGTCGTCCGGCGAGAACGTGAGTGAGTCCACCGACACGATCCTCGGCCCCACGGGCGACACGTCCCAGCCCGCATCAGCGTCGTTCACCTTCGGAACGCCGCGCCGCACCTTCCCGGCGGGAGCGAAGTGACGGGACGGGCGCGCCCGCGCCGCCGCGGCAGGTTCCACGGAACCCGGGCGCGGTCCCACCCGTCTCACTCCGGCCGAACGATCTCGGCGCAGACCTGACCCTCACGGAGGCGACTCGATGCGGAACATCCTCGGACTGACGGTGGTTGCGGTGGCAGTGCTCGGCGCGTGGGCCCTCGCGGGCGACGACAAGAAGCCCGGCGCGGGTCACGAAGGCCACGGCGGCGCCGCCGCCGGCCCCGCAGCGGAAGCGGGCGGCGATCCCTGGGCCACCCACCGCGGCAACGTGCCGTTCATCCTCGGGTTCGAGAAGGGCATGGCTGCGGTCAAGGACACCGGCAAGCCGCCGATGCTCTTCATCACGACGACGTGGTGCGGGTACTGCAAGAAGCTCGCGGGCGAGTCGTTCACCGACGACGCCGTCGTGAAGATCCTCGCGAAGTTCACCCCGGTGATCGTGGACGGCGACGTCGAGAAGGACATCTGCACGAAGTACAAGGCCAACGGCTTCCCGAAGGTCGTGTTCTGCGACGTCAAGGGCGAAGCGGTCAGCGCCGTGGATGGCTACGTCCCGAAGGCCGAGTTCCAGGCGAAAGCCGAGGACGCGGCGAAGTCGATCAAGTCCGGCAAGCCTTCGAAGGAGTACCAGGCTCTCGTGGACGCGAAGGCCGACCTCGACAAGGCGCTCGGCTCCGCGAAGTCGAACGTGAAGGCCGCCCTGCAGGCCATCACGAAGATCGAGAAACTCGGCCGGCCGGGCGAGATCGCCGACGCCGCGAAGGTCGCGAAGGACAAGCTCCTCGCAGCCGGCCAGGCGAAGCTCGACGAGGCCCGCAAGTCGTTCGAGGCAGGCGAGAAGGACGCCGCACGCAAGGCCGCAACGTCCCTCGCGTCGGAGTACGCGGGCACCGACCTCGCCGACGCCGCGAAGAAGCTCGTGGCCGAAATCGGCCCGGCAGCGCCCCCGGCGAAGTAGCCGCAGGACCGACGACGGACGGCCGTCTCCGCACGCGGAGGCGGCCGTTTCGATTCCCGGGGCCGCGCGGGGACGGTCCCCAAAAACTCACAAACTTGGCCGCCGTGCCGGCCGACGGACGGCTTCGCGCGAGCGATTCGGCTCCGGCGGCGCCGGGACTCGCGGGTTTGTGGGTTTTTGGGGACCGTCCCCGAGATCCACGCGGAGACCCTCGGTGCGAACGGCGTCGCCGACTCCCCTGTCCACCGCTGCGGTACTGCGATGCACGCCGCGCGCGGCTGGACCGTTCTCGTGGCAGGCCGCATTTGCGCCGAATCGCCAGGCTTGACTTGGGACGATATGACGAGATCACACGGACGGGATGACGAGATAACGTGGACGGGATGACGAGAAGTGCGACGCGACGGGACGACGTGGCGTACCCTGGCGGCGTGACGGAGTCACTCACTCGACATGCCCAGGCGGTCGTCGTCGAAGCGCTCGCCGACGCCCGTGTCGTACTCGTACACGGCCCACGGCAGTGCGGGAAGACGACGTTGGTCCAGGCGGTCGCGGCGTCGCGACGCGGGCGCTACCTGTCGCTCGACAGTCAGGACCTGCGGGACTCCGCGCTCCGGGATCCGGACGGGTTCGTCGAAGGGACCGGACTGGTCGTGATCGACGAGTTCCAGCGCGGCGGCGACGCGCTGTTGCTCGCCATCAAGCGCGCGGTCGATGTCGCGGGGCCGCGGCGGCGGCGTTTTCTGCTGGCCGGCTCGACGCGCTTCCTCACCGTTCCGACCCTGTCCGAGTCACTTGCCGGACGGATCGACATCATCGACCTGTGGCCGCTGTCGCAGGGTGAACTCCTCGGCCGTCGGGAGGACTTCCCAGCGGTTCTGTTCGGCGGGCCGGAGCGGCTCAGAAGTCTCGAACCGACGCCGCTCGGCCGCGAGTCGTACTTCGACCTCGCCTGCCGGGGCGGGTTCCCTGAGGCCGTACGACGCAAGCCCCGATCGAGAGAGCGCTGGTTTGACGGCTACGCACGCACGCTGCTCGGGCGCGACCTCCTGGAAATCGCCCGCGTCGGGCGGACAGACGACGTCTCTCGGCTCCTCCGATTGCTCGCAACTCGGACCGCCGCTGAAGTGGACGTCACTGCCATCGCCCGCGAGCTCGGCATTCCGCGCACGACGCTGGACGGGTACCTCCCCCTGCTCGAGTCGTTGTTCCTGCTCCACCGCGTGCCTGCATGGTCCTCGAACCTCACGGCGAAGATCGTGCGGCGCCCGAAGCTCCACTTCACCGACACCGGCCTCGCCGCTTCGCTGGTCGGCGTCACGCCGAAGTCGCTCACCGATCCGACCGCGCCGATGGCGGGCCCTTTGCTGGAGACGTTCGTCGTCGGCGAGATCTCGCGTCAGCTCGGGTGGAGTGCGGTGTCGGCGACCGTCCATCACTTCCGCGACCGTTCGGGACCAGAGGTGGACCTAGTGCTCGAGTCCCGCGACGGTCGCATCGCCGCGATCGAGGTGAAGGCCGCGCGGTCGGTGTCCGCCCGCGACTTCAGCGGGCTGACGCTCCTCCGCGACCGGCTCGGTGCGCGATTCGTGCAAGGGGTCGTCCTTCACGCGGGCGAGGCGGTACTCGCGTTCGGCGACCGGCTGTCTGCAGCGCCCGTATCCGCCGTGTGGGCGACCTGACGGCGGAGGCCAGCCCCGGCGCCCCCGCCCCCGCGCTACTTCGCGGGCGTCTCGACGATCGCCTTCATGCTCGCGAGGCCCTGCTCGTAGGAGTCGCCGACCATCTTGTCCATGTCCATGAAGAGGCAGAACGCCTTGCCGATGAAGTTGTTCTTCCCGTCCATCGTCCACCGGACCGTCGTCGAACCGCTGCCGGCCGGCTGGAAGTGGAAGTCCGACATCGCGGTGTCCTCGAACGGGCGGAGGAAGTCGAGGCGGATGCCGACGTGCTCGGACGGCTTCGCCTCCGTGATCGTCATCCGGCCCGCGCCGACCTCGTCGTTCCCGTCCCACGCGAAGACGGCGCCGGTCCCCGAGGCCGCGCCCTCGAACGTGTTCTTGCACGCCGGGTCGATCTTGGCCCACGGCGACCAGGCGTCCCACTTGTGGAAATCAGCGACCTGCGCGTAGACGGCGTCGGCGGGTGCGGCCATCGTCACGCTGCGCTCGACGTGGTAGGTCCCGGGCTGCATGGCGACGACGACGAGCAACACCACGACGAGCGCGGCGACGGCGAGCAGGATCTTCTTGAGCATGGTCCCTCCGGTCACCCGCGGACACCGGACGGGCCCGCGGAACGAGAGAGACTACAGTCGCACGCTCGCTATCGAAGCGAGAGTCCGCCGAGGCCGCCGCCGCCCGGCGGAATCTGGCCGGCGCCGGGGACGATGAGACGCGACGCCTCGCGGCGCTGCATCTCGCGCGCCTCTTCGACGAGTCGCTGCACGGCAGCGCGGATCGCGTCGGGGAATTTCGCGATCGCCTCGCGCAGGTCCTTCGCCTCGACCTCGGCGTTCACCGGGAGCGGACCGGACTGCGACATCAACTGCGTCCCGGCGACGAACAGGACTGGGCGAGACGGGTCGTCGGCGCCGTCGGCGGTGACTGGCGTCAGGCGGCGGATCGTTGCCGTCTGCAGATCGGTGAACGTGTCCTCGCGGTAGAGGTTCGCCGCGTCCACGGCGAGGTCGTCGAGGGGGTTGCGCTGGTTCTGGCTCATCCACCGATGGTGGCGGCGACGCGGTCCGGACCCACGAGAATCAGGAGACGGCCACGTACGGAACCGTCAGCGGCCCCTGCGGAAGGACGGCGACGCGCGCCGACGGGCCGATCCGGGCGACCTCCGCGCGCACCGCGGCCGCGATGTCCGGGCAGGGGTCGAGGTGCATCGCGCGCAGGGAGTGGTCTGGAATCGTGCTGCGGACGAGCACCCGCGCGCGTCCGAGGACGAGCGACAGGATCTGCGCCTGCCACTGCTCGGGACGGACGAACCCCGGCGTCGCAAGTCGCGCGAGGACCTCGCCCGGGCCGGAGCACTCGGTCATCAACCGCTCGAACGGACTGCCGGACGGCACGCCCTCGCGGCACTCGCACGCGAGGATCACGGTTCCGCCGTCGCGGACGATCCGCGCCCCCGCCGCGATCCCCTTCACACCCTGGTAGAGGTTCAGGTCGAGCGGCGCGCCGCTGTTCGTCGTGACGACCACATCGAACGGCGCCGCGACCCGCTGCATCGCCGTGCCCCGCACGAACTCCAGGCCGGCCCGGTGCGCGTCGATCAGGTCGCCCGCGAACACCCCGGTGATGCGGCGGCGCTCGTCGAGTGCGACGTTCAGGAGGAAGCTCGGGCCGACACGGAGCGCGATGTCGCGGATCTCCTCCCACACGGGGTTCCCGTCCGTCACGCCGAAGGTCGCGCGCGGATCGCCGATGTTGTGGGCGCCGTGGTTGCTGATCACCGTCGCGAGCCCCGCGCCGCCGGGCATGATCCCCTTCGGCCCCCCGCTGAACCCTGCGAACAGGTGCGGCTCGATGAACCCCGTGACGATGCGCACGTCGGCGTCGGCGAGCAGCCGATGGAGCAGCGCGGGCGTGCCGTCGCGGGTCGTGCCGAACTGCACGAGCGCGCCGACGTCGGTCGAGTCGTGGTTGACGACGCGGTAGTCGCGGACGACCTCCGCCGTGAGGAGGCGCTCGAGCTCCTCGCGCGGACTCGGCCGGTGCGTGCCGAGTTGGTTGAGCAGGACGACGCGATCCCGCGGCACGCCGGCCGCCGCGATCTCGTCGAGCAGCCACGGGATGATCCGCTCGTTCGGCGTCGCGCGCGTCGCGTCGGTGAACGCGATGCACACGCTCCGGGCCCCGCGGACCACGTCGCGGAGCGGCGGTCGCCCGATCGGCGCGCGCAGCGCCGCGACGACCGCAGCGCGCTCGTCAGCCAGCGGCGCCGCGGGCGTCGGTTCGATCACGGTGGTGACGTCGCCCGGAAGTTCAACGGACAGGCGGTCGGCACCGTACGCGAGGGAGACACGCATCGTGCGGGCGATGGTCGGCGCGACGCGGGTCGGAGTCCAGATGGCCACGACATCGATTCCGCGACGTGCCTCAAGTGCAGCGCCGCCCCGCGCAATCAGCGTCGCCCGCCGCTGGACTCTACGCGCGGGCGCTCTCGGCGAGCGGCACGATCGCGTCGGCGACGAGTCGCAATCCCGTGAAGCGGAGTTCGTCGCTGGTGACGCGGAGCGAGGCGAGCAGGCCGTAGACGCACGCGTGGTGCGCCTCATCCATGTCTGCTGGACTGCCGAGCAACTGTCGAAGCCCGTCGCCTGCGTGTTGCGCCCGCTCCTGCCAGTCCTCCGGGAAACAGCTGCGAAGCGCCGCCTCCCACAACCCCGGCCACGACGCGATCTCCGCGTCGCCCGCCAGTCGCGCGATGGCGAGCACCCGTCCGAGGTCCTTGTTGCTCCGCCGAATCGCGCGGTCCTCGATCTTCCCGATCATGCGCTCCGGCCGGATCTCGCGGTGCTCGAGCAGATTCGCGAGCGCCATCATCTCGACCCGCGCGACTTGGATGCCGAAGTCCGTCGGCGTCGGCGCATGTGCAGCGAGCGAGAGGTAGTCGAAACTGACAAGACCGAAGTGACCGCCCGCGAGCTCGAGACGGAGCCAGCGCTTCCCGCGTTCCGCCGACGCATCGGGAACGGTGAGGAGCTCCACGAACCAGTCGTCCGAGTTCGGCGGGTAGAGGCGCACCGCAGGGAGCTGGTCGTCAGGCGTGGATGCGGTGCCTGGCTGCTGCCACGTTCCCGCGCGTGGGAAGTGCCAGCCGCACGCGAGAAGTCGCTCCGCGATGCTCCTGCCCGCAGCGACTGCTTTCACGCGGGGCGCGAGGAGACAGTCTACGTCCTTCGTCCTCACTTGGAGCGCGGGGTCGTTGCCGAAGAAGCGGTAGCCCGCGGCTACGCTGCCAACCACGATGATCTCGCCGTGGCAGTCCGCGGGCACTGCGCTCGCGACGCTCTGCAGGATCTGGCGGGGGGAAACGAGCTTCATGGCCGGAGCTCGCCGAGCCGTCGCTGGCGCTCGGCAGCGAAGTGCTGCACGAAGTCCTCCGCCTGCTGGTCGAGTCGCGCCTCGTACAGATCGAGGAGACACTCGACCGGGTCCGCCCAGGCAACGCCGTCTGAATCGCGCGTGAAGAGGCTCTCGCTGCGGCGTACGCAGTGGACGGCAAGAGCCGCGGGACGGCGTGACTCACCCGGCTGTGCGTGAGCCTGCGGCTGAAGCGCGGGGTCCAGTTGCTGGACGAACGCCACGTCGAGCCGATCGTCGGGGCGGTGCACCGAAAGGTCCAGCCGCGGGGACCCGACGAGATCCAGGCCAGGGTGGTGGTGCCGCGCTCCGATGATCCCGCCGACAGCGATGTCTTGGCGCCGCAGCCGTCGCACGCGATCGAAGAGCGCGTCAGCGGACCGTGCCTGCCCCGAGGCATCGACGAAGCACACCGTCGAGCGGAACTCCGCCGCACCAGCGACGAACCGCGCCCACTCGTCGCGCGGGAACCGACTCAGCTCGACGCTGCGGTCGGAGCCCCTTTGGACGACGCCCGACAGTCGGCCGAGGGCCCGCGCTACCGTCGGGTAACTGAACCCCGTTGCCGACATGAGCCACGCGGTCGTCACGGGCCCTGCCCCTTCGAGCCATCGGTTCACGAGAAGCTGCAGCACGACGGAGAATGCGTCGGCGCGCTTGAGCCGAAGCCCCGTACGACCGGTCTCACGGCGAACCAACTCGTCGAGCCACGCGCGGAACTCGTCGCCGAGCCGGTCAGGGATACCGTCGATCCGGCCGTCTCGTGCAACGGCGAGCGACACTCGGTCCCGAACGTCTTCGCGCAAGACGCGCGTCACCGAGGCCACCTCCTCTCGCAGCCGCGCCTCCGCGATGCGTGGCTCGACGAGTACGAGCAGTCCTCGGACCGCCGGATGCTCTCCGACGTATACGGCGAGCTGCAGCAGCGCGGCGTGCAGGTTCCGGAAGCCATGGACCCCCGGCTTCACCTCGACCAGGACATCGCTCCAGCGTCCGTCGGCCCGATGGTGCCCCGCTGCGGCGTCCTGCTCCGTGGATGGCATACAAGTCAATATGCAACATCAATATGAAAGTTGCAAGTGCGACATCAGGTTGCCACTACAGATCGCAAGGGCACGTCGATGCCGTCGAAATCCGGGCGCTGCTCCTCTCGGACGCCGGCGTCGCGAAGAGGCGCGGTCGGCCGCACGTCTCCGAGGCGCCGGTACCACCATCGCCTCGGCTCGCCGGGCGCCCCGACACCATGCGCTACGTGCCGTAGCACAAGCGACAAAGCGGCCGTGCAAGGCTTGTCGTAGCTTCCCGGCCGCAGAAGTGGCAGTGCTTCTCGGCGAACTCCGCGTTCTTGTACCGTGCCCAAGCCCGGTAGCACTTGGCGCACAGGGGCGGCGGCGGCGCCCACAACTGCCGTCCGGTCCGCTCCCAGCCCGGCCGATCGGCGCGAACTTGGGCGCCACGGCGGACCCGCCCCTGGAAACACCACGAGCCGGTTGGACGTGAGTCCAACCGGCTCGAAAGTTACCGTGGCGAGGACGACGGGGGTCGAACCCGCAACCTCCGGATCGACAGTCCGGTGCTCTAACCAATTGAGCTACGTCCCCACGGTTTCAGTCAGTTCTGTTTGTCAGTTCGATGCCAGGCGAGCGTCGTTCGATGATCGGTCGTCGGTCGATGTTCGCGCGGCCCAAGTCCCCGCGCACCGCGCCGCGCGCCGGGGGGCCGGTGGTGGGCGATGCAGGGCTCGAACCTGCGACATCATCCGTGTAAGGGATGCGCTCGTACCAACTGAGCTAATCGCCCGCTTTGCTTCAGGTGCTCGGCGTCACATGCTCAGCGCCATGTTCGACGTCGTTGCAGAGTCATCTTCACCGTTCGACGCGCACCATCGGCGCGCCGGTCGGTCCGGGCTCGGGTCGTCGCCAGGACGGGGGTCGTACCCCCGCTCAGGAGAGGGGACCATCATGGGATCGGCGCCGGGGGGGTCAACTTCTTTCGACACCGGACGGCTCCGGCGGACCGTCCCGCTACCGGCCGAAGAACGACCGGACGCCTGCAATCACATGGTCTTGCTCCGCTGCGGTGAGTGACGGGAAGACCGGCAGCGAGAGAATGCGGTCCACGAGCGCGTCGGTCGCGGGAAGGGCCTCGCGGCGGACCTCGGGTCGGGCGAGCGTCCCCGGCTGGCGGTGCGTCGGCATGGGATAGTGGACGCCGGTCTGGACGCCATGGGAGGCGAGGTGCTTCGCGAGAGCCTCCCGCTGCGGGGTCTCGACCACGTAGAGGTGGAAGACGTGGTGGGTGCCGTCACGGCGGCGCGGGCGCCCAAGGGGCAGGTCGGCGAGGGCCTCGTCGTAGCGAGCCGCGATGCGGCGGCGGGCGTCGTTGTTGGCCTGGAGGCGGCGGAGGAAGACGCGGCCCGCGGCGGCTTGGAGATCGTTGAACCGCATGTTGAAGCCCACGACCTCGTGGACGTGCTTCCCGCGGCGACCGTGGTCGCGGAGCATCCGCACGCGCTCGGCGATGCCGTCGTCGTCGGTGAGCACGGCACCGCCGTCGCCCGGGACGGGCAGGTTCTTCGACGGGTAGAAGCTGAGCACGCCGGCCGCCCCCATCGTGCCGACCTTGCGGCTCGCGTGCATCGCGCCGTGGGCCTGGGCGCAGTCCTCGAGGACGAGCAGGTTGCGGCGCTTCGCGACATCCAGGATTCGGTCCATGTCGCAGGGCTGGCCGTAGATGTGGACCGGAACGATCGCCTTGGTCTTCGACGTGATGCGCGGCTCGATCCACGACGGGTCCAACGTGGCGGTGTCGTCCACGTCGAGGAAGACGGGCACCGCACCGGCGTCGAAAACACCCTCGATCGTGGGAAACGCAGTGTGCGACGGGACGAGCACCTCGTCGCCGGGGCCAATTCCCATCGACATCATCGCGAGCGTGAGGCCTGCGGTGGCGTTGGAGCAGAGCACCGCGTGCCTGCGTCCGAACCAAGCCGCAAGCTCGGACTCGAATGCCTTGCATTCCGGCCCGAGGATGAACTGGCCGGCGTCGAGCGCGTGCATGACGCGCTCTCGGACTTCGTCGTCGATCTCGATGCGGGACAGCGGAACCTGTTGCGGGTTGAGGGCGGACATGACGACCTCCGGATACCGATTCGGACGAGTGTAGGTCCGGCGCCGAGCCGCTGTGAACTTCAGCTCGGGTTCGTGCCGCGGGCCCTGAGTCGCTTCGTCCACCACGCTGCGCCGACGCCGATCACGACGAGCGCGATCGCGCCGCCGAGCAGGCGCGGCGCCATCTCGGTGCCCTTGGCTGCGCTGCCGAGGAGCGCCATCACCGCGGTCTCGGGAAACGTGCCGATGAACGTCGCCGTGAGGAAGGTGCCGAGCGAGACGGTGCTGACGGCGAACAGGAGGTTCGTGGCGAACGCGTTGCCGACCGGCGTGAGGCGCAGGATGACGTTGGCCTCGAAGCCGTGGCGGGAGATGAAGTCGAGGAGCGCCTTCGCGCGGGGGAATCGCCGCGAGACGAGTCCCTGAACCCACGCGTGTCCGAGGTTCCGGCCCACGACGAACGTCGCCCAGCACCCGGCGAACGTGCCGAGCTGCGCGAGGATCGTGCCCTCGATCCATCCGAAGACCGCGCCTCCGACGAACGCGAGAGCCAGGCGCGGCACCCCCACCGACACGCCGAGCGCGCACCCGGCGACGAACAACACCTGCCCAAGGAGCCCGGCCTCGTCGGCCTTCGCGCGGAGTTCGTCGATCCACGGCGGTCGCTCGAGGTGCTTCAGAGGCGCGACGTACTCGCGGATCGGGGTGAGGTAGACGATCGCGACGCACGCCGCGATCAGCAACGCCAGGAACACGGCCTTGCGAGGCGACGCGGGTTCGACGGGCGGAACGTCGTGCGAGGCCTCCGGCTCCGTCACACGTCCTCCGGAACGACCCGAGCGGCAGGGAAGACGCGCTTGCGATACCACCGGATCGCGAAGCAGTCCGCGATGCCACGCCACATGCGATTGCCGATGCCGTACTTCGACGCCCCGGTGGTGCGCGGGCGGTGGTTCACCTCGATCTCGGTGACGCGGAAGCCTTGCAGCCGCAGGATCGTGGGCAGGAACCGGTGCATCCCGTTGAAGACCAGCACCTCGCGGAGAGCGTCGCGACGGAGCGCGCGGTACGTGCAGCCGGCATCGGAGACGCCTGGAACTCCGGTCACGCCGTTGCGGAACCCGTTGCCGATCTTCGACGACATCCGCTTCACGAAGTCGTCCTCGCGGCGGCGGCGCTTCGTCGCCACGCAGTCGCTCCCGCGGAGCGCTTCGAGCAGTCGCGGGATGTCGGCCGGGTCGTTCTGCTCGTCGCTGTCCATCGTGATGACGATCGAACCCCGAGCGTGACGGAACCCGGTCGCCGTCGCCGCGCTCTCGCCGCAGTTCACCGAGTGACGGATGACACGGACTTCGGGATGCTGGATCTGAGCGCGTCCCAGGGCAGCGAGCGTGCCGTCGGTCGAGCGGTCGTCGATGTAGAGGATCTCGTACCGCACCGCGAGTCCATCGAGAACGCCGGCGATCTCGGTGGTGAGTCGCTCGACGCAGTCCTCCTCGTTGAAGCAGGGGAGGACGACGGAGATTTCGATCGGCCGGGCGTCGGACATACCGCGACCGTTGGTAGCGCGGCGCCGCCCGGCGGGCCAACTCCCCGCGACGGTTGCAGTTCCTGCCGCGCGGAATCTCTGGCGCGCCGCCCGCGCTCCGACGCATCGTGCAGGACTTCCCTTCCCGGAGGCCCGCTGTCGTGATCGACGGAAAGCTCGGTTTCGCACTCATCGGCTGCGGGCGCGTCTCGCGCAACCACCTCGAAGCGGTCACGCGGCCCGACTTCCCCGGGCGGCTCGCGGCCGTCTGCGACCTCGATCCCGCGAAGGCCGCGGCGAAGTCCGCGAAGCACGGGGGCGTGCCCGCCTACACCGACTTCCGCGAGATGCTCACGAAGCACCCCGAGGTGGACGTCGTGCAGATCGCGACGCCGACCGGCCTGCACGCCGCGCACGTCGTGGACGTGGCGAAGTACGGCCGTCACATCGTCGTCGAGAAGCCGATGGCGCTCCGCGTCGAGGACGCGAAGGCGATGATCGCCGCGGTGAAGAAGGCGAAACGTCGCCTGTTCGTGGTGAAGCAGAACCGCTTCAACACGGCGGTGCAGGCCGCGCGGCGCGCGCTCGACGAAGGCCGGCTCGGAAAGCTCGTCATGGCGACGGCGCGGGTGCGCTGGCGCCGCGAGCAGGACTACTACGAGCAGGACGACTGGCACGGCACGTGGGCGCTCGACGGCGGCGTGATGTCGCAGCAGGCGAGCCATCACCTGGACCTCCTCCAGTGGTTCCTCGGAGGCGAGGTGGAGAGCGTCCGCTGCGACGCCGCGACGCGCCTCCTCGACATCGAGGTCGAAGACACGGCGGCGGCGACGCTGCTGTGCAAGGGCGGCGCGCTCGGTGTGTTCGAAGCGACGGTCTGCGCGCGACCCGACGACATGGAGGCGTCGATCAGCCTCCTCGGCGAGAAGGGCAGCGTGATCATCGCCGGGAAGGCCGTGAACAAGATCGCGCACTGGAAGTTCGCGGAGCCCCGCGCCGACGACGCCGACATCGTGCAGCGCTGCTCCTCCGAGATCCCCGACGTCTACGGCCACGGCCACGAGCCGTACCTGCGCGACGTCGCGGAGAAGATCCTGACCGGCGCGCCCGCGCTCGTCGAAGGCGACGAGGGCCTGCGCAACGTGCGCATCCTGACCGCGCTCTACGAGTCGGCGGCATGCGGAGGCGACCGGAAGCGGCCCGGCGGCCGCATCGTGAAGTCGCGTCTCGGGCGCGGGTGATGTGAAGTTCGGAGACGCCGCCCGTCGCGTGTCGTTCGTCGTCGCGCGCGCGGCCGTGGGAGTCGTCGCGCTCGGGCTTGCCGTGCGGTTCACCGTGCGCGACGGCGTCCGCGCCGCAGCGCCGCTCTACTACGCCACGCCGCCGCTCCTCCTCGCCCTCGGTGCGGCGACGGCGCTCACGGTCGCCCTGCTCCAGCGCCGGCGGCGCCTCGCCATGGCCGCGGCTGCGATGGGCGCCGTCGCGTCGGTCCTCGTGCTCGGCGACGTGCGGCACGCCGACGCCACCGCGCACGCCGCCGGCCCGGCGCCCCGCCCCCTCCGCGGGCTCCTCTGGAACGTCGAGCACGGAATCGACGGCTGGGACCGCGTCGTCGCGGAGGCGCGGGAGACCGACCCCGACGTGGTCTGGATCGTCGAAGGACCCGGGCGGTCCGGCCCAGGGATGCGCGCCCTCCGCACTGCGTTCCCCGAGCACGTGATCGTGTCGGGCGGCGGGCATCTGCACGTGCTCGTGCGCGGCGCGGCCGAACTCCTCGGCACGCGGAGTCTCGGCGTCCGCGGGAGCCGCGCGACGCTCGTGCGGGCCGAGGTCCTGGGGCGCACGTTCGAGACGTTCGTCTGCGACGTCCCGAGCCGTCCGCTCCTCGACCGGCGCCCCATCGTGTCCGCGCTGGACGCCTGGGCCGCCGAGCGCACGGGGCCGGTGGTAATCGCGGGCGACTTCAACACGCCGACGGACTCCGCAGCGTTCGACCCGTGGCGCGCGCGCTTCGGCCACGCCTTCGAGACGAGCGGCACGGGCTGGGCGCCGACCTGGCCCATGCCGTTCCCCGTGCTCGAGATCGACCACGTCTGGGTGAGCGCCGAAGTCAACGTGACCCGCTGCCGCCACGGCCTGACGACCGCGTCCGACCACCGCCCGGTGCTGTTCGAGTTCGACATCGCGAGCGAGTGAGGGCGGGGGCGGGGATGCACCCATCGGCGTAACGGCGGCGGTGATGGTGGCCGTCCGGGGGACCCCATCCCGTCGCGCCCCCGGTTGCTACAGGCGCGTCAGGACGCGGACGATCTCGTCGCAGATGTACATCGCGGGGGGACGTCCGGTCTGGCCGTGGCGCAGCGGTGTGGCGTACCGGGACACGATCTTCCGCGACTCGAGTTCGAGCATGGTCTTCCGGGCGGACGCGCGCGTGCATGCCAGGCACTTCGCCACGTCGGGGATTGTGGTCACCGGGAAGCTGAACAGGTGCGGGATGAGCCGGAGCGGCAACTGGCTGTGGTAGCCCTTCAGCCTCTCGCGAAACTCGCCCTCCAACGCGCGCAGGAGCCGCACCTTGGCGAGCGTGTCGTTGGCGGAGACGAGGACGACGTCGAGGAAGAAGCGCAGCCAGTCCGAGAACGTGCCGGCCGCGCTGACCCGGTACATGGCGTCCATGTAGTCGGCCTTCCGCCGTTCGAGCTCCGGGGACAGGTACACCCACGGCTTCGCGACGACGCCCTCGCTCACCATCTGGAGCGCGATGAGCAGGCGTCCGACGCGGCCGTTGCCGTCCGCGAAGGGATGGATCGTCTCGAACTGGTAGTGGGTCAGGGCGACGCGCACGAGGGGGTCGTCCGCCGTCCGCACCTTCAGGTAGTCGGCGAGGTCGTCGAGGCACCCTGGTAGATGCTCAGGCGGCGGCGGGATGAACCGCGCCAACCTGAGGTCGCGTGCGCTCGCGTCCGGTCCGATCACCACCTGCCTGACGCGGAAGGTCCCCGCATGGGCGCTGTGATGCGGGTCGTCCTTCAGCAACTCCGATTGCAGACCGCGGATGAGCGTCAGGCTGAGCTCCCGGCCCGCCTCCAGTTCCCGGATACCGACTTGGAGGGCGCTGCTGTAGTTCCGCACGGCGCGCGTGTCGTCGTCCGCGGACTGCGCCATCCCCGCCACGGCATCGACGAACGCCTCCTCCAGGGTCGTGTGCGTCCCCTCGATGCGGCTCGAGAGGACGGCTTCGTTCTTCTGGAACGGCCGCACGAAGAGATCCGGGTTCGCGAGTGAGGCGACATCCGCTTCGAGCCGTCCCAGCGCGGCGCGGGCGTCGCCGAGCGCGCGAGCGACATCAGGCCGCAGCGCCAGATCTCGCGGGACTGCGGACGGGACGAACGCATGCGCACCGCCGGAGACCGCGACGAGGCGGCCGGCGGACGCAGCAGAGAAGTCCTCGTTCCGCATGGCGTGAGTTTCGATGACCGACCTCCGGCCTCGTACGAAAAGTCCACACTTTGCATCGCAGCAGCGCACAACGTGATGCAAAGTCGCGAGTTTGCATCACGGCGCCGGCCTGGGCAGCGCGTCGCAGCCGGACGCGGTCCGGTTGATCCGTTCTCGTCACCGCACGAGCGGTGTCTACCACGCGCGACGCGAGCCTCCGCCGTCGTCCCCCACCGCCTGCACCGGTCGCGATTCGTGCCCACCTCGTGGGAAACGTCGCCACCGCATCGCGGCAACGAAGTCCGCCCTCGTGCGAGTCCGACGTCGAGGGGCCGCCCTGCGCTCAGAACGCGGCGTGACGGCGGCGGAGGTCGTGGCCGTCAGTCGTCGGCGGCGCGGCGGGCGCGCAAGGGCTGAGAACTGCTCCGGCTGGGCCTGTCCGCGGGGGATACCATCAGCGGCAGATGACGACGTCCACCCCTTGTCGGATCCGGAGTCGCTGGTGCGCCGCGAACTGGGCGCTCTGGTTGGTTGCGGCGGCCGCGCTCGTCTGGTTGCTCGTCAGTCTGATGCCATCGCGCTCCTTCGATGTGGAGCGGTGGGCGCGCGGAGCAGGCCTGGAGGACGCGGGCAACCCGCGTTGGTCGATGATCGAGGCCGTACAGACTGCACTCCGCGTCGGCATGACGGATCGGGAGTTGCTCGGCCTTCTCGGAGAGCCGGACTGGCACGCCGACGACGGTTCCTGGCTGTACGCGGTCGGGCGTTCCCGAGGTCCGTACAGCTCGGATCCGAAGTCGCTTCAGGTGGAGCTGGACGAAAGACGCCAAGTGGTTCGCTGGAGCGTCGGGTACTGAATCGCCTCCGTTCGACAGGCGTCAGGTTCCCGTCACCCGCCCCGGAATCGCTCGCGATGCGAGACACGCCGGCGGTCAAGCCTCGGCCCTCGCCCCCCTGTACCGTTCGCGCCTCGTGCGTACCTCGTCGGGAGCGTCGCCACGAGCGCCACGTCGCCGGCTCCTCGGTCCGGCCCGGCCGCTGTGCTCCGCGGAAGCGCGTTGCGGAGAGACTCGTGCGTCAATCCTCCCCCCCGCCGCTTCAGCGGCGGACGCGGCGCGCGATGCGGCGGCAGATCTCGGCGAACCCCGTCAGCTCGGCTTCGAACTCAATCTGGCTGACGCACTCGCCGTCGAGGAACCGATGCAGGGCCAGCGGTTCCGTGCCCTTCGGGTTCAGGCCGACGTTGCAGGTCGTGCCGCTCTTCACGCCGAGGGCGCGGAGCCAGGGGAACTGCGCGGGGTCGTGCTCGTTGCTCGGGTAGCAGATGTGGTCGAACGTGCCGGGCTGGATGCGCGCGAGCGCCTGGCGGTTGTCCTCGACCTCGCGAATCGTCTCGCTCTCGTCGCGCGGGAATCGGTGCCGGTGCGTGTGGAGTTGCAGCTCGATCCCGCGCGCAGCCATGTCGCGCAACTCCTCGGGCGACGACAGACTGCACCGACGGCTGGCGATCATCTCGTCCCAGTCCACGCCAAGTCGCTTGGCCGTCTCGCGAGCGAGCGCCTGGCGACCTGGCTCGTCCAGATGGAACTTGGCGTACTCGACGAGCGCGCGACTGAAGGCCCGGACGGCGTTCGAGTCGGAGAGTGAGATCGTGCCCTCGTCGAACGGGCCGAGTCCGGCGATGTCGAGCGCGGGGCAGGTGGCTTTCCAGATGAGATAGACGAGCGAGGTCTCGAACACCGGAGTCGGGTTCTCGACGTGGTAGGTCGTCACGTAGAGCGTCGCCGGCAACTTCCGCCGGGCAATCGGTTCCACGGCCCGCAACGCGACGGACGCCGCGCCGTCGTCGAGCGTCAGCACGACTGCGGCGGGCGGCAACGTGCCGGCGTTCATGCGCTCCACGCCCTCTGCGAGCGGGAGCACCGGGTACCCCCCGCGGACGATCGCATCCAGGCGCTTCTCGAACGTCTGCGCACGCATGAAGAGACGGGGCCCGAACGCGCTCTCGCCGTTCATGTCGAACCCATGCCAGCAGAACACTCGCATCTCGTCGCGCGTCGCGCGGCGGGCCAGGGCGAACAGGCCCGTGACCTTCGCCAAACGGTAGACGGTGCGCTTGACGAACTGCGCGACGCCTTCGAGTCGGGTGGGCTGTGTGTGCAGGCGGCGGTGCTCGTCGCGCTGAATGGTGCGGCCGAGGACCTTCTCGAGGCGAAGGGTGACCAGCGGGCGGAACCCGAGGTTCGTGATGGCGCGCATCGACGGCACGTTCGTGCGGTCGGCGCCGATCCAGATCTCGCGGCAGTCGGGCTCGCGGCGGGCGTCGGCCACGGCCTGGCGGAGCGCGGCGGTGTAGAGGCCGCGGCGACGGTGGGATGGAATCGTCGTGAAGTCGTAGGCGACGTCGGTGCCGGCGGGGAGAGCGAGATGCGTCTCGACCTCGCGCACGCTCGACGTGGCCGCGCCGCGGCAGACCCACCCGAGACTGACGAGAGTACCGTTCTCGACGTACGTGTAGACGCGGTGCCCGTTGCCGATCCGGGTGAGGCACTCGGAGAGGAACCCCGAACGCGTCTGCCACTTCGCCCACGGGCGGAAGCAGAGGAGATCTTCGACGGAGTTGACGCGGAAGACCGGAGCCGTCGCGTCGGCGGAGGCGGTGGAAGCACTCGGAGCGACGTCGCTGCGCGCGTCGAGCGTGGAGAGGATGACCTCGGTGGTCGCCCGGATCGGCAGGAAGAAGCACGCGCGACGTACCAGGGACCGGACCATCCCGAGCGGCCCCGCGTGACGTGCGCGGTCCCTGAGCGTGCGGACCTGATCGGGCGACGATCCGAGCCGGATCGCGACGCGCTTCGCGAACGCGTCCGTCCGGCGTGCGGCGACGAGGCGGAGATGGTCGATCCGGCGGAACGAGATGCGAACGATCGCGACCTCGTCGTTCGACGTCGCGAATCGGTCCTTCCAGCCCGGGCCGGGCGTCAGGTCGAGTTCCGTGAACCCCGACGCGGCGGCGAGCTCGGCCAGGTAGTGGAGTTGGAGCTTCCCGGGCGACTGGGCGGAGAACTCGCCGTCGTAGGAGTGCGGTCCGATCGACAGCCGCTTTCCGTCGGCGATGCCGAGCTGCGCCGCGACGAGGCGCCCGCCGACCCGCAGCGCCGTGGGGAAGAGGAACCCCGGCAGCCGGAAGAGTGCCTCGTGGAACGGCCGCTTCCGCGGGTCGTCGAGGAACGGCAGGACGCCGTGGATGGCGCCCTGGCGGAACTCGTGGAGCGGGATGAACTCGTCAAGGAGCTTCGAGAACTCGGCCGGGTCGGTCACCCGGGTGAACGAGATGTCGCCCGACCGGGAGAGCTGTCGGATGCGGGTCTTGTTCCCCTTCTTCTTCAGCCACGCGCGGTCTTCGTCGCCGAGCTCGCGCAGCGCGCGCGGCATCGTCTCGAGGAGGATGCGCTCCCGCCACCGGTCGGTGGACGTCGCCCAGCCGAGGGGCGCCCCGGGCGGAACGTGCATGAGCGTCAGCGACGCCGCGGGGAACCGCTCGCGGAGGCGGTCCATGGCGCCCACGATGACCGCTTCGCCGCACGTCGGGAGCGCGAGCCACGCCTGGTACTCCGACTGGTGGGCCCCGGCCACGTGGAGGCGCCGGCGGTCGGGCGTCGCCGCGAGTACGAGCAGCCCGGCGAGACGGCCGCTCTCGGCGGTGACCGTGACGACCACCGGAATGAACAGATCGCCGTAGACGTCGAACCAGGTGGACGCGAAGCCGCGCCCCTGGAAGACGGTCTTCCACGGACACGCTGCGTAGAGCGCATCCCAGGCCGCCGCGAGGTCAGGCGATGCGAGCAGCGCCTCCGCGGCGGGGCCTTCCGTGACCTCGAACTGGAGCGACTCGGCCACCTGCAGGTCCGACTGCGGGGCGCCGGCGGGCGGAGCGGACGTTGGGGCGGCGACGGCGACGGGTGCGGCTGCCAGGTGCGGAGAACTCATCGCGGTTCGGCTCCTCGTCCGCAGGGAGCGGGACACCAGTCCCTTCGCGAGTCGCGTGCCGTACGCCGAACTCCCGTCGGAAGCGAGGCCGGACGCGCCGTCCACACGCCATGAGAGGGCCGGTGCGATCGGCGGGGCAAACAGCGGGGCAAACGGCGGTCTGCGAACGCAACCGGCCCCGCCGCACCCGGAGTTCCGGACGCGACGGGGCCGTGAGACGCACGCGCCACGAGGGGCGCGGCGCAGTGTGTTACTCGATCGGAACTACGTTGGCGGCGCGCAGGCCCTTGTCGCCCTTCTCCACGTCGTGCGAGACCTTCTGGCCCTCGCGGAGCGTGCGGAAGCCCTGGGACTGGATCGAGCTGTAGTGGCAGAACACTTCCTGCCCGTCGTCCCCAGCGATGAATCCGTACCCCTTCTCGTCCTTGAACCACTTCACCTTGCCGGTCGCCATCTGAACTACTCCTCCCTTCGGGTCCGCTTGCCTGGGCATCGGCCCAGACGTTTGCGGCCCGGAGAACTACGAAAGGGGCAGTTTGTAGCGGGGCGGGATGGGAACGCACCCTTTCTTATCGTCAAACGGGACCGGGCCGCGTGAACCGCGCGTCGTCTCAGAGACAGTCGTGCAGCCGCTCCCGGATTCTCGCGACGCGTGCCTTCACGCACGAGAGCGAGACCCTCTGCTCGGCCGCGATCTGCGCGAGGCTGAGCCCGCGCTCCACGCGATCCCGCATCGTGGTCCGGAGCTTGGCGGAGAGCGAGTCCACCGCCGCGCGGACGGCCGCAACCTGCTCCGGCGACGGCTCGTGGGACCCGAAACGACGGGCGACGCGCGCGAGCGGTACGCCGACCGGCGGGGAGTCGTCCACGGCGTGCGTGTTCGGATAGCACCGGCGGCGCTTGCGGACCTGCGTGGCGGCCGTGTTGCGCGCGATCCGGATCAGCCACCCCTCGAGGCGCTCGTTGTCGCGCAGGCTGTGAATGCCGTGGTACGCCGCGAGAACCGCGTCGTGGACCGCGTCCTCCGCCTCGTGCCCGTCGCGGAGGACGCGGTACGTCACGCGCCGGAGTTGCTCCCCGATCCTCTCGTACGCCGCCCAGACCTCCTCCGGAGCGTGCGCCGCCGCCGGCTTCCGGCCGCGCCCGTCGGGGTCAGCGACGGAGTCGCGGTGGTTCCCCGCTCGCCCGTCATGCGTCCCCTGCCCCTCGCCCACCGCCCTGCACCCGCCCGCCCCGGCTGCGGCCGCTCCGCTGGCATCCATGGTCGCCCTCCCTGGAGGAGGGCCCGCGGCACACTGCCGAAGCGACCTCCGTCCGTGACAGAAGACGCTATTTCCGGGGCTGGAGACCCCGCCGCTGCGCGCCAGCAGCGCGGCGGCGGGGAAGGAACCCCGGGGGGCGCGGGGCTAGAGCAGGCCGAGCGGCGCCATCGCCTCGCGCAGGGCCTTCTCGGTCTCGGGGAGCGCAGCGAGGAGCGGCGGACGCACGGCGTCGGAGCAGACGCCCATCATCTGCAGAGCGCGCTTCGCAGGGACCGGATTCGGCTCGCGGAACAACGCCCGGAAGAGCGGGAAAAGTCGGTCGTGAATCCGGCGGGCCGACGTGACCTGCCCCTCGACTGCGTCGCGCACGCACGCCACGACGTCGATTGGTGCCACGTTGCTCGCCACGGAGACGACGCCGACAGCGCCAAGCGCTGCCATCGCCAGCGTCAGACCGTCGTCGCCGGAGAGCACCGGGATGTCGCAGATCGAGCGAATGCGCGCCACCTGATCCAGCGAACCGGACGCCTCCTTGATCCCGGCCACGTTGGCGCACATGCGGCGCAGTTCGGCGACCGACTCGGGCTCAAGGTTGACGCCGGTCCTCCCCGGGATGTTGTAGAGGATGACCGGCAGCGGCGAGGCGGAGGCAACGGTCCGGAAGTGCTCGACGAGCATCCGCTGGCTCGGTCGGTTGTAGTACGGGCAGACGACGAGCGCGCCGTCGGCGCCGGACTCGGCCGCGTGCCGCGTGAGGCGGACCGCCTCGGCTGTCGCGTTCGATCCCGTTCCGGCGACGACCGGCACCCGGCCCGCTGCCAGCTTCACCACGCACGCGACCACCTCGTCGTGCTCCGCGTGGGTCAGCGTCGGCGATTCGCCGGTCGTGCCGCACGGGACGAGAACGTCCACGCCGGCGGCGATCTGCGCCTCGACGAGACGGCCGAGCGCCTCAAAGTCCACCGACAGGTCGGATGACCGAAACGGCGTGACGAGCGCGGTCCACGTGCCGCGGACGACCAGGGGCCGACGAACACCGCTCACGATTTCTCCTCCTCGCGTGCACTGCGCCGCTGACGCAGCCCCGCCGCGGCCTTCTCGATGGCGTCCTTCATCTCGCGGACGGCCCGTTCCAGGCCGACCATGACCGCCCGCGCGACGATCGCGTGACCGATGTTCAGTTCCTCGACGCCCGGGATCGCCACGATCGCCGCGACGTTGCGCAGGTCGAGCCCGTGGCCCGCGTGGACCCGGAGCCCGAGTTCGCGCCCCGCGGCGGCCGCCATCCGCAGGTCGTCGAGCGCTTCGGCTCGCGCCGCCGCGTCCCTCGCATTCGCGTAACGGCCCGTGTGCAACTCGACGGCCTGCGCGCCCGACCCCAACGCCGCCTGCAACTGCCGAGCGTCGGGGTCGATGAAGCACGAGACGACGATCCCGGCCGCGGACAGCTCGCGGACGACCGTTGCCAGGCCGACCGGGTCGCGGGTGCAGTCGAGCCCTCCCTCGGTCGTCACCTCTTCGCGCCGCTCGGGCACCAGGCAGACGGCCTGCGGGAGGACGTCGAGAGCGATCGCGAGGACCGCCCGGTCCACGGCCATCTCCAGGTTCATGTGACGGACGAACCCTCGGAGCGCGCGGACGTCCCGCTCCTGGATGTGCCGGCGGTCTTCTCGGAGGTGGACGGTGATCCCGTCGGCCCCCGCCAGTTCCGCGAGCACGGCTGCGGCCACGGGATCGGGCTCGCACGCGCGGCGAGCCTGCCGCACGGTGGCCACGTGGTCCACGTTCACACCGAGCCGGGGCACCGCCGGGATCGGATCGCGGGCGGAGTCTGTCTGACCCTTCATCGCGCGGAGCATAGCCAGCGGCGAGATCGCGAGCCTGCTAAGAACGTCGGCCGCGACAAGGAAACAGTGTGGCGTCGAAACCGAAGTTTCCTGCCAACGCGCACGGCGATCGCCTTGACAATCACACGATGACGTTGATCGCCCGTCGCCTCCGGACACTACGCGCAGGACGGATCGCGTTGCTGGTCGTCGCTGCGCTGGCCGCGATCGGCGCCGGCGTCGCGGCCCTGCGCCCCGCACGCGCGCAGGACGCCGCCGCGACGCTCTGGATCACGGGGCTCCGGATCGACGGCGCCCGGGCGCGCGCGCTCGTCCGGCTGACGAACACCGCCACCGCCGGACTCGATGTCCACGCCGTGCACTACACGGTCCAGGCGACGATCGGCGGAGAACCGCTCAGCGCGGTCGCCGCGGGGGCGTCCGGCGCGTTCCTCGGACCCGGCGAGACGCTGGACCTGGACCTGGGTCTGATCGTCACCCAGTACCGGAAGTCGCTCGGCGTTCCCGCGTTCTCGGGGCCCGTCCGGTTCGTGGCGTTCGCCTACTCCCCGGGCAAGCCGTTCGGCCCCGACGTGATTCAGGTGTCCGCCGTCCAGACAGAGGGGACCACGCGGTACGAGCCGCTGGTCGAATGGAGATGAGCATGACGCAGGCAACGCGAAGAAAGCACCCGCTGGTCCTCGCGGCGATCCTCGCCGCAACGGTCAGTGTCGGACTGTGGGCGGCCCGCGGCGCGGCGGCGGACCCGGTCACGGCGGCGATCGTCGGAGGGGTGGATTCGTCGGCGGGCGCCGTGCCGGAACTCGTCCTGTCGAACCTGACGTCGGCCACGCAGACGCTCGACATCCTCCTCCTCGATGCGAACGGCGACACGCTCGTGAGTCACGCCGCCGACGTCACGCTCGGCCCCCGCGCCACCGTCGCCGTGGACCTGCTCGAGCAACTCCGCCGGGACCTGCCGAAGAAGGCGAAGCCGTACGCGGGGATCTTCACCGTGGAAGTGCGCGGCGACGCCGGGTTCACGGAGAGCGCAGTGCTCGTCCACGTCACGCAGTTCTTCGGCACGCGGAAGAAGCCGAAAGCTGCGTTCGTACTACGCCCGGTGTTCCGCGCACTCTGATCAGTCTGATCAGACGGGCGGCACCGACGCGTCCCGCCGGAGCAGCGTGAACGCCGTCCGGCCCCAGCGACGCTGGCTCTCGACGGCAAGTCCCGGGAACCCCGTCCCTGCGAAGTCGCCGTCGTTCGACTGAACGATGGCGATGCCGTCCGCGGCGAGGAGCGGCTTGCCGGGCCCGGCGAGGGACTGGACCAAGCGGTCCAGGTTGGCCCGCTGCTCGGCGAAGTGCGGGTAGGGCGGCGCGATGAACACGATGTCGAACGGCGCGCGGAGCCCGGGCAGTGCGTAGCAGTCGGCCGCGACCAGTTCCACCGTGCCGGGCTTCGGCGCGATCGCTGCCAGGTTCTTGCGGATGGCCGTGAGCGCGGGCTTCGCGAGTTCGACGAGCGTCGCCGACGCCGCACCGCGGGAGAGGCACTCGAACGCGAACGCTCCGGAGCCGGCGAACAGGTCCAGCACCCGGTCGCCGGTGAGGTCCTGGCCGATCACGTTCATCAGGTTCAGACGGTGGGCGTCCATCGACGGCCGGGTGGCCTCGCCCTCGGGCGTCAGCACGTTGCGCCCCCGCCAGGAGCCGCCGGTGATTCGTAGCATGCGGCCATCGTCACCCAAGTGAGCCTGCGCAGGCTCGCCATTTCGACTCCGGTCGGAAGCGGAGACTGCCGATACGGGAAGTGTCATGGAACGCCCACCCCCGGAGGACTCGGAATTGTCCGACTCGCAGGACCACCCCATCGCGCCGACGAACACGCCGGCGCTCGAGGCGATCTTCCGCGCCCTCAGCCGCGCCCGCGGCGAGCGCACGGAACTCGTCGATGACGTTCGAGCTCGTATGGACGGAGGCGAGTACATGAGCGCAGAGAAGCTCAACCTTGCGATCCACCGCATGCTCAAGGACTCGCTCGCATGAACGGATCGCGCTTCGGCCGGCTGCGCCCGAGCGCACTCGCGTTGGCCGTCGGATTCGCTGCGGCCTCGGTCGTGTCGCTCGCGCGGCCGGCCGTCGCGGGATGGTGGGACGAAGCGGGGAAGACACGCGAGGCGACGCTGGACGAAGTCGCGTCGTCCCCGGAACTGTGGCGTGATGTTCCGGTCTCGATCGTCGTCCGTTTCGGTCGCACGCTCGACGCGCCGCCCGCGCTCGGCGCCGCCGAGTGGACGGCGTTCTCTGCGAGTTCGAGGGCGGGCAACCCGTTCACCGGCCTCGTCGTCCGCCGCGGTTCCGCGGAGGCCGCGCGCCTCGGCACGCTGCGCGACGGCGACGAACTGCGGCTGCGCGCAGTCGTGCGGGGCGGCGGGACCACGCCCGGCTCACGCACGATCGTCGAAGTCGTCGCCATCTCCGGCGCGGCCGACGCGCTTTCGACCGATGAACTCGCCCTGCTCCGCCGCGCCGACGACATGATGACGAAGGACAACGGGGGCGCCGCCGAACGGCTCGTGCGAACCGTGCTCGACGCACGCGAGTTCGCGCCGCCGATCCGCGCGGAACTCTGGCGCCGCGTCGCCCGTGCCGAACGAGCGCAGAAGAAGCTCGACGCCGCGGCGGCCTCCTTCCGCAACGCGCTCGCCGCCGCGCCCGACGACACGACGTCTGCCCGGGAACTGGCGGACCTGCGCGACGTCCTCGCATCCGCGGCGGCTCGCGCCGCGAAGTCGGCCGACACCACGGCGTCGGCCACCGGCGGCGGGTCGTCTCCGTCGCAGTCTTCATCGAAGTCTCCGCTGCAATCGCCCCCCCCAGCCGACGCATCGGCCCGGACATCCCGTCCGTTCCCGGTGGCCCCCGTCGCCACCGCCCCCGCCCCGGCCGCGATCCCCGTTCCGATCGCAGGCGCACGCCTGGCGCCGCCCCGCGACCGTGACGGAACGCCCGCCGTGCCGCCGCAGCCGAAGTCCCCCGTCGTCGTGCTCCCCACGCCGGCGCCCCAGGTTGACGAGCTCCTGCCTCCGCCTGCGCCGAAGCTGGCCGCGCCGAAGTAGTCGCGCTGCGACGTCACCTCCCGACGTCACCTCCCGACGTTGCCTCCCGACGTTGCCGCGCGTGCCTACTGTGAACTTCGCCCGGCCCCCAGTAACCTCCGCGCCATGATCACGATCGACGACTTCAAGAAGGTCGAGCTGCGCACGGCGAAGGTCCTGCAGGTGGACCCCCATCCGAACGCCGACCGCCTCTGGGTGCTGCAGCTCGAAGTCGGCGCCGAGCGCCGCCAGATCGTCGCTGGCATCCGTGCGCACTACACGGCGGAACAGCTCCTCGGGAAGACGATCGTGATGGTCGCGAACCTCGAACCCGCGATGCTCCGAGGCGTCGAGAGCCAGGGCATGCTGCTCGCCGTGCGCGACGGCGAGAAGGTCGTCACGCTGACGACCGACCAGCCCACGAACACCGGACTCCAGGTCTCCTAGCCCCGCCGACCATGCTCCGCGAACTGCGCGTCCGGAACCTCGCGCTACTCGACGACGTTCGCGTCGCCTACGGTGAGGGCTTCCACGTCGTGACGGGCGCGACGGGCTCCGGCAAGAGCCTGCTTCTCGCGGCGCTCGACCTCCTGCTCGGAGGGCGCTTCTCGAAGGAACTCCTGCGCACCGGCGCAGACGACGTGCGCGTCGAGGGGCTCTTCGAGATCGCCGACGCGGCCACGCGGAGAGTGGTCTCCGAGTTGCTCGGCGCCAGCAGCGACGACGACGTGGACGACCCCACCTACGAGATCGTCCTGCGCCGCCGCGTGGACGCGAACGGCCGCAACCGCTGCGAGGTGAACGGAAGCCTGGTGCCCGTCTCGACGCTCCGCGCGCTCGGCCGGTTGCTCGTCGAGATCCACGGCCAGAGCGAGCACCAGGCGCTCCTCGAGTCGTCGGTGCAGACGCACCTGCTGGACCGCGCCGCGGGCCTGGTCGAGCGTCGCGACGCGTTCGCCGCGAAACTCGCCGAGTGGCACGCCGCCGCCGCGCGCCTCGCCGACCTGACCGGCAACGCGGCTGCGCGCCGCGCCCGCCTGGAATCCATCGAACAGGTCATCCACGAGATCCGCGAGGCGAAGCTGCACTCGGGCGAACAGGACGAACTGCGTCGCGAGCGCACGCTCCTCGGCGACGCCACCCGCCACGCAGAGGCGCTCGCCGCCGCCATCGCGCTGATCGACGGCGAGCGTGATTCGGCCGGTGCGGTGGACCAGCTCGGACGCGCGGCGCGTGCCATCGAAGCCACGTCGAGTCTCGATCCCAGGGTCAAGGACGCCCTCGAGTCGCTCGAGACCGCGGCATCCGCAGCGTCCGACGCCGTGCGCACGCTCAGCGATGCCGCCGACCGCATCGAGTCGAATCCGGCGCGCCTCGAAGAGGTGGACGAGCGCATCGCGTCGATCGGCCACGTGCTCCGACGCCACGGCCCCACCGAGGCGGATGCGGTGCGCACGCTCGCGGAGGCCGAAGCCGAGGCGACGGGCCTTCGTTGCAGCGACGGGGACTCGTCCGCGCTCAGCGCGAAGTGCGCAGCCCTCGAGCAGGAGACGCTCGATTCCGGCCGCGCGCTCGACGACGCGCGGCGCAAAGCGGGCAAGCGTTTCGCCGAGGCCGTGAAGACGTCGCTCGCAGATCTCGGCATGCCGGGCACGCGCTTCGAGGTGTCGGTGGGCGCCGAGGCCCACGCGTCGAACGCGACGGCGCTCGGGCTCTCGAAGGTCGAGTTCCTCGTCTCGCCGAACCCAGGCGAGGATCTGAGGCCGATGGCGCGCATCGCGTCCGGCGGCGAACTCGCGCGCATCGCGCTGTCGATCCGCGGCGAACTCGCCGGGCGCGATGGCGTCCCACTGCTGGTCTTCGACGAGATCGACGCCGACGTCGGTCCGCGCCTCGGCGCCGTCATCGGCGAACGACTGCGGCGCCTCGCCCACCCGAAGGACGGCCCGCGACAGGTCCTCGCCGTGACGCACCTCTCGCAGGTCGCGGAGGCGGCGGACCACCACCTGCGGGTCTCGAAGCGCACCGACGACGGTCGCACCGTGTCGAGCGTGGAAGTTGTCACCGGACCGGAGCGCGAGCGCGAGCTGACGGAGATGCGCGGCGAGAAGCGAGCACCCGGAAAGCAGCGAGATGCTTGACTTCGTGCCGTACCCGCTCGTCCTCGGGCCCCGCCTCCTCGAGAAGCCATGGGGTGGCCGCCGCATCGAGACGGTGCTCGGCCGCGCGCTCCCCGCCGGTCAGAGGATCGGCGAGTCGTGGGAAGTCTACGACCGCGACGGCGGGTCGAGCGTGGTCCTGAACGGACCGCTCGCCGGCCGCACGCTCGCGTCACTCCGCGGCGACACGCCGTTCCCGTTCATCGTGAAGATCCTCGACGCGGCGGAGAACCTCTCGGTCCAGGTCCACCCTGACGCCGCAGCAGCCGCGCGTCTCGGCGGAGAGGCGAAGACCGAGTGCTGGTTCGTCCTGCACGCCGAGCCCGGCGCGAAGGTGTTCCGCGGACTCCGCTCGGGCGTGACGAAAGAAGAGCTCGCCGCCGCCCTGGCGAACGGCTCCGTCGAAACGTGTCTCCACTCCTTCGAAGTCACCATGGGAGACACGGTGTTCGTCCCCGCCGGCACGGTCCACACGATCGGCCGGGGCGTGCTCCTTGCCGAGGTCCAGCAGAACAGCGACACGACGTACCGCATGTTCGACTGGGGGCGTCCGCGGGAGATCCACGTCCGCGAGGCGCTCGACTCGATCCACTTCGGCCCACGCAGTCCGGACAAGATCCCTGCCCAGCTCCTGTCGGACGACGGCCAACTCGCGCGCCTGCTGATGATCCAGTGCCCCTACTTCACCGTGGATTCCATTGAAGCGACGGGCACATTCACGCTCGATGTCGAGCCGTCGCCGACCGGCGTCCCGGCCGTGCTGCACGTCTTCGCGGGCGAGGGCGAACTCCGCCCGTTCCGCCGTGGCGTGTCCCCCGTCGGTTTCACGCGCGGCACCACGATCCTGCTCCCGACGCGCGACCTCGACTTCGAGCTCGCGTCAGGGGCGACCGTGGTCCGGGCAATGCTGTTCCGCGGCTGACGTTCACCGTCGGTTCACCGTCGGTTCGCCGTCCGTTCGCCGTCCGTTCACTGTCCGTTGGCCCAGCCCGGACGCCGTAGGCAGCGCTGCTACTGGAACGACGCCTTCACCTCGGCGCGGTTCATGACGACGAGCCCCCAGATCGCGAAGGGCGCCGCGAGAATGCAGCAGCAACTGTTGCAGTCGAGGATCGCCAGGATGCACGCGGTCATCGCGAGCCCGTACGACGACAGCTTCATCATCTTCAGGCTGCCGAAGATGATGAACACGTTCAAGAGGAAGAACCCGATGGCCATCACCTTCTGCAGCGGACCGACCATCGACATCATCTGGTCCACCTGCTCCTTCGGCAGTTTCATCATCTCGTAGACGGCGCGGGCGTCGTCGGGCTTCTGCATCAATCCGAAAAGCGAGACGACCGCCCCGATCGAAGCGGCGACGATCATGCCGATGGCGGGGCCCTTCAGCGCAGAGGCAGCGGCAGCCCGGTTCGGGGCGTCAGGTTCGAGGCTCATGGCGTGTTCCTCCCGTGGCGTGAGAGCGTCACGATAGCGACGCGTAGGGAGCCGGGGACAGGGTTAAGTTAAGCCTGTCCCCGCACGGGACCTTGTCCCCGTGCTCAGAAGCCGCAGCCGTCCTTCACCAGCGAGCGGCCGATGACCATGCGCTGGATCTCGCTCGTGCCCTCGCCGATCTCGCAGAGCTTGGCGTCGCGGTACAAGCGCTCGACGTCGTACTCGCGGACGAAGCCGTAGCCGCCCATGACCTGGATGGCCATGTCGGAGGCCTTCGTCCCGACCTCGCTGGCGAAGAGCTTCGCCATCGACGCCTGCCGCGCGAAGGGTTGGTCGGCGTCCTTGAGCATCGCAGCGTGGTAGACGAGGTGGCGCGCGCCCTCGATCCAGGTCGCCATGTCGGCGAGCTTGAACGCCACTCCCTGGAGGTCCGAGATCGGACCGCCGAACGCTCGGCGCTGCTGCGCGTAGGGCAACGCGCGGTCGAGGGCACCCTGGGCGATCCCGAGGCCGAGCGCGCCGATGCTGATGCGGCCGCCGTCGAGCGTCTGCATGAACTTCTTGAAGCCCACGCCGATCTGCACCTCGCCGCCGAGCACGTTCGCCACGGGGATGCGGCAATCCTCGAAGTGGATCATGCGCGTGTCGGACGCCCGCATGCCGAGCTTCTTCTCGAGCTTGCCCTGGACGAGCCCCGGCGTGCCCTTCTCGACGACGAACGCGGTGATCTGCTTGCGTCCGGCGGCGTCGGTGCCGGTGACCGCCGTGAAGACGATCGTGGAGGCGTAGCTGCCGTTCGTGCAGTACATCTTCGCGCCGTTGACGACGAACTCGTTGCCGTCGCGGACCGCCGTCGTCTTAGTCGCCTGCGCGTCGGAGCCGGCGTCCGGCTCCGTCAGCCCGAACGCGCCGATCGCCTGACCGCTCGCGAGCTGCGGGATCCAGCGCATCTTCTGCTCTTCGGTGCCGAACGCCAGGATCGGATACGTTCCGAGGCCGACGTGCGCCGCGATCGTGAGCGCCGTGCTGCCGCAGTGGCGCGCGACCTCCTCGATCAGGATCGAGTTGGACAGGTTGTCCATCCCCGCGCCGCCGTACTTCTCGGGGACCGGCACGCCGAGGAGCCCGAGCTCGCCCAGGGCCTTCACCGCGTCCCAGGGAAACGCGCACGTCTCGTCGATCTCGCGAGCCTTCGGCGCGACCACCTTCGCGACGACGTCGCGCACGGTCTGCCGGATCATCAGGTGTTGTTCTTGGAGGTAGAGCATGGAACCGACCGTTCTACGAGGCGGGGGGCGTGCCGGACGACCTAACTCTCGCCCCGGCGGCACGGGCCGGTTGGAAGACGCGAAGGGCGTGACGCGACGCTCTCAGCGACGGCTCAGAGCACGCCGGCGGCGGACCTCTCGGCGCGGCGGCGGCCGACCTCGTCCTTCACGTAGACGGCGATGTCGGCCATCGGCGTGCCGGGCCCGAAGAGGCGGCCGACGCCCAGAGTCGAGAGGGCGACGATGTCCTCGTCGGGGATGACTCCCCCGCCCGTGAGCAGGATGTGCTGGAGGCCCTTCTCGTTGAGCAACTGCAGGACCTTCGGGAAGATCGTCATGTGCGCAGCGGAGTGCATCGAGAGGCCGATCGCATCGACGTCTTCCTGCATCGCGCTCTCGACGATCATCGACGGCGTCTGACGGAGGCCCGTGTAGATGACCTCCATGCCGGCGTCGCGGAGGGCCGCGGCGACGACCTTCGCCCCGCGGTCGTGACCGTCGAGGCCCGGTTTGCAGACGAGGACGCGGATCTTGCGTTCAGTCATGTCAGAACTCCGGGGTCTCTTCGTAGGTGCCGAAGACGCTCTTCATCGTGTCGATGATCTCGCCGAGGGTGGCGTCGGCCTCGACCGCCGTGACGAGGCGCGGCATGAGATTGCTGCCGTCCACGCACGCGGCGCGGACCGCCTCGAGCGCGGCGGACCACTTTGCTGCGTCGCGACGCGCGCGCAGCGCCTTCAGCCGCTCGGTCTGCGATCGCTCGGTGGATGCGTCGATCTTCAGGAGTTCGATCGTGAGCTTCTCGCCCTGCTCGACGAACTTGTTCACGCCGACGATCACCTTGTCGCCCTTGTCCACGGCCTTCTGGTACTCGTAGGCCGACCGGGCGATCTCGCGCTGGAACCAGCCTTCCTCGATGCAGCGGACGACGCCGCCCATCTGCTCGACCTTGGCGAAGATCTCCTCCGCCTCCTTCTCCATCTGGTCCGTGAGCTTCTCCACGTACCAGGAGCCGCCGAGCGGGTCGATCACGTGGGCCACGCCCGTCTCGTAGGCGATGATCTGCTGCGTGCGCAGCGCGATCTTCACCGACTTCTCGGTCGGCAGCGCGAGCGTCTCGTCCATCGAGTTCGTGTGCAGGCTCTGCGTGCCGCCGAGCACCGCCGAGAGCGCTTCGATCGCCGTGCGGACGATGTTGTTCTCGGGCTGCTGCGCCGTGAGCGACACGCCGGCCGTCTGCGTGTGGAAGCGGAGCAGCCAGCTCTTCGGGTCCGTCGCGCCGTACTTCTCGCGCATGTGACGGGCCCAGATGCGGCGCCCCGCGCGGTACTTGCAGAGCTCCTCGAAGAAGTCCTGGTGCGCGTTCCAGAAGTGGCTGATGCGCGGCGCGAACTCGTCCACGTCCATGCCGGCCTTGATGCCGCACTCCACGTACGTGAAGCCGTCGAGCAGCGTGAACGCGAGTTCCTGCACGGCCGTCGAACCCGCCTCGCGGATGTGGTATCCCGAGACCGAGATGGTGTTCCACTGCGGAACGTCGTCCGCGCAGTAGCGCATCATGTCGGTGATGATTCGCAGGCTCGGGACCGGCGGGAAGATGTACTCCTTCTGGGCGATGTACTCCTTCAGGATGTCGTTCTGGACCGTGCCGCGGAGCAGGTTCGGCGTGACGCCCTGGGCCTTCGCCGCGGCCACGTACATCGCGAGCAGGATCGCCGCCGGGCTGTTGATCGTCATCGACGTCGAGACCTTGTCGAGGGGGATGCCCTCGAAGAGGCGCTTCATGTCGTCGAGGCACGCGATCGCGACGCCGCACTTGCCGACTTCGCCCTCGCTGAACTCGTGGTCGGAGTCGTAGCCCATGAGCGTCGGCAGATCGAAGGCGACCGACAGGCCCGTCTGCCCGGCGCCGAGCAGGTACTTGTAGCGGGCGTTGGTGTCGGCCGCGGAGCCGAAGCCCGCGAACTGGCGCATCGTCCACATCTTGCCGCGGTAGCCCGTGCGGTGGATGCCGCGCGTGTACGGGTACTCGCCGGGATAGGCGATGTCCTTCGCGAAGTCGCGGCCCTCGTCGTCGAAGGGGTCCGAGAGCTCCGGCACCTCGCGGAGCGACACGGTCACGAACCGGTCCTCCTGACGGCGCGGAAGCCGCGCTGCGCCTGCTTCCCATCGACTGCGCTGCGCGAGCGCGAGTTCGCGGGGGGACGGCTCCCGGCCGCCCGAATTCGCCGTGGGGGAACTGGTGTGGGTCGTCATGGCTCGTTCCCGGGGAGGATATGGGAAGCGGCACCGTAAGGCGTGGTCCGTCCGGCGCGGACGTCCGCGACGAGGGCCGCCAGCCTCGCCGCAGCCTCGGGCCGGCCGAACAGCCGGGACCGCATCTCCGACTCGACGAGCAGGCGGATGCGCTGCTCGATACGCCGCACGCGGCGCGAGTCCGTGCCGCTCGTCTGGTTCTGATGAGCGCGGTGCTTCTCGAGCGCCGCGACGAGGTCCGGCACGCCCACCGTAGTCGTCGAGACGACGCGGACGACCGGCGGAAGCCACGTGTCGGCGCCGTGCGGCCGGAGCCCGAGCATCCCGAGGATCTCCTGCTCGAGACGGTCCGCGCCCGGGCGGTCGGCCTTGTTCACCGCGTAGACGTCGGCGATCTCCATCAGCCCGGCCTTCATCGCCTGGACCGCGTCGCCCGCTTCCGGGTGAAGCACGACAACGATCGAGTCGGCCGCGTGGACCACCTCGACCTCGGTCTGCCCGACGCCGACCGTCTCGATGAGGATGACGTCCTTCCCCGAAGCGTCGAGGACGTCGCACGCTTCCTGGGCCGACGCGCAGAGCCCGCCGAGGTCGCCGCGCGACGCCATCGACCGGATGAACACGCCGCTGTCGCCGTGCGCCACGCCCATCCGCACGCGGTCGCCGAGCAACGCGCCGCCCGTGAACGGGCTCGACGGGTCCACGGCGATCACCCCGACCGTGCGCCCCGACTTCCGGAAGTGCGCGATGAGCGCCGCGACGAGCGTGGACTTGCCTGCACCCGGGGGCCCGGTGATGCCGAGTCGCCAGGCGCGGCCGGTGTCCGGCCACAGTTCGTGGAGGAGCGCTGCCGCGACGGGCTCGCGGTTCTCGACGAGCGTCAGCGCGCGGGCGACGGCCGACGGCTCGCCCTTCCGGACCCGCTCGGTGAGCGCGCGGACCCGGGCGTCAACCGTGGACGCGAGAGGTGCCCCGTCGGTCACTTGGCCTCGAGCACGCTCCGCGCGATCACGAGCTTCTGGATCTCCGTCGTGCCCTCGTAGATTTCCGTGATGCGGGCGTCGCGCATGTACCGCTCGACCGGGAAGTCCTCGAGGTAGCCCGCGCCGCCGTGGATCTGCACGGCTTCGCGCGCCGCGAAGTTCGCCGTGCGCGACGCGAGGAGCTTCGCCTGCGCCGCCTCCGACGTGTGCGGGCGGCCGAGGTCCTTCAGCCACGCGGCGCGCAGCGTCATCAGCGTGGCCGCCTCGATGCGCGCCTTCATCTCGGCGAGCTTGAACTGGATCGCCTGGAACTGCGCGATCGGCTTGCCGAACGCCTGCCGCTCCTTCGCGTACTTCACGGCCGCCGCGAGCGACGCCTCGGCGATCCCGATCGCCTGCGAAGCGATGCCGATGCGCCCGCCGTCGAGCGTGTCCATCCCGATCGGGAAGCCACGCCCCGCCTCGCCCAGCACGTTCGCCTTCGGCACGCGGCAGTTCTCGAAGACGAGTTCGCACGTCGAGGACGCGCGGATGCCCATCTTGTGTTCCTTCTTGCTCACGATGAAGCCGGGCGTGCCCCGCTCGACGAGGAACGCCGTGATTCCCTGGTGCTTCTTCAGTCCCTTCTCGGTGCGCGCGAACACGATGAACAGGTCGGCGTGCGACGCGCTCGTCACCCAGAGCTTGGTCCCGTCGAGCACGTAGTCGTCGCCGTCGGCGCGGGCCGAGCAGACGAGCGCCGCGGCGTCGCTGCCCGAGTTCGCCTCGGACAGACTGTACGCGCCGAGCAGTTCGCCCGTCGCGAGCCGCGGGAGGTACTTCGCCTTCTGCGCCTCCGTGCCGAACTTGAGGAGGGGCGCCGTGAGCAGGCTGTTGTGGACCGAGAGCGTCACGCCCGTCGAGGCGCACGCCTTGTTGACCTCGATCAGCACGAGCACGAGGGCCTGGTTGCTGAGCGCCGGGCCGCCGTAGGCCTCCGGGACGCAGATCCCCGTGAACCCGTACTCCCCCGCCTTCTTGAACTGCTCCAGCGGGAACACGCCCGTCAGGTCGCGCTCGGCGGCGCCCGGGGCGACCCACTTCTCGGCGTACTCGCGCGCCGCGTCGCGGATCATCGTCAGGTCTTCTGAGAGGTCGAAATCCATGGAGGGCCTCGCGGGGTCTGGGGGGACCGCCGAGGCTAGCCCGGAGGCGCCGGAGCGCGGCGCGGATTGCGCTGGGGAAGGCGGCAGCTCCGAGTGACATGAGTCGCGAGATCGGGCCTCAGCATGGAGTGCGTGAACGTTCGGGCCCCGCTGCACCATCGGTGCTTGCCGCGGACGCTGAACCGGCAGATCATCCGCGCATGGTGGATGATGAGCAGCGGCCGCCGCGTGGCCGGAAGCCCGGCGTGCGGCGTCGTGGGAAGTCCGGGCGGGTGAAGAAGACGTCAACGAAGCGCGCTGGCGCCGATGCGGCCGTCGTGGACCGGCCGGGCTCAGACGTGACCGGCGGGAAGCGTTCGGCCGGAAAGAAGACTGTCCCCGCGAACGCCGCCACGAAGGCGGTCGCCTCGAATCTCTTGCGGGATCAGGCTCCGACGTCGGGAACGGTCACGCGCCCGGCCGAGACCTCCGGGGCCGCGCCCGGCGCCGCGCTCGACAAGGCGATCCTCTCGCGTGACCGCAAACGCAGTCGGCAGGCCCAAGAGGAACTCTTCGCCCTGCTGTACGACACGCTGCGAGACTACGCGCGGGCGATGATGCTGAGGCAGCGTCGCGATCACACCCTGCAGCCGACCGCGCTCGTGCATGAAGCGTACGCCAAGCTCTTCGGGCGCCAGCGGACGTGGCAGAACCGCGCCCACTTCCTCGGAACCATCGTGACGGCGATGCATTCGCTCCTGACCGACCACGCTCGCAGCATCACGCGCCAGAAGCGCGGTCGCAGCCGACGCATGGGCGGCACCGACCCCGACACCGTCGAGACGGCGGCGCGCGAGGGGAAGACCAGCATGTCGGATTGGGTCGATGTCGCCGCGGTGATCGAGGAGATGTCGAAGCAGGACGCTGTGGCCGCCGAGATCGCGCAGTACCGTCTGCTCGGCGGGTTCGACCTCCCGGAGATCGCGAAACTCCTCAAGACGCCGCTGCGTACCGTCGAGCGGAAGTGGGCGTGGGCGTGCGCGGTGCTTCGAGACAAGCTCCAGTGACTCGCAGGCGCCCGAGGCGGCCGAACGCCGCGGACGCTCTGGCCACCGCCGCGCGTCGCAAGGGCCCCGCTCGCGAGGCGTGGCTGCGAGCGCTCGGAGCCGAAGATCCCACGCTCGAAGCGCAGGTGCGGCGACTGCTCCCCTACGCCGACGATCGCGCGGAACGGGGCACGCCGTCGATCTTCGCCGGACAGGCGGTTCGCCCGCCTGCCGCGGAGATCGGTCGCGTCATCGGCCGCCGCTGGCGGCTCGTCGGCCTGTTGGGCGTCGGGAGCGCGGGCGCGGTCTACGAGACCGAAGACGCCGAAACTGGACGACGTGCGGCTCTCAAGCTCGTACACGGACTCTCCGGCGCGCGCCGTCTTGCGATGCGACGGGAGGCGTCGTACCTGCGATGGCTCCGTCTCCCGGGCGTCGCGCAGTTGATCGACGACGGCTCCGATGGAAGCGCGGTTTTCTGCGTCACCGAGATCGTCCGCGGCGTCGCGTTCCCCGGCGCGGGCCATCGGGAGACCTGGGCGAAGCTCGAGCCGGTCGCGCTGCGACTCCTCGGGACCGTCGGCGCGATGCACGCGGCGGGCGTGATCCACCGTGACCTGAAGCCGGCGAACGTGCTGGTGGACAGCGCCGGGGTCCCGACGGTACTCGATCTCGGCATCTCCGCCGACGCGGCACCCGGCGCACGACGTGCGCCGCACGACGAGTCGGGCACCCCGGCGTACTCCGCCCCGGAGCAACTCCGGGGCGAGCACGTGGACGCCCGCGCCGACCTGTACGCGGTCGGCGTGATGCTCTTCGAGGCACTCGCCGGGCGACGGCCCGGACCGCGATTCCGCACGCAGTGCAGAGTGCTCGCGGCTCCGCCCCGCGTGCGGGAGCTCATCGCATCCATGCTCGCCCCAGATCGATCGCGTCGCCCGCGCGATGCGTGGGATGCACTGGACTTCCTGCATCCGCCGCCGCCCGTGCGCCGCGGACCACGATGGACCGAGACCGCGCTCCGCGAGCGCTTCCACGGACCGGATCGCATCCTGCACCTGCGCGAGGACGCGGCGGCCGAGGTGTTCCGCCGTACGGGCGGGAGGCGCGCGGCGGTCGAGCGGGAGCTTCGGTCATTCGTCCGATCGGGGTTCGCGATCGACGACGGCGGGCTGCTGCGCGTGACGCGGGACTCTCTCGAACGACTGCGAACGCTGGCTGCGGCGGACCCTCGCGCAGGAGCCGCGGACCCGATCGACCTGGATCTCGCGCACGCGCTGCGGAGCAGGAAACCAGCGGAGGTGGTCCGCGCAGCGATCCGAGCAGCGCGGCGGCGAGTCCGCGACGGCAGAATGCGCGCGGCGCTCGCCGCGGCATTCGAGGGGGCAGTTGCGGCGAGGACGGTCGGGCAGCCGCGACAGGAAGAGCGAGTGCTCGCACTCGCGTGCCACGCCGCGTTGCGGACGAACTCGCCCGCCGAATTCGATCGCGCGCTGCTGGCGCTGCAG
Source organism: Planctomycetota bacterium (assembly GCA_021414065.1). Lineage (GTDB taxonomy): Bacteria > Planctomycetota > JAJSAM01 > JAJSAM01 > JAJVHW01 > JAIOPE01. The sequence goes on from JAIOPE010000146.1 coordinate 79,722, forward strand.
CGCGCCTCCGCGGATTCCGCGAACGTCCGCGACCTGGAAACCACGATGCGCGCCGCCATCGACGGAGCTCTCCAGCGCGAATCGGACCGGCTGGCTGCGGTCATCGCCGTCTGCCGCACGAATCGGTCGGAGGACGTGCTGCGCGTGGCTTGGCCCGTGCGAAATCTCCTCTCTCAAGCGCGCGGACTCGACGACGAGCGACGCAGTGTGCGCGCCATACGGCGCTGGCTCCAACGCGGCGGCACCGCCGGCGCGCGCAGCATCCTGGCGACGGTCACGGCCTTCATCCGCTACCGCGAGGCGCGCTATGCCGACGGGCTCCGCCTGCACCTCGAAGCGGCGCGGTACGCGTCGGACCGAGGGGGGCGCACGCAGTCGCTGCTGCACGCCGCGACGGCAGCGATCGAGGGCGGCTTGCCTTCCGCCCGAACGTTGACGCGGCGGGCGGCTCGTTGCGCTGCGACACTGCGCGAGCCGACGCTGGAGTACTCGGCGGAGTTCCTCCAGCGTTGCGCCGCGCTCCGCGCGGCGACGGCGGATGGTCCCGACGTCGAACTGGTGGACATCGTATCGACGTTCGAGCTCGGAAGCGTGGTGGCGGTCGCGGCGGTCACGGAGGCGGCCATCGCCTGGCGGACAGGGCACGTCGATGCGGCGCGGTCGCTCGCGTTGCGCGCAGCCGAACGCTGGGGCGCAGGCCGATTCGCGATCTTCGCCCGTGCGCTCGCGGGCGCGGCGGGGGAATCGATTCCACGGCCGGAGATACGCCGCATCGCGACGCTGGCGCCCGGTCTGCCGCCGCTCGTTGCCGCGCAGACCCTGGCGCTGCTCGCGGTGGCGAATCCGCGTATGAGACCGCTCCTCCGCCGGGCGTTTCTCGGGCTTCGGCTCCCCGCCGACGCGAGCGACTCGGCCCGCATCCGCGAAGTGCTCACCCTGGACGAGGTCCACGCCGCACTGGAATTCTGAGGTTCCGATTGGCGGGCGCGAGCCGCATTCGTCGTCTCCCTTGATGCAGACCCCCGCCGTGGTGGCGGGGGCGCTCAACCCGGATCATTCACGAAGCTCCGCGCGAGAACGGCGTGCAGCCCAGGAACGGCTTGTGGTTCACGCCGATCCGAGGCTCGTTCGCTCGACGACACACCGTCCTGGACGAGATCCGCGGAGTCGGCCGCAAGGCGGGACCCGCAGCGTCGGCTTTGTCAAGCCACGCAAGGGTCCCAACGCAGCGGGCGGCCCGCGGGCTCGTCCAGGCGCGGAGCTTCGGTCGAGTCGAGGAGCGGCGCGGTGGCGACAGTGCCGTTTCCGTCTCCGCTCCCCGCTCATCAAACCGGACGTGCGG
>JAIOPE010000133.1 GCA_021414065.1 Planctomycetota bacterium
CCGTGCGCTCGACGCCGCGCTCTCGGAAGCTCGGCTCCGAGGGATCGGGGCGGCGGAGGCGAGGAGGTCGCTCGAACGGGCGCTCCGCCGGCTCGAGGAAGGAGGCGCGTCGCGATGATGAACATGACCGCGAACATGGCGATCAGCGTGGCCGGTCTTCTGATCTGTCTCTGGGGTGCCGTCGTCGGTCTCTGGTTCCAGTCGGCGCGGCGCGTCCCGGGGATCGCAGTTCCGGCGGTCGCGGCGGCTACGACCGAGGCCGGGCGGCGGGCGCTCCGTCGCGCGAGCGGCACCGCGTTCCTGCTCACGCTCGCCGCGCTCGGCATCGCGGCGGCGCTCGACCGGAACGGCAACGAAGGTGCCGCGCGCGCGGTGCTTCAGGCCACGGCGATGGGCGGCTTCCACGTCGTGTTCTGGTGGGGTGGCGCGCCGCTGCTCCGCAGGCAGCGCGCAGAGGCTCCCGCGACGTCCTCGACGCCGAGCCTCACGCAGAGCGCGCCCACGAGCGTCCGCGTGGCGAGTCTCGTGGTGCGCGACGACCAGGAGATCCTGCCGACGTGGTGGTGGACGGGGCCGGTGGTGCTCGTCCTGCTCGCGCCCGCGGCAGCGGTCTGTGCGACGCTCGGCGGCGTGCAGTTGGCAAGCCGCACGTGGAACATACTCATGATCGGCAGCGCGGTGAGCGTCGCCTTCTGTCTGCCGTGGGGCGCGTGGGCCCACATGACGCGCAGCGTGCCACAGGACCTGAGCGGAGTCCGCGATCCGGAAGCGCTTGATCGCGCGTGCCGTGCGTTCCGACGGTTCCTGACGCGTGGCATCTTCGGCTGCCTGGTCGTCATCTGCTTCGTGGTCGCCGGGCTGGGCGTTGGCGCGCTTGCGACCGATGGCGACCCGGCGGCGCAGTCCATGTGGTGCGCGATCTTCGGCGGGGGAGGTGGCTCGCTGGCGGGGCTGGCAGGGGCCGCGCTCGGATTGGTCGCAGACCGGCACCGTCGGGCCATCCTCGACCTGGGCGGCCTACCGCCCGAGCTCGGCGTCGGCGCCGCCCGACGCGGCGTCCCCGCCACGGTCGCCCGGGACTGACGCAACAGTCGGTCCAGCCCGTATCGTGCGGCGATGAATCGAACCGTCAGCGTCGTTGCCTTTCTCTGTGTCGCAGCCGCGGCCGTCGGCTTGGGCTACTGGGCCCTCCACACCGATGCGCCGGCCCCCGACGCCGCGAGTTCAGTCGCGAGTTCCGCCGGGGACGCCGCCGACGCGGGCGCGCCCGGCGCGACGCCCCGGGCACGTGCCGCCGCGCAGAAGCGCGCCGCAGACCCGACGGCCAACACGAAGGCCGTCGCGGGTGTCGTGCTTGCCGACGGCGCGCGCCCGGTCGCCGGTGCGACGGTCGAGTGCTACCGACTGCCCGAGGGCGAGCCGGAGGACGACATCCGCCGGGGCCGCGAGGCGCTCCGCGGCGTCGTCGGCGACGACGCCGACGTAGACGAGGTCCTGCGTCAGTTCGGCCGCGGTGCCGAGGTTCCGTCGGCCGACCGGGTGCAGCGTTCCATGCGGACCGGACAGCGCATCGGCGCTCGTCTCGCGACGGACCCGGCCGCGATGGGCCGCGCGCTGCGCATGGGGAGCGAGTTCGGTGCGGGGCTCGAGAGCGACGCATCGCTCGAGCGCGTTGCGTCCGTCACGACCGACGCGTCCGGCGCCTTCCGGATCGACGATCTCGCGCAGGGCCGCGTGGAGTTGCGCGTGACGGCGGCGAAGCACCAGCGCCGCAAGACCCGAGCGGCCGTCGGCGACGTGGATCTGAAGGTCCGGCTGGCTCCGGCCGGCACGATCTCGGGGGAGGTGCGCCGCGCGGGGCGTCCCGTCGCTGGAGCCGACGTCCGGTTCCGCGCCGCGGTCGTCAAGACCGACGCCGGCGGCCGCTTCCGATACGACGGAGGCCGTCCGCCGCGGGAGCCGGTCGTCGCGTCGGCGCCCGGATGCGTCACGCGGGGGGTCTGGGCGACCGTGGAACTCGGCAAGGACGGCGACGAAGTCGTCATCGACCTCGATCCCGCAGGGACGGTCACGGGCACCGTGACGTCGGTTGCCGGTGCGCCGATCGCCGGCGCAACGATCACCGCTGCGCCCGACGCGTCCGGGATGATGCGGATGTTCATGCCGCAGATGGGCGGCGACGTCGTTCCCGTTCCGCCGCCTGCGGCGACCACGCGTGCCGACGGTACGTACAGCCTCGAAGGCGTGCCCGCGCGATCGATCCGCCTTCGCGCCGACCGCGACGGCTTCCTGGGCGCCGCCGCCGCTCCCGTGCGTGTGCAGGCCGATGCGGTGGCTGAGCACGTGGACTTCGTCCTCTCGCGCGAGTCGGTGCTGGAGGGCCGAGTGACCGACGCGCAGGGCAAGCCGGTGGCCGAGGCCGAGGTCTCGGTCGAGGTGCCGGGCGAAGGCGTGGGGCGCATGATGGCGCAGTTCATGGGCGGGCTCGGGCGGACGGGCCGCACGGACGGCGACGGCATGTATCGCGTGAACGGGCTGCCGGCCGGCGGGCGGAAGGTCACGGTCGATGCCGACGGCTTCCTGAAGAAGAAGTCCGAAGTGACGCTGCCGATGGAGGGTTCGCTGCGCCAGGACTTCGTGCTCGAGCCGGGTTTCCGGGTGGCGGGTGTCGTTCTCGCGCCCGACGGGACGCCGGTGGCGGGCGCGGCGGTCGCAGTCGCTGCGAAGGGCGGCGACCGCCCCGCGAATCCGATGATGGGGATGTTCCAGGACTCGAGGAACACCACGACCGACGCGTCGGGGCAGTTCGTCGCGGGGGGTCTGCAGGAAGGCCCCTACGACATCACGGCGACGGCGCCCAAGTACCTCGCGGGAACTGCGACGGGTGTCCAGCCGGGCGCGGAGGGCGTGACGGTCCGGCTCGGGGCTGCGGCGACGCTGCGCGGGGTCGTCGTCTCGTCGGCCGACGGCAAGCCGGTCGCCGACGCGACCGTGCTGCGCAAGGGCAAGGCCGCACGTGCGTCCGGCAACCCGTTCCTCGAACGGTTCGCGCGGGATCCGTCGGTGACGACGGGCCCCGACGGCTCGTTCGAGATCGGCAGCCTGGCTCCGGGTCAGTACGAGGTGTGGGCCCGTGCGAAGGGGTACGCGGAGTCGGTGCGGGCGAAAGTCCAGGCCACGGCGGACGCGGTCACCGACGGTCTCTCGCTCGCGCTGCCGCCGGGCGCGTCCGTCACCGGGCGCATGCTGAGGAAGGCCGACGGAACGCCGGTCGAGGGCGGACTCGTCTTCGTGCGCGCGGACGGTCCCGCCGCGGGGCTCCCGCCCGTCGATCCGACGGAGATCCTCGGCGACGCGCCGAGCGCACCCGCCGACTCGGTGTCGGCACGGACCGCCGCCGACGGGACGTTCACTCTCGACGGACTCACGCCCGGCAAGGTGACGATGGAGGCGCGCGGCGCCGGGTTCGCGCCGCGCACGCTCGCAGCGACGGACGTGCCGGCGTCGAACGTGATCGTGGAGATGAGTGCGGGCGGAACGCTCGAAGGCACGGTGTTCGACAAGGACGGCCGCCCGCTCGAGGGCGCGACGGTCATCATGCAGCAGGGGATGATGGGCACCGGGTTCACGCGGACGGCCACGTCGGACCGCGCGGGCGTCTACCGCATCGAACGCATCCCCCCGGGCAGCTTCACTGCGATGATGCTCGACTCGGAGAGCCCCATGGGGATGTCCGGCATGAAGTCGGTCGCGATCCGCGACTCCGAGACGACGCGTCACGACTTCGGCAAGCCTGCGGCGGGCAGCCCCGTCGAGGGCTCGGTCATCGCCGACGGCAAGCCGATGGACGGCGCGACGGTGATGCTCCTCGGCGGACCCGGCGGAATGCAGATGGCGCAGACGGACGCGACCGGCCGGTTCCGCTTCGATCACGCCGAGGCGGGCGAGTACTCGGTGATGGTGCAGTCGGGCGCGATGGGCGGGGGAAGCCAGACGACGAAGGTGAAAGTGCTCGCTGACGGCACCGTGGCGAACGTCTCGCTCGAACTCTCGACGCTCGCCGTCGAAGGAACGGTCGTCGATGCCGAGAGCGGAAAGCCGGTCGCGTTCGCGCAGGCGGTTCTCCTCGCGTCGGGCGGGAGCGCGGGCGCTTCGATGGAAGAGGTGTTCGCGCGTCAGAAGGGCCAGGCGTTCTCGGACGCGAGCGGGCGGTTCCGCATCGCGGGCGCGCCGAAGGGTTCGTTCACGTTGCGAGTCACCGCGGCGGGCTTTGCGGAGGCCGAGATCGAAGGCGTGAGCCCCGGAGGCGCGGCGGTGCGCGTGTCGATGTCGCGGGGCCTCGAGTTCACCGCGACGGTTCTTGGGCCCGACGGCAAGCCGGTTGCGAGCGCCAGCGTCATCCCGGAAGACGCGAACGGCCGACAGGCGCTGGCGTTCGACATGACGATGACGAAGACCACCGGCGCCGACGGCGTCGCCCGGTTCCGTCTGCAGCCGGGCCGCTACGTCCTCAATGTGCGGGCCACGGGGTATCCGGTCGCGGCGTTCCCGATCGATGCGGCGCAGGCGTCCGCGACGATCCGGCTCGAGGCGGGCGGCACGCTCGACGTGGTCGTCCGCGGCGCGGCCGGCGCGCCGGTCGCGAACGCGGCGGTCCGCCTGCTCGACGCCGACGGCGCTGCGATGAACGAGGCCATGACGATGTCGAACTTCATGGGCACCGGCGGCACCACCGACGAGCAGGGCCGAGCCCGTCGCGACGGCCTCAAGCCCGGCAAGGTCACGGTCATCGTGAAGACCCCGGGCGGCAAAGAGACCCGCGCCGAGGCGAAGATCGTGGCGGGCGAGACGACGACCGTGGAGATCGCGACGGAGTAGTCCCCGGGGACGGTCCCCAAAAACTCACAAACTCGCGGACCCGTCGGGGCGACCGTGCGCTGATGGACGAGTTTTTGAGTTTTTGGGGACCGTCCCCCGTCGCACGGCCGCGGCTACTTCAGCGCTTGGATCTTCGGGTCGTCGGGGAACAGCTTCTTCGCGATGGCGACGAGGCCCGGGCGGGCGGAGTCGAAGTCCTCCATGCCCACGCGGCGGCCCATGCGGAAGATCATCAACTCGTCGCACTCGTAGCAGAGGGCGATCTCGACGCGCGACGAGTCCTTCACGAGGCGGAACCCCACGCCGGGCATGAAGTCGCATCCCTTCGCACGCATCCAGTCGTACGTGTCCGGGTCGAGGAGGATGCGGGACAGCTCCTGCGTGGTCGCGACGTCTACGACGACGGGTCCGGCGGTGATCGCGAAGTCGCCGATGCGCGGTGCGGTCTTGTCTTTCGGCGGGAGCGTCGGGTCGATGCGGAACGCTTCGACGGCCTGCGGCTTCCCGATGACGTCCATGCTCGTCGAACCGCCGTAGAGCTGCGAGACGCGCCAGTCGGGGCCGCGGCAGGCGGCGAGGGCGAAGGCGAGCGCGACGACGACGGCGAGGCCCGGGGACGGTCCCCAAAAACTCAAAAACTCGTGGACCGATCGAGACGTCTGCACGTCGATGGACGAGTTTTTGAGTTTTTGGGGACCGTCCCCGGCGTTTCCCGCGTCCCCCGGCATCAGCGTTCCCATGCGTCCCTCCACATCGAGCGCGCGATGCGGACGGTTGCGGCCGCCTCGAACCAGCGCTCGGGATCGTTGCGTCGTGCAGCGGAGACGAGGAGCGCCCACAGCGACCGCTGCGGGACGCCGTCGAACAGGACGGCTGCGCCGTTCGTGACCTTCAGCGGCTTCGTCAGGTCGAACATCTTCGGCGAGAGGAGCAGCGTGAGTTCCAGCTCCTTCGGCTCCGTGCGGCCCTGGACGAGTTTGGTCGTGCCGCTCACCTCGACGTGATTCGGAGCCACGACCTTCGCGTGGAACCGCCAGGCGTCTTTCGGGTCCCGGCAGTGGAGCCAGTACATGTCGCGCTTCCACGGCCACCAGGTCTCCCACACGACTTCGTCGGGATAGGCAACGCGCGCCTTCTTCGAGAGCCAGTCCACGATCGGGCCGACGCCCTTCGGCGGCAGCGCGTGGCCGTTGCCGTCGATGCGGTCGTAGTTGAACTCGTAGCGGCCGGGATGGAGCGCCTGCAACTCCTTCAGATGGCCCGTGGCGATGTCGTCCGGGTGGATCGCCTCGTTGCGATCGTCGGCCGAGTGCGCGATCCAGTACGGGACGTGCATCAGGTTCGGGAGGACACCCTCCATCAGTCCGAGGTAGTCCGAGAGCTTCGTGTCGCGCCGGTTCTTCGCCTCGCCCTTCATGTACGGCATGACGCTGCCCGCGAGCGGTGCGGCGGCGGCGAACACGTCGGCGTTGCGGCCGCCGATCATCCACGAGCCGTCGCCGCCCATCGAGTGGCCGGCGAGGCAGATGCGGTTCGTGTCCACCGGGAACGTGCGCTTCGCTGCTTCGATGAGTTCGAGGACCATCCGTTCCTCGGCCTCCTCGTTCCACGCAGACGAGACCTTCGTCATCACCTCGGGAGCGATGACCGTGAATCCGTTGCCCGTGGCGCCGCCCCAGGTTCCGAATGCGCCGCCCGCATCGCCCTGGCCCTCGCCCCCGCCGTGCATCGCGATGAGCAGGCCGCACGGACGCTTCGCCGCCGCGCCGACCATGTAGAGGCCCTTCTTCGACTTCTCGTCGTAAAAGTACGCCTTGCCGGTCTTCTTCAGCTTCGGGCCGGTCTTGCCCGCGAGGTCGAAGATGCGGGCCGCGAGCGGCGCGACGGCGGCCTCGGGCAGCGCGGCGAGCTTCGCGGCGTCCGTCTCCACGGCGAGCTTCGCAGCGTCGTCCTCAGCCGCGAACCACGCGTCGACGACCGCCGTCCACTCCTTCCACTGAGCAGCTTCGACGCCTGCGGGCGGGTTGTCGGCGGCGAGCGCGCGTGCCCCGCCGGGCACGTCGGCCGCCAGGCCGGCCAGGAGCGCGAGCGCAAGGAGTGTGGCGGAGCGGGTTGCACGCATCGAGCGGGGAGGATCCCCGATCCGCGGCGCGACGCGAAGCTCCGTCAGTGGCTTCGACGCAGCCACTCAGGGTCCGTCAGGCAACAACTGATCCATCCGGTCACGCAGGTTGCTGGATCCTCGGAGGTCTGAACGCCGACGGAGGTGCTGCAACCTGCGCGCCGGCTTCGCCGCTGTGTTCCAGCGGCCTCCTGCTGCGTTGGGCTCGGCCGATGACTCGCTCCGTTGAGTCAATCGACCTCGCCAGCCTTGCAGGAGGCTCGCTGGAACACAGCCAGATGGACCATTTGTTGCCTGACGGCCCCTCACTCCGGCTGCGTCAGGAAGCGCGTGAACCGCTCTTTCTCGTTGGCCTTCGAGAACGCTTCGTCGCCCGCGATCGCGCCGTCCATTGCGAGACGGAAGAGCGAGTCGTCGAGCCGGTGCATGCCCTGCGAGCGGCCGGACTGCAGCGCGGAATCGATCTTGTGCGACTCGCCGTCGCGGATCATCGAGCGGATCGCGATGTTGACGAACATCAGCTCCGTGGCGGGCACGCGGCCGTCCTGCGTGGCGCGGCGGCAGAGTATCTGACTCAGCACGCCCTCGAGCGTCTCCGCGAGCATCTCACGCACCTGCGGCTGCTCCTCCTCCGAGAAGACCTCGACGATGCGATCGAGCGTGCGCGCCGCGCCGTTCGTGTGCAACGTAGAGAAGACGAGCATCCCCATCTCCGCGAGCGTGAGCGCCATGCCGATCGTTTCGCGGTCGCGCATCTCACCGAGGAGCACGAGGTCGGGGTCCTGGCGTCCGGCGGACCGGAGCGCCTCCGCGAAGTCGGACGCGTCGCGTCCGATCTCCCGCTGTGTGAACGTCGAAAGACCGTTCTGGTGCATGTACTCGATCGGGTCTTCGATGGTCACGATGTGCCGCGCGTCGCGCGCGTTGATCATTCCGAGTAGCGCGGCGAGCGTGGACGATTTGCCGCTGCCGGTCGGTCCCGTGACGAGCACGAGCCCGCGCCGCATGTGCGTGAATCGTTCGACCTCCGCCGGGATGCTCAGCTCGGCGAGCGTCGGGATCCGGTGGGGGATGAGTCGGAACACGGCGCCGAGTCCGCCGAGGTGACGAAACACGTTCACGCGGAACCGGCCGACGCCTTCGACGGAGTACGCGAGGTCGGCTTCGCCGTCCCGGTCGAGCATCGCGCGATGTCGCGCTTCGAGCACGGGGAGGACGAGACCGCCGACGTGATCGCGCACGCCGCTCTCGGTGGCGGCGAGATCGTTCGGGACCTCCACGAGGTCTCCGTGCACACGCACCTTCGGCGGCAGACCGTCCTGAAGGTGCAGATCGGAGCCGGCGCGGGCGACGACGTCGCGGAGCAGGTCGTCGAGCGTCATGCGGCACCTCCGCCGAACCGTTTCGGGGTCTTCGAGTTGCGGGCGGCGGTTTCGCGGTCGATGAGTCGCGCCGCGACGAGTTCTTCAAGACGCGTGTCGAAGTCGATCATGCCCAGGCGGCGGCCGGTCTGGAGCGCCGATGGAAGCTGGTTCGTGCGAGCGTCGCTGATGAGCGTCGCGACGGCCGGCGTCACTCGGAGGATCTCGTACGCGGGCACGCGGCGGCCGCCGCCGGATCGCGGCAGGAGGCGCTGCGAGACGATCGCGCGCAGCGACCCCGCGAGCATCGTGCGGATCTGCTTCTGCTCCTTCGGCGGGAAGACGTCGAGCAGTCGGTTCAGCGTAGAGGCCGCGTCGATCGTGTGCAGCGTGCCGAGGACCAGGTGGCCCGTCTCCGCAGCGACGATCGCCGTGCGGATCGTCTCGAGGTCGCGCAACTCCGACACCAGGATGACGTCCGGATCCTCGCGGAGCGAAGCGCGCAGCGCGGACGCGAACGACCGCGAGTGCGGGCCGACCTGTCGCTGCGTCACGTTGCAGAGCTCGCTCTTGAAGACGAACTCCACCGGGTCTTCGATCGTGATCACGTGGTCGCGGCGCGTGCGATTCACGCGGTCGAGGAGCGCCGCGAGCGTGGACGACTTCCCGCAGTTCGTCGGCCCGGTCACCAGCACGAGCCCGACGCGGAAGTCGGTGAGTTCGTAGAGCGACTCGGGGAGCCCGAGCGCAGGGATGTCGAGCAACTGCTCCGGGACGAGCTTCAGACTGACGCCCGGCCCGTGTGCGTGACGGTGCAGGTTCACGCGGCAGCGTCCGGCGCCGGGAATGTCCACGCAGACGTCCAAGTCGTCCGTGCCGGGCGCGTTGGCCGCGCGCCGGATCTCCGCGTGGATCGCCGCGGCTTCGTCGGCCGTCGTCGGCGGGGCGTCGAACCGGATGAGGGCGCCCTCGATCCGGACGAACGGCACGCCGCCGGTCGTCACGTGGACGTCCGACGCGCCGGCGAGTCGTGCCGCGGCGAGGATCGAGCCGAGCGTCGGCTCGGCGGGGGCGGGCAACGTGGGGCGCACGGGAAGGTCGAGGGGCGGCGGGACATCCGTCATGACGGAGAGGCTACCCGTTCCACGCGGGGCGACCTGTTGACTCCGACTCCTACGGGTGTAGGATGTGTCGCGATGCAGGACAAGCGGCTCATGCTCGGGCGCCTCGAGGCGGCGGTTCTCAACGTGCTGTGGGCCTCTGGCGACACCGATTCCGGGTGTACGGTCCAGCAGGTTCTCGACGGACTGCCGCGGGGGCGTGAGCGGCACTACAACACGTGCTCGACGGTGCTCACGCGGCTCGTCAAGCGCAAACTGGTCGCCCGATCGGCGAAGGACCGTGTCCACACGTTCCGGGCGCTCGTCACGCGCGACGAAATGGGCCGCGCGTACCTCGAGTCCGTCCGTCGCGACGTCTTCGGCGGGTCGCTTCGCGGCCTCGTCGCTGCGCTCGTCGATCCGCGCGACTCGAAGTCGGCCGACGTGGCCGAAGTGCGAGCGCTGCTCGCGGAAATCGAGCGCGCGGAGGCGAAGTCCGTCCACGAAGCGAAGGGAAACGCGGGGCGTCGCCGTGACGGCTGACGCATTCCTCCTGCGGCTTGCGTCGGCGGCGCCCGCGGCCCTCGGCGCGTGGGCGCTCGTGGCGGTCACGACGTTCGCGCTTCGCGTTCGCGACCCGCGGTTCCGGACGGCGCTGTGGGCCTGGGCCGTGGCCGACACGGCGCTCGCTCTCGCGGGATGGAACTCCGCCGGGTTCGTCGTGCTGCGGTGCGCCGTGCCGCCCCGGATCGTCGATGGGATCGCGCCGTACGCGCTTCCTGCCGTGGTGGTGTGGGCGACGGTTGCGGTTGGGCTCGTGGTGCGTCGCGCCGCCGCTGCGTTTCGCGTTGCGTCGGCGGCGGACTGCCTGCACGCGCTGCACCCGGCGACGGTCCCAGCCGCGTCGGGCGTGCGCCTGGCGCTTCCGCCCGGCGACGGCACGCCGTTCGTCGCCGGGGTGCTCCAACCGATCGTGGTCGTTCCGCGCGCGTTCTGGGACCGCCTCGACGACGGCGAGCGGCACGCCGTGCTCGCGCACGAGGTCGCTCACGTGCGGCGCCTCGACGCGGTGCTCCGGTTCAGCGCGCGCATCGTCGCCGACGTGCTCTGGTTCGCCGTTCCGCTCCGCTGGTCGCTCGTTCGTCTCGACGAGTCGATCGAGATGGCTGCCGACGGTGCGGCCGTCCGTCGCGGTGCGTCGTCGGCGGCGCTCGCGCGCGCCGTGGTCGCCGGGGCTTTGCTGCCACGCGCGCCCGCCGCGTCGCTTGCATTCCACGGGCCGCGCGGGCACGTGGCGCGGCGACTCGACGCGCTGCGGCGCCCCGTGTCGCGTCGCGTGCTCGTCGCGCAGGTCGCGGCGGTCGTCCTGTTCGCGCCGTGGGTGCCCGGCGATGGAAGCGCGTTCCTTGCATCGGCGACGGAGGCGAAGGGCACGGTGTCCGTCGGACTCCAGTGGAGTCCGACTTCGGTGCCGTCGCGGGTGGTCGCGGCTCTCGTGCCGCATCGCAGCGAGTGAAAGGTGAACTGGTCCCGTCGGCGCGGCTCGCAGCCGTTGAGTCCGACACACGTAGGAGGATGGTCGAACATGGTGAGGAAGAACCTGTGCTGTGGAGTGGTCGCAACGGTCGTCGGGCTTGCGGGGTGTGCGTCGCATGACGTGCTCCACGAGCGCGGCTGGATCGGCGGGCGGTACGCCGATGCGGGCGACGTGGTGCGCGCCGGACCCGGCGGGGCGCTCATCATCGGCTCGTGGGACGGCACGCCCGCGGCGGCCGCGGGGCTCGTGCCCGGCGACCTCGTCACGGCCGTGGACGGCGCGCCCGTCGGCTCGGCTGCCGACCTCCGGACGGCATTCCGCGAGCGCACGCCGGGCGGAACGGCTGCGGTGCAGTTCCGGCGCGACGGCGAGGAGCACACGGCGCCGGTGGTCGTCGGGCGCGAAACCTGGAAGCGCGTCGGGACGATCCGCCTCGGGCTCAGTTTCTCGCCGAAGTTCGACATCTGGCCCTTCGACGACGGGATCGACCTGCTCGGGATCGTCGCGTTCCGCGTTCACCGGCCGGACCCCGACCTCGCGGGCCCCGAGGCGCGCCTGGCCCGCACAGCCGACCCGGCCGGCCCCGCTCCAACCGCCGCCGGCGACGGATGGGACGTCTGGCTTGCGGTGATCGGCGTGGGGAGTCGCGAGGAGATCGTCTCCGAAAACCGGTAGCACGAACGCAGATGACGCTGAGGTGTGGTCGCGTATCCTCACGTACCACATGACCTCGCACCGAACCGAAGGCCCGGCCGACGCTGCGGTCCGCGTGTACCCGCGGGCCGCGGCCGTCGTCGTCAGTGCCCTGGTGTTCACCGTGGCGTTCGGTCCGGGCGCGGCGCTCGCGGTGGACAGCGTGGATCTCGAAGTCGGCCCCCGCGACAAGGTGCGGGGAACGCTTCGTCCCTCGGATGAACGCGAGACGTTCGTCGTCGCGGGGCTCCGCGGAACGAAGGTCGCCGTGGTCGCGAAGCGTGACGGGGCGACCGGCCCCCGCCCCGCATTCGAGATGCTCGACGCCGCTCTCGCGAACGTCGTCACCGCGGCGCCGACGTCGTCCGGTGCCCGGCTGCGCGGAATGGTGCTCGGCGCGACGGGCGACCACAGCTTCCGCGTCACTGGCGACGGTGCGGACGGCGACTACCGGCTGGACCTCACGCTCACGCCGCAGAAGACGTGGACCGGCGCGTCGTCCGCCGATCTCGTCGCGGGAGGGGAGACGACGTTCGCGTTCGCCGCGCCCGCGGGCGCCGCGGCTTCGATCGAGCTGCGTCCGGCGAAGGGCTCGGCGTTCGTGCCGCTCCTCCTCGACGTGACCGACGCGACTGGCGCGGTGCTCGCGATCGACGCGGCGTCGGCCGCGGCGACGCGCCACCGCGCGACCGTCACGCTCGGCGCGGCGGGGGAGCACACCGTTCGGCTCCGCAACCAAGGCGTCTCCGCCGGGTCCTGGACGATCACCGTGCGACTGCGGTTCCCGTCGGCGCGCCGCACGACCGTCGATCTGCGCGACGAAGCCCTCGGCGGCGACTTCGACGGCGCGCAGGCGGTGTTCGGCCGGATCGCGGACGCGGACGCATCGACCACCATAGAGGCCGCCGACGGGCTCGGGCTCGACGGGCTCTCGATCACGGTGCCGTCCGGGTCGCTCGCGTTCCCCGCGCTCATCTCGATGACGCGAACCGACTCATTCTTCGTGGACGACACGAACCACGTGGCCGGAACGACCGTCTCGTTCGAGCCCTCGGGCACCACCTTCGCGATCCCAGCGAGCGTCACCGTTCCGTTCGACCCCGATGCGTTCGACGACCCGCTCAGCGAACTCGCGATCGTCGTCGAGGACTCCGCGACCGGCGCGCAGCAGACGATTCCCGCGTCGTCGGTGGACACGACGAACTCCACGGCGACGTTCCCCGTCTCGCACTTTTCCCGGTTCCAGCCGATCTCGCCTCGACCGCGACCGGTGCGCGGCACGTTCGTCGAACTCGAGCTGCGCGGAAAGTCGCTCCCCGGCTTCGGCACGGAGATCACGTTCGGCCGGAACCTGCTGCAGACATCGCCCGGGCCCCGTGCGGCGGGACCCGGCACGCGCACGCTTCGGCGTGCGACGCTCGCTTGGGGCATCGACAAGGGCGGCGCGCCGCGCATCGCGGTGTCCAATGACGACCGCGTGGTCGCAGCGACGGCCGAGGTCACCGACGACGCGAACGTCACTTTGCGCACGCCCGGCGTTGACGTCCCGCTCGTCCGTGGACGGGGCGGCGACGCGCTGACCGCTGCGGTCGCGGCCGCGAGTGAGGTCCGCCTCCACGCGATGTTCCGCGGCACGCGGGGCGCCGCAACGCGCGCGAACCTCGTCGGCACGTGGCACGCGCAGGTGTTCGACGTGGGGGCTGCGGCGACCGCGCCCGCGCGCACGCCCGCCGGGATCGTCGTGACGGTGGCGTCGCACGAGTTCGACTTGGCGGTGGACGCCGACGGGCGCGCGACCGGGACGGAGTCGGTCCTCCGCTCGTCGCGCCAGACGTTCCCCGACTCGGCGTGGCTGCACGGTCTCGACACGCGGCCGCCGCGTTCGGGCACGCTCTCGCCGGACGGGCCGGAGGTTGTCCTCGACATGCCGATCGGCGTCGCCCGCGGAATCCAGGGGGCGCGTCTCAGCCCGGTGATGCGCGGCGACATTCTCGTTGGCGGCGGCGCGACGTACGCCGGTCCGGCCGGCGACGCAACGCGAGCCGCCGTCCGATTCGTCGTGCTCGTGCGACGCTCGACCGACGCAACCCAGGCTGATCTGCCCGCGAACCTGCTCATCACCCAGTTCGTCGCGCGAGCCGAGAACCGGGCGAGCGCGCCGCATCCGCTTCGGTTCGGCGTCACCGGCGGCGATCTGTCGTTCGCGCCTTCGGGCGCCGCCACGCTGACGGCCGCCCGTTCGCTCGTGGGGCACGACACGATGGGACTCGCGTCGATGACGCAGGAGGACGCCTCCGGCGCAGGCACCGCACAGGTCGCTCGCGACGGCCGGATCCGGCTGAGCGGCGGCCTGCCCGGTGCGCAGATCGCGCCCAGGCGCTCGCTGCTCGTCGTCTCGACGCCCGACAAGGGACGCTTTCCTGTCGGCTTCGCGTTGCCTTCGCGGCCGCCGCAGTCTGCCTCGAAATGAGCCTGATGTGCGACGCGAGTCGCAGGTCACGGTTGCAATCCCTGCAATCCGACGGCCCGCTCGGGCGGCCGGTTGACAGTTTCGACCGACTGTCGTAGTTCCATGTATCAGCCGTTTCGCGAGTGGCCCCTTTCCCTCCAGCGGGGGATCGACTGCCCGCGAAGGAGACCAAAGAACATGCGACTCATCCTGACCACAGTGCTCGCTCTGGGAACCCTGGCCCTGGTCGTCCCGTCTGCTCGCGCGGACGGCGGCGAGAACGAAGGCGGCGGCGGAGGTTCCGTGACCACCTCGACGCGCGGTCCCCGCGCGCTCCACGACGTGAGTGTGACCGTTTCCCGCCCGAAGGCCACCCCGGCCGGCATGCGGGTGCGTCTCAAGGTCGCCAACAAGGGCCGTTCGGCCGAGAGTGGCGTCGCTCTGGCGATCTTCTCGGACATGGACCCGACGACCCCGATCTGGGAAGGCACGACGAGCCTTCGCCGCGGGCAGCACAAGGACTGGTCGCTCGTCGTGACCGTCCCCGAGGGCTCGGGTCAGATCACGGCCACCGCGACCTGCGGCGGCGACGCGGGCACGGGAACCGGCACCGGCGGCACCGACGAGAACCCGTCCAACAACACCGACACGTCCCCCGTCGATCCGGGCACGAACGGCTCCGCCGCCTCAGCCGGCGCTGACATGTTCCTGTCGATGTGCGCGGGCTGCCACGGCAGCACCGGCTCCGGCGGCACGGTCCGCGAGTCGATCGCCCGGGAGTCCGCGGGCGACATCCTCGAGGCGGTCCGCGAGGGCGAAGACGGCATGCCGCGCTTCCCCGGGATCACGCTGCAGAACGCCCGCGACATCGCGTCGTACCTGCGGAACCCGAACGCGGTCCCGACGACCCCGCCCGTCACGCCTCCCGTGACTCCGCCGGTCACTCCGCCCGTCACGCCTCCTGTGACCCCGCCGGTCACGCCGCCGGTCGTCACTCCGGCGCCGACGTACGCGGGCCAGGTGGCGGCGATCATGTCGGCGAACTGCACCAGTTGCCACTCGGGCGCGGGTGCATCCGCCAAGATCCGACTCGACACCCTCGCCACCGTGCGGACGAACGCGCTCCTCGCCGAAGCCGCGATGAAGGCGGGGCGCATGCCGCCGCGCGGCCCGCTCTCGGCCGGAACTGTCGCGACCTTCTCCGACTGGATCAAGGGCGGGAAGAAGTAGTTCCCTGACGTTCGTCCCGGGGCCCGCCGAGCACTCGCTCGGCGGGCCCCGCTTGATTCCGCGACTCGTGTACCGTTCGCGACTCGGGCCTACCTCGTCGGGATGCTCGCCACGAGCGCCGGGTCGCCTTCGCCTCGGTCCGGCCCGGCCGCTCTGCTCCGCGGAAGCGCCTTGTGGAGAGACTCGTGCGTCAATCCTCCCTGCACCGTTCGCGACTCGGGCCTACCTCGTCGGGATGCTCGCCACGAGTGCCGGGTCGCCTTCTCCTCGGTCCGGCCCGGCCGCGCTCGGCGCGAATGCTCGACGCGGAGGGCGAACGTGCGTCAATCCTCCCCCCTCCGAACCATGAGAACCCACGGGGGCCAGGGTGACTCCTCCGAGCTGACCGCGACACGCACCCCGCGACTCGGTGGACCGAGTGACGATTTGCGGTGGGCTACTTCTTCTTCGGCACCTGCGGCACGGCCGGCTCACCCTCGCCGCCCGGCAGCGAGACGTTCCCGACGATCGGCACGCCCATCGGTCCCACCGGGATGTAGACCACCGTGTGGTTCGGCGAGCCGACCATCGACTTCTGCGCCTCGATCGCCAGGTACTGCAGGTACTCGGGCGTGAGCTTCGCGTTGATGATCGCCATGGCGCCGGCGATGCCCTCCGCCTCGACCATGCGCTGCTCCTGCTTCTTCCGCTCGATGGACACCTCGGTCTCCATCTGCTCGAGCTTCTGCGTCGCGGCGAGCTTCTGGGCGACCGCGTTCGCCACGAGCTCCGGGTACTGGATGTTCCCGACGACCACCGAGTCCACCTCGAACGGCGTCGAGTCCGTCAGGGTCTTCACGCGGGCCAGCACCTTCTCGCCGATCGGAGTCATCTCGCCCTTCAGCGAGAACCCGTCGATCTTCTCGACTTCGTCGCGGGCGTAGGTGCGCAGTCGCTCCTTCAGGAAGTTCTCGTAGGCCGTCTCCACGACGCGGTTCGGGTCTTCGCCCTCGTGGAGCGTGGAGTACCTCTCGACGAAGTCCTGCACGCGGTCCTCGCGGATCTTGAACATCGTGTGCACGCGGAACGCGATCTTGAGGTTGTCCTTCGTGAGCACGGAGTTCTCACCCTCGAACGACTCGGTGAAGGTGTAGGGCGTGACCGAGATGTTCACCGCGTGGAGGAGCCAACTGCGCCCCGCCGAGGTGGGCCCCTTCTGGAGACCGACGAACTCCGACTTCCCGAAGATCGCGCCGCGGGTGACGTACCCCACGTAGCCGGCGGCGGTGGACGGGTTCGCGGTGCCTGCGAGCCATCCGAGCACCAGGCCGCCGACCGCGAGGACCCCGAGCGCGCCGAGTGCCTTCGGGAGGACTGCACCGCCGGAGCGGCGACGATTCGATTCAAGCATGTGGACTCTCCTTCCGCGGGTGGAACAGAAACGGGCTCGCTCCGGTTCAGACGGAGCGAGCCCGCAGGGAAAGACGGTCGCTACTTTTCGACGCTGATCAGCTCGACGTAGAACACGAGAGTGGCGTCCGGCGGGATCAGTTCGCCCGCGCCGCGGTCGCCGTACGCGAGCTTCGGCGGGATCACGAACCGGCACACGCCGCCCGGCTTCATGCGCTGCAGGCCCTCGTTCCAGCCCGGAATGACCTCGCCGATCTTGAACTCGGCGGTGTCGCCGCGGCTGAAGCTCGAGTCGAACACGGTGCCGCCCGTCGTCCAGCCGGCGTAGTGGACGCGCACGGTCTGGCCCATCTTCGGAGACTCGCCCGCGCCGTCCTTCACGTTCAGGATCTGCAGCCCGCTCGTGGTCGTCTCGAGCTTCATGTCCTCGGGCTTGACGAAATCCGGCAGCTTGAGCGGCTTCACGACCTTGACCAGTTCCAGCTCCCAGTAGGTGATCGAGTTGGCGGGAAGCTCGGGGCCCATGGCCTTGTCACCGAACGCCAGCGCCGGCGGCACCTCGAATCGGAACTTGGCGCCGGGCTTCATCAGCGTCGGGCCCTCCTTGAGGAACGGCAGTCGCATGTCCTTCGGGCGGGCTTTGATCGTCTTCGAGCGCTGCGAGCAGTCCACCAGCTTGCCGGTGGGGCCGAAGAAGGCGAAACCGAGTTCCATGGCGTCCTCGGCCGTCGGCGGCTCGCCGTCGCCCGCCGCCAGGACCTCGTACTTCAGGCCCGACGGCGTGGCCTTCTGCGCAGCTGCGTCCGGCTTCACGAACACGGGGATCGCGGCCACGCTGTGGAGTTCGAGTTCGAAGAGCAGCGTTGCGTTCGGCGGGATGTCCGTGCCCATGCCCTGCGGGCCGTAGCCCAGGTTCGACGGGATGCGGAGCTTCCACTTCGCTCCGACGGTCATCATCTTGAGCGCCTCGTTCCAGCCCTCGATCAGGCCGCCGACGGGGAAGCTCGCGGGACCGCCGTGACGGTCGGACGCGTCGAAGACGAAGCCGTCCTCGCGCCAGCCCTTGTAGGACACGGTCACCGTGTCGCCTTCCTTCGGCGCCGCGCCGGGCTTGCCCGGCGTGAGGATCTGGTACTCGAGGCCCGATGCGGTCTTCACCCAGTTCTCCTTTTCGCCGCTCTTCGCGGCAGGGTCGGACGGAACGCCGTCCGTCTTCGGAACAGCGGGCGTCTGCGCGCCCGGCGCAGCGGGCATTTGCGCGCCGGGAGCAGCCGGTGTTGGCTCGTCCTTCGGTGTGTCTTTCGCCGGCTCCTTGGCCGCGCCGTCCGCAGCGGGGGCAGGGTCCTTTGCGGGCGGAGTGCTGTCCTGACCGCATGCGGCGGACGTTGCTGCGGCGACGAGGAAGAACGCGATGGCGCGGCGCATGGGGCCTCCAGGGGCGTGGAACTTGAGACGCGAAATGACTGGCGCGGGTGTGGGGCGGGGGCGGCCTATCGAGGACCGCCGGGAACGAAGCAACGAGACGGCGCATCGTAACGGGGACTGCCGGGGTGGCCCGGATTCCGCGGACCGTCGCGATTTGCCATGAACCGCGGGCCTTCCACGCCCGTTGACAGGAGACGCCTGAACCCGAGCGGGACCTCCGGAAGCGAGGTCCCCATGCCGCAGAAGCACACCCAGCCCGCGCCGCTCCACATCGCGCCCCTCAACACCCGGTCCGTCGCCGCGCAACTCGAAGCGCGCGGTTTCGACGAGGAGATGGCCCTCCAGCTCCGCAAGACGCCGTGGGTCCTGGCGTCGATCGGCATCCACGGGATCGTCGCGCTCGCATTCCTGATGATGCCCGTGGCGCCGCGAATCGCCGTGACTGCGCAGATGCTCAGTGCGGTGATGCCCGCCGACGCCGCGCCCGAACTCCCCGAGCCCGAGAAGGACCCCGTCGAGAAGCTGGACGACGTGGACATCGATCGCCCGGAGACCGAGACCGTGGCAGACGCGCCGCCGTCCGACGAGAAGGGTGTTCCGGGCGACGACACCGACACCGAACCTCCGGCCGGCGATCCGGCGTCGCAGTTCCTCCACGCATTCGACGGCCCGTACAGCAACCAGGTCATCGGGATCGGCGGCAACGCGGGGTCACCGTGGGGGACGCGCGGCAAGGGACGCGGCGGGCCCGGTGGGCCCGGCGGCGGCTCGCACAAGCGCGAGGACGTGAGCGTCAGCCAGGCGCTCGACTGGCTCTCCCGGCACCAGTCCCCCGACGGCCGCTGGGACAGCGACGGGTTCGCGGGGCAGTGCAGCAGCAACAAGTGCTCCGGCCCCGGCGACGCAGTCCACGATCCCGGCCTGACCGGACTCTCTCTGCTCTGCTTCCTCGGCCGGGGCGACACCCACGTGTCCGGCGATTACAAGGAGACGGTCAAGTCGGGGCTTCGCTACCTGAAGAACATTCAGGACACCGAGGGCTGCTTCGGTCCGCGCACGTCGCAGCAATTCCAGTACGACCACGCCATCGCCACTCTCGGAATGGTGGAGGCGTTCGGAATGACACAGAGCACGCACCTGCGCGACTCAGCGCAGCGGGGCATCACCTTCATTCATCAGTCGAAGAACCCCTATCTCGCGTGGCGGTACGGCGTGCGCGACGGAGACAACGACACGTCCGTGACCGGTTGGATGGTCATGGCTCTCAAGTCCGGAAAGATGGCGGAACTCGACGTGGACGACGGTGCGATCCGCGACGCCGTCGGCTGGGTCGATCGCATGACCGACCCGGAGTTCGGCAAGGTCGGGTACCAGCAGCGCGGCGGCGCCGCGGCGCGCACCGTGGCGATGCAGGCGAAGTTCCCCGCCTCGAACACAGAGTCGATGACTGCCGCCGGCGTGCTGTGCCGCATCTTCGCGGGTGAAGACCCGGCGAAGTCGGAGCCGGTGAAGAAGGGCCTGGCGCTCATCGAGAAGAAGCTCCCGCGGTGGGACGCCGACGCGGGCACGATCGACATGTACTACTGGTACTACGGCACGCTCGCCGCGTTCCAGGCCGGCGGCGACGTGTGGAGGAAGTGGAACGACGCGATGAAGCTCGCGATCGTCGATCACCAGCGCAACGAGAAGGACCGCTGCGAGTCCGGCTCCTGGGACCCCGAGGACCCGTGGGCACAGGAGGGCGGCCGCATCTACTCCACGGCACTCATGACTCTGTGCCTCGAGGTCTACTACCGCTATCCAAAGGTCGCAGGCCTCGGCGCGAAGTGAACGACACGTGAGTGCGACGATCTGAAGCCTCGCGGCGGAGCGCACGCTTCACCGCGGGACTGACAGCCGGGGCGCGCGGAGCAATCCGCGCGCCCCGTGCGATTCTCGGGACGGGGGACGCGCGCAGGACTTCGTGTAGTCTCGCGTCCGTGAGTCAGTCATCGGCGCCCGGGAGGGTCACTCGACGCATCGGCCGCAGCGCGGTGGTCGTTGCGGGCGTCGGCGCCGTCGCCTGCGCGATGTGGTTCTGGCTCGCGTCCGACGTGGCGCCGCCGAAGTCGTTCTGGATCAGCGACCGCGTGTTCGGGCTGTTCGTCGCGCCTGAAGGTGCGCGCGTAGACGGCGAGTGGAACACCGTGTCCTCGTCACCCAGTCTCGGCAGCAGAATCTGGATTCGTCCGCGTGCGACGCTCGTTCGCCGGTGGCTCATCGACCTTCGCGCCAAGATGAGCGGACGCCGGCGCGAGATCGTCGAGTTCGAGGACGTGATGGCGAATCCGGGCGACCAGATCCCGTATGTCATGCTCCGCCGCAACGAGCGGTCGCCCTCGGCCACGTGGTACTTCTGCGTGGCCAGCGTGACGGACCTGCCCGAGACGGAGCGCTGCCCACCCGCGATCGTCGGTACGTGGGTCCGCGAGACGACGTCGGCACCCGCGAGCATTGACCTGCGCGCGGACGGCACGTTCTCAGCGACCCATGACGCGCGTGTCCCCGAGGGACGCTGGGGCGTCTCCGACGGCTACGTACTCTTCGAGTCATCGCTTCCGTCCGCGGACCCGCGGTGGCAGTTCTCCGTGGCGCTGTGGGAGCCGGCGCGAAACGAGCTGACGAGGATCGATCCCGGGAGCGAGACCAAACCGAACGAGGTCTATCACCGCCGGTGAACGGACGCGCCGTTGCATGCGCTCGGCGCTGCCCGCGCAACCGACGCACCTCCGCGGCTGGCCACCGTCAGCGCCACGGGGGACGGCGGCGGTCGTCGTGGTCGCGGAGCCACTCGGAGAACGCGGCGACCGTCAGGAGCGCGCGGCCGTTCGCGTCGCGTGGCTCGCTGCCGGACGTCGTGTTGGCAGCGAGGGCGAGGAGCGCGTCCACCACTCTGGGTCGGAACCGGGACCAACGGCAACGATCGCGCGGATCGGCGCCGGGGGTCGCGCTCGCGAGACCCGACGCGGACCCTTCGCGTCCGACGTAGCGCTGGGCGATGGCCTCCGCCGCTTCGAGACGCACGGCTCCGGGCAGGCCGCGGAACCGCGGGACCGCGAGGAGGAACGCAAGCGCCCGTTCGCTGCGCTCGCCGACGAGGTCGTCGTGGAGCGCCGCGTCGAGCATCCACGCGAATGCGTCCGCGCCGCCCCGCGCGGCGAGCAGTTCGAACGCGGGGCGGTACGGCGTCGAGGCGAGAGGTCCGTCGGTGGGCTTGCCGTCCGCGAAGCGCTTCTCGAGGCGCCTCTCGACGAGTTGAGACAGGTCGGCCGGCGCGGCGGTGGTCCCCGCGAAGAGGAGTTCCGCGGCGCGTCGGTTCACCGGGCGGCGCCCTTCCTCGTCGCCGCCGGGGTCCTCGCCCGCGAGGAAGAGCACATCGAGAATCGCTACGTCGATCTCGCGGAGGAGGGCGATCGGGTCCACGGGCGGCGCGCTGCGGTCGGCGGCGGGAGCGAAGTCGTCGCGGGCCCGCGCGAGCAGGTCGAGGAACTCTCGATTGGTCGTGGTCGGCGCGAGCAGCTGTGCGCGGAGCTTCACCAGCGCCGCGGCCGCGACGTCGATGGGCACCGCAGTGGACGCCGGACCCGCGGCCCGGTCCCGCTGCGCAGGGTCGCCGCCTGACGGTGTCACCACGGGGTCCGGGGGCACGTCCGCGCCGCCCGTCACAGCTGTGAGAGACTCGATGTCTCGCACGAGGACGAGGAGCGCGAACGCCGTGGTCGAGAGCGAGTCCGTCGCGGTGCGTGTCTGCACCTGACTCGTCCACGAGCCGTCGGCCTGTTGCGCCGTGACCAGCGACTGCGCGGCGTCGGCGTACCACGGAACGCCGTCGAGGCGCTCGGTGCCGAGGAACACGCACGCCTTCTCGAGCGACCACAGCGCGTACCCGTCCACGCCGCCTCCGCCGCGCCGCGCCGTCCACAGCTCGAGTACGCCATCGGCGGCGAGGGCCGTGCGTCCCGCGTCGAGCGCCGACTCCACGCGGCGGCGCCGACTCGTTCCGCGGCTCGTGTCTTCGTCCACGCGCAGGTGCTGCGCGGCGAGCGTGAGGTTCGCGATGCCCATGAAGGTGGCGGTCGGGTAGGTGCTGTGGACCTCCGGGTGATGGACGTCGTAGGTCCACGAGCCGTCGCTCTGCTGCGCCGCGAGGAGTCCGTCCAAGACGTCGTCCCAGACCGCGGCAGACACCGGAGTTCGGCGCCGCGTCGCCGCGTGGAGCCCGAGCACCGCGAACTGCGCGGTCGAGAGATTGAGCGGCCCGGAGAGCTGAGGCGCGTTCGGCGGCGCGTTGAGCCCGACCGCGCGCGGCGGGCCGGTGCGGTAGGCCCACGTACCGCTCTTCGTGTCGCGGCCGTTCGCGATCCGACCGGCGATCGTCGCGATCCAGTCGCGGTCGCCGTCCATTGCGTTGAGCAGCAGGAGGCCGAGTCCGGCACCGTAGGTCGTCGTCTGGAGTTGGGGCGCGACCGCGTGGCCCGGCGGAAAGAGGCGCGCGACGGCGAGCTTCGCCGCGGCGCGCGACCGCTGCGTGTCGGCGTGGAGCAGCGCCAGCGTGCAGAGGGCGTTCAGGACGTCACCGTGGGGAACGTTGACCTGCACGACGTCGCCCGGATCGACCCACACGCCGTCGTCGCGTTGCTGCGCCGCAAGGAACGTCACGCTGCGGTCGATCGCCGCCCGCACGTCGTCGCGCAGCGGTTTCGGGACGTCGATCCGCTTGAGTCGCCGCTCCATCGCGGCTTCGTCCGCCAGCGCGGTGGCCGTGAGTGGCACCGTGTCGGTGCAGACGACGGCGAGGAGCGCGGCCGCCAATGCGGGCGTGAATGCGATCGCCAACCTCGCCGAACGGACCGCCCGCGTCATCGGGGCACTCTACCGCGTCCTGCCTCAGCGGCGGGACCGGCTGTTCGTGGGCGAGTTCGACCCTACTCGATCGGCACCGTGACTGTTCCCCCTGACGCGGCGAACGTCGCGTAGCCCTCCGCGGACGCGATCGTCCACTCCAGCTCGACTTCCTCGGCGCCCGCGGTCGCGACGACCTGGACCGTGATCGCGACGGTCCCGGAAGCCGGGAGCTTGGCCGGCCCGAGCGCCGGGAGGAAGTACCCCACGACATGGTCGTTCGTCTGACCGAGCGTCACGCCCTTGCCCGCGTGCGTCGCGAGGAGTGTGCCGCCCTTCGTGCCGATGAAGCCGAAGACGTCGTCCGACGGCACGCCACGGCGGCCGACGTTGGTGAACATGAGAACCACCACCACCGTCTTCCCCGGCTTCACCGAGTTCAGTCCCGCGCCGGAACGGACGCAGATCTCGCCGGAATCCGCCTCCTGGCGGGTCATGTCGCGCATCTGAGTCGGGTCGGGGAACGTCACGCCGGCCACCGTCTTCCGGACTTCGAACTTGGCCGAGCGATACGCCCGCGTGATCGCCGCCGAGGTGTCGAGCGTGACGCGGACGGGGACGGAGAACACGCCGGTCTTGGACGCGACGCCGTTCGCGTGCGTCGCTGTGGGCTTGCCCTTGAGCACGACGGTGTATGTGTCCACGCTCGTCGTGAGCCACCCCGTGAGCTTGCCTCCCGACAAGACGATCTCGAGCGTCGTCCCGTCGAGCGCCTTCCATGTCCCCGCGAGCGGCGGGTCGTACGCCGGAGCCGCGCACTTCGTCTGCGTCTTCCCGGCCCATGCCGTGCGCTCGTTGCTCGGGTCGGTCTCCACGCTGTCCGGCTTCTCGCCGACGACGCGCCACGTGTAGTTCCCGACCGCGCCCATCGACGTGTCGCTCCACGTCTCCTTGTTCGCCGCGACAGTCGTGAGCGTCTTCCACGCGCCGCCCGGGTCCTTCCGCTCGATGCGGAAGCCGGTCTCGTCGGAGCTGTTGTCGTTCCAGTAGAGGATGACCTTCCGGCCCTTCGACTTGACGTAGATCGAGAGGCCCGTCGGGCCGTCCGGCGGCTTCGGGATTCCGGGGATCGCCACGGTCGTCTCGTTCGAGTACCCGCTGCGCGTCAGTGCTAGGCCGTACGCGTCGAGTCCGTCGCCCGCGTCGATGTAGCAGCGGAGCGTGTAATCGTGGCCCGGAATGAAGTCGTTCGGGCCCGGTTCCACGCCCGGCGTCGTGATGATCCCGCGCGTCACCGACTGCGAGTAGACGGTGCCCGCGCCGGTCATCCAGCGGAACTGACCGCCCGCCGTGTCGTCGCGGCCTTCGATGTAGTAGCCGCCGTACTTCGGGTTGTAGTTCGCGGTGTTCCAGTACCACGAGATCAGGATGTCCTTCCCGCCGTAGCCGTCGTCCTGGATCTGCGCGAACAGGTTCGACGGCGGAATGATGCTGGGGTCCACCGCCTGCGCCGCGCGGGCGGGCGCTCCGTGGACGAACAGAGCTGCGACGAGAGCGAGCGACGCGATCCGGACGAAACTCCGAAGCTTCCGGAACATGGCGACCTCCTACTCCGGACGTCGTCTCCCGGCGCGCCCGGTTGCCCGCGATTCTAGGTCGCGCCGAGGGTCCGATGCGACGGGGCACCGCCGAGCAATCCACTTCCGGCGTGAGACGCGTCACGCGATCGCCCGGGGACGCCGCGCGAGGGCTTCCGGGTCACAGTCCCGGATCACACTCGTGCAAACGCGCGCAGCACATCCCCGTCACGGAGCACCTCGATCGCGAACGGGAACCGGTCGATCGCGAGCGCGAGGTCTACGTCCTCGGGGCAGCCGACGCCGCGGTTCGAATCACGCAGTTCGTCGGCGGCGGGGCAGGCGGCGACGATCCGCCGGGCCGCGTCGTCGTCCGCGGCGCAGCGCGTCCCGCGCAGATCCGCCGCGAGCAGGTCGCGGCATGCGACGTCCTCCGGACCATCCGGCCCGCGCGGCGCGCCCATCGCGAGCAGCGACACGCACTCCGCGCCGACGCTTCGCAGGTGCCGCGAGGTGGCGGCGACGTTGACGAGACTCGCGAAGTAGACCGCGTCGGCACTCACCGCACCGGCGACGCCCTGCGTCCCGCTGCCCGTGCGCTGGATGAGCGTCCGTCCGCGCAGGTCGAGTTGCGTCAGCGCGTGCGGCGAGTTCCCGACGTCGAAGAGGTGCGCCTGTTCGCGCGCGCCGTGCCCGATGAGCAAAGCCCCGGGCCGCGCCCGCCGCAGCGCGAGCGCGTCGTCGATCGACCCGGCGAGCAGCACCTCGCCCGCGCCGCCGGCGAGCGCGTACGCCGTACACGTCGCCGCACGCAGAACGTCGATGACGACGACGTGCCCCCGCGCGTCCCGCGCGGACTCGATGCCGTAGAGTTCGTGGATCTGGATGGGAGGCAGGGTACCGCGCGCCGGGACGGTCAGCCGGCACCACCGCCGGAGGCGACCGTGCGAAGCGATTCATCGCGAAGAACGTCTCCCGCGACGCGAACGAAGTCGCGCATCTGAGCCGGATCGCTCGACTCGCCTCCCGGCGACACGCAGATGTCCGACATCAGGCTGACGGTCGACGACTCGCCGCGAGCGTTGTACTGCACGACGAACGCCTCGAGCATCCGGTAGGCGTCGCGGAGCGACACCTGGCGATCGAAGATCGGGTCGTACAAGTGCAGATACGCCATCGATGTCCTCCCGATCGTGTTTGGCCGACGTCGCCGAACAGCCGCGAGCGGCGCGCGGAGTGTACCGCCCTCGCCGGACGGGTGAACGCCGCTCGTCTGCGGCAGCGGCGCGTTAGGCCCGGCGATGGGTCGGAGGAGACAACGCGTCGTCGCCGATTGATGCACGAAGCTCGCGAAGCGCCCGCGCAAGTTCGCCGGGCAGGGCAGCGGCGTCGCACACGAGGCGCGCGCCGAGGTCCCGCTCGATGTGCGAGCCGTCTTCCTTCGGTTCATGTCGCTGGACCGTGGGATGGACAGACCAACCTGCGTCCGTTGCGTCGAGATCGACCCAGAAGTCGACCACCGCACCGCCGTGAAGCTCCGCCGAGACACCGAGATCGCACGAGCGATACGGCGACGGACCGAACTGCGTGGCGAGTTGGACCTCGGGTTGCCGGTAGAGCTCGCGGACGATCTGACCGAGCTCGTCGCGCACCTGCTCCATGGACGCCATGAAGCTCCGAACGTGTCGTGTGGCGTCGTCCATCGCGAGCCCTCTCGGCCTAACGTTGCCGCTCAGCCGCGAGCGGCGCCAGAAGTGTACCGCCGTCGCGAGGCGGGGGCCCGCCGCTCGTCGGCTGCAGCGGCGTGTTAGATGGCACCCACCGATGCGGACGTGAGGTCAATTGACACCGGATTTGGCCGCGCCAAACACCCCGGCTACGACGCCGATGCCGCATGCGATTCGAAAGTCGAGCCCGAGATACGCCAACACGGCAGTTGCCGCGAGCATCACGATGGCGAACACGACCATCTTGACGAGCAAGTCGCCGAACGCAGCAAATCCAGAACTGCTTCGCCGCCGCACGACCATGATGCTATCGAACCGCGTGCGTGACGCAGCCCGTCCATCTAACGT
>JAIOPE010000132.1 GCA_021414065.1 Planctomycetota bacterium
GGCGCGGCGGGCGCCGGCGGCGCAACGACCTCGACCGGCGCGGACGCGTCGTCGCGCAGCGCGAGCCACGCCGCAGCGCACGCCGCCGCAACGGTGCAGACGACCGCAAGCGCTGCCTTCATTGCGCTCATCGCACGCGTATCCCGGGTCCCGAGGTCATCTGCCGAGTGTAAACGGAGGTGACGCCCCGGCGGATCGAGCGATTCCGGCTGCCGCTACACTCTCCCCATGACGACTCGACGCATCCTATCCCGCATCCTCTCCGACTCCGACCTCGACGCAGCCCTCGCGGCGCCGAAGTTCCTCCTCTTCAAGCACTCGACGGTCTGCCCCGTCAGTGCCAACGCGTTCGAGGAGTACGAGGCATTCGTCGCCTCGCACCCGAAGACGCCGACGGCCTGGTTGGACGTCATCGCCGAGCGCCCGCTCGCGCGCCGCGCCGCCGAGGCCACCGGCGTCCAACACGAGTCGCCGCAGGCGATCTGGCTCCACGCCGGGAAGGCCGCGTGGCACGCGTCGCACGGCGCGATCACTGAAGCGGCGCTGACAAAGGCCGTTCGCGGCTGACTACTTGTCGCCGTGGGGCGCGGGCTCGAGCGGCGTCATCGGCACGTGGTGCGCCGCCTTCATCGCGGCCTGCTCCGCCGTCCACTTGGCGATGAGCGCCTCGAACTCCTTCTTCATCGGACCGTCGGCCTTCTGCGCCGCCTCGCCCTCGATCTTCAGCGCCTCTTCACGCGCGTTCGAGATCCAGAGCAGATTCGCGAGCGTGTCGAGGATGGCCGGGTCGCGGCCCGAGGCATCGACCGCCTTGCGCGCCCAGCCCGTCGCTTCGCGCAGGTTCACCTTCCGCTCGAAGCACGTCCACGCGACTGCGTTCAGCGCCTGCGCGTCGTCGCCCGCGGCCTCGCCCTGACGCTTCAGCGCGGCCGTGATCCCGTTCTCGTGGACGGCGATCGTGAGTTGCTCCACAGCGGCGCGGTCCTGGGCGTCCTTTGCGATGTGTCGCACGGCGTCGAAGAACGTCAGCGCCCGCCGCGCCTCCAGCCGGACGAACGCCCGGCCGACGCGGGTCGCAGCCTTGGCCGCGCTCGCGGTGTCGGCGAAGTCGCGGACGAGCGTCTCGGCTGCGTCCACCGCCTTCGGGGCCTGCCCCGACGCGAGCAGTGTGGCCGCGCACTCGAGTTGGAGACGTCCCTGCGTCTCGCGGTCCTTCGACTTCGCTGCGTCCGTGAGCTTCTCGAACACCCCCGCCGCGTCGGCAGGGTTCGCGACTGCGAGTTTCGCGCCGTACGCAATGCCCGCGTCGATGTCCGTGCCGCCCGAAGCGTCGAACGCCTTCCGGAGCGCGGCGAGCGTCCCGACGCCGGACTGGATGCGCTTGATCTCCGTCGTGAATGCCGCAGGCGCCATGTAGCCGACGATCCGGTCGATCTCGCCGCCGTCCGCGTCCATGACCACGAGCGTCGGGAAGCCGCTCGCCGCGTACTTCTTCGCGAGTTCGATCCCCTCGCCCTTCTCGGCGTCGATGTAGACGTTCACAAACCCGTTCATCAACTCGCCGACCGACGCCTGCCCGAACGTGTCCTTCTCGAGCTTCCGGCACCAGCCGCACCAGTCCGTCGAGAACTGCACGAACACCGGTTTCCCGGCGGCCTTCGCCTTCGCGAGCACGTCCGCGAACGCGGGCTTCCCCTGCTCGAAGACGACGCCCACCGCCTTCGCCTCTGCGGCCGGCGCCTGCGGGGCGGGTCCCGTCTCGTCGGCGCGCGCCGCGCCGAACGACGCACCGGCAAGGACGAGAGCGAGCGAAGTGGTGAGGACGAACGTGCGGCGCATGGGGGTGACCTCCGGAGAACAGGGATGGCGCGGAGTCTACCGGAACTGCGGGGCGGGGACGCCAGTCGACGGCGTGCGGAGATCTGCCGCCGCCCCGCGAACTCGGCCCTCAGCGAGGTTTCACGCCCGAGCCGTTGAGCGTCAGGATGTTGCCGCCGCCGGGTTTCACGACGTCGACGTAGACGACGGTCGCCGCTGCGTCGAAGTAGTTGGCCACGACGAACTCGGGGGTGCCGTCGCCGTTGACGTCGGCAACCACAACGTCGCTCTTGAACGCGGACGGCCCGAGGCCCGTCAGCGTCGAAATCGACAACTTCGTCCCCACGCCGAACGCGCCGAACCGGGTCACGATGTCCGCGACGTTCTCCTCGAAGAGAACCGACACGCGGTTCGTTCCTGTGGCCGGTTCGAACTCGTATCCCGACATCACGACGTCCGGGTTCCCGTCGCCCGTCACGTCCGCGAGGTGAATGCTCACGGGCGAGAAATCGACGGCTCGGAACGACGGCGAGTCGAGCGTCGCGCTGGCGTCCTGCTTCGCGAAGAACACGCTCACGCCCTTGTCCTTCGCGTGCGGCACGACGACATCTGCGCGGCCGTCGCCGTCGAGATCGCCGACCGCGACTCGGCCCGGCGCGTCGTGCGTCGTCGCAACGATGGAAGGCGCGGCGAACTGCCCGGTCCTGTCGTTCCGGAACACCGCGACGGACCGGAACAGCATCGTCGTTCCCGAGACGAGCGGCGTCGCGGTCGTGAATTGCGGGTTGCCGAGCGGGTTCAGCCCGCCGTTCCGAGCGACGACGAGGGCGCCGCCCGCGGCTACGACGATGTCGGGCTCTCCCTCGCAGACGAGGACGAGGTGCCCGGGACCGGGGTCGGCGGGCCGGCCGCCGCAGCACTTGCAGCCGTTGCACAACGGGACAGATTGCACAACTGGACGGGTCAAACTCCCCTACTTCACTCACCTCCGCGCGTCGGCCATCGTCGGCGGCGCCGTCCTACGCCAGCGCCGGGTTGGTGGACACAGCGGGAGAAGTTGGAAAGTCAGCCTCGTCCCGGGGGGCATGCTCTACGCGCACTTCGAGCGCCCTCGCCGTCCATGCATGCTCCGTCACTCGTGCGGATCTCGACTTCGAGGGTGGTGAGCGATCTGTGGCACCTGGCCAGTGGAGAGCGTCGCGCGTCGAGCGACGAGAGCACGCCGCTCGATGCGCGACGGCTCTGAGGAGCAGTTGCCCCTGGGCGTAGCATCGGCTCCTCCGATCCGCGGGAGGCTGCCATGCGCGCATCCGTCGTCCGCATCTTCGCCATGCTCGTCCTCGCCGTGTTCGCAGGCATCCCGCCGGCTCGCGCCGGAGACGCGCCGCTCGATCCGCGCGCCCTCGGCGCCGCACGCGAGGCGGCACGATGGGTCGCGCGGCAGGCGCAACCTGCGAAAGGGAAGGGCGTCGCTACGTTCCCCGAGTACGCCGAGTCCCCGGACGAGACCCCCACGTCTCCTCTGTACGCCGGGAGCGCCGGGGTCCTCGTGTTCCTCGAGAACGCCGCCGCACTGCTCGACGACGACGCGTTGCGCGCGCTCGCCGACCGAACCGCCGCCGGACTCCTGACGGAGAGCGGGAAGCAGCAAACGGGGCCGGGGGCAGCGGGCCTCTACACCGGTGACACCGGGACGGCGTGGGCGCTGCTCGTCCGTTGGCGGTTGCGGAAGGACAAGTCAGCGCTCGAAGGCGCGCAGCGCATCGCCGACCGACTCCTCGCCCGCGCGAGGACGGGGGACGACGCGGGATCTTGGGACGACGGCTACGACATCATCGGCGGCGCGGCGGGAACGTCGCTCCTGCTCCTTGAAGTCGCCGCCGACGCCCCGGCCGAGGCAGACCGCCGGAAGTACGCCGACGGGGCCCTCCGTGCGGGGCGGTTCCTCGCACGCCGGGGCACCATGGAAGACGCCGATCCTCCTTCGAAGGACCGCCGCCTCTGGTGGCCGACCGGGAAGGGGCAGACGCGCCACTACCCGAACTTCTCCCATGGCACGGCTGGGGTCGCGTACGCGCTGGCCCGCATTGCCGGCGCCACGGGCGACGCCGAATGCCGCGACGCAGCCGTCGCCGGCGGCCGGTGGCTCCTCGCCCACGCGCAGCGCACGCCGTCCACGCTCGCGTGGGGCCACTACGTCCCGGGGCACGAGGACTTCTTCATGGAGGGCTGGTGCCACGGACCGAGCGGCACCGGGCGGACCCTGCTCGCCCTGCACGCTCTCACGGGCGGCGCGGAGTGGCTCGACGCCGCGCGGCGGGCGGCCGCCTGGGTGATGCAGGAGAAGCCTGCGGCGAAGGCGACGCGCTACTACTCCCCGAGTCTCTGCTGCGGCGCAGCGGGCGTGGTCGACTTCTTCGTGGACATGTACCGCGCACGGCGCGACCCGGCGCACCGGGAGTACGCGCGCGCCGCGGCGGCGAACCTGATCGACCTCTCGAAGGACGACGGGAACGGCCGCAAGTGGACGAACTACGACCACCCCGACGAGAAGGGGATCGTCTACCACGGGGTGAGTCTGATGCTCGGCGCGTCCGGCGAAGGGCTCGCCCTCCTGCGACTCGCGGCCGTGGACCGCGACGTGGACCCCGTCGTCTCGCTCCCCGACCGGGCCGCGCCGTCGGCGACGGCTGTCGTTACGCCGTCGCCGGCGCCACCGGATGCGCCGGTGCCGCCCACGCCGCCGACAGCCCCGCCGATCGGACCTGCGGCGCCACCGCCCGGTCCACCCGCGGCGCCCGGCGAACTCGTCGCCCGCGCCGACACGCCCGCCACGGGACACGACGGCGACGCCTACGTCGTGCTGACGAGCCGGAAGTCGCCCGGCGATCCGTACCTGGAGGCGGCCCGGCGGCTCGCCGCGTGGCGGAAGGGAACGCTCGTTACAGGCTTCGATCCGCTCAACCCCGCGGCGATCGCGTCGCGACTCCGGGAACTCGGCGCGCGGCGGGTCGCGCTCGTCCTGCCCGCGGACGAGATCGACGTGAACACGCACCGGCGGTTCCTGCACATGGCGTCGCGTCTCGACGACGACGTGTTCGTGGACCTGTCGTGGGGGTTCGTCACCGGCACGAAGGCGACCTCGCCGGGCGAGATGGTCGAGCGGGCGCGGGCCATGGAGAAGTCGGGCGTCGAGCGGCGCTGGATCAGCGTCGCCGTGGCGAGCGACGCGAAGGGCTTCGTCTCCGTGGGCGCCGGCGATCCGACGGCGAAGCGGGCCGGGTGGGCCGGGGCGAGCGTCTACTGGCCCTGCCGCGAGAGCGACGCCGAACCGCTCGACTACGCACGCAGAACGCTGAAGGAGATCGTCGGCGGCGGGGTCGTGAGCTTCTCCGGATGCGGCGACCCCGAGGGGACGTGGCTCTTCTCAGACCAGCGCAACATGGACGCGTCGAAGCACTGGAAGTTCGACGCGGCCCGCGTGGGGCAGGATCCGAAGGGCGAGATGCCGCGCGCGCGGGCGGATCTCTTCCGTCGCATGGACCTGCGCGGCGCAGTCGTGTGGGACGGCGTCTGTCACAGCGGCTCGCTGCGGCGCGTCTTCGTCGAGGGGGACATCGTCTCCACGTTCGGCACGGTGGACGGCACGACCGAGTACCTGATCCCCGACGGGCGGTCCGTCGGCGGCGCGATCCTCGACGCAGGCGCGACTGCGTTCATCGCTCCGCTCGGCCCGAACCACGGATACGCGACGCTCGTGGAGGCCGAGGCGGCGTTCGAGGGAAGGCTCGATCTCGGCGACGTCGTGCGGTCCACCTGGAACCAGGTTGCCGTGGCCCTCGGGAAGGCGCCCGGTCCGGACCTCTACCTGCCCGGCGGCGGACCCGTCGATCCCGGCGCCCCGATGACGGGCGGCGCGATGAACCGCGTGCTCTACGGCGACCCGGCGCTCGCGCCGTTCGCGAAGGAGACGCTCGCACCGTCGCTCGGCGTCGAGCGACGGGACGTCACCGGCGTGACCGGCGGGTTCGCGGTCGCAGTGACGGTGCGCACGCAGAGTTGGAGCCGGTGGGACATGTTCGGCGCGGGTGCGGACCACGACCGCATGCGCGCCGTGATTGCGCTGACGAGCGACGATCCGTCGTCCCTCGAAGTGCGCGTGCGCGCCACGGACGCCGCCGGGAAGAGCATCGCGGCCGACCGCCTGTCGGCGCTGGTCGAACGCATCGACGGGAAGCGCCTGCTGCACCTGCAGGTCTCCGCCCCCCGGGGACTCGGCCTCGGCGAGCCCGGCTCGACGGCCGAGTTCACGGTGTCGCCCGCGCCGCGGTGATTCGACGGGCGGAGACGGCGGCCGGACTGCCGGCGAGCGCGGGGCCGGCCGTATGGGAGCGCGACGGTTCCTGCGGCAAGTCCACCCGCGGCCGACGAGGCTCCGGATGGGGCAGCGATGGGGACGGTCCCCACAAACTCACAAGTTCCGCGGCAGTCTCGGAAGAGCCGCGGGTCGGCGTTCCGGGCGTAGCGCTGGCCTGGGATTGCGCGGGGGCCGGCGGAACCTCGCGTGTGTCGCCCCCGCCGGTGTGGCCTTCGTCCGGACGGACGGACCCGGCACCCCGATCTTCCCGTTGTTGCAGCTCGGTACCGTACGTGAAGTCCTCCGTCGCGTCATCGCCGACGCCGGTTCCGAAGGTGCCGAGGTGGCGGGGACGAGCGTTTCCGAGACAGACAGCTGCGTAACTGAGCCCGGTCCCCAACCATTGACAGTCCACTGGCGCACGCGTCCCGCGCGGCACCCGGCGGGATTGAATGCCGCAACGGCTTGCGACCGCGCGGCGGATCTCGTAGCGTCGCGCCTGCCGACGTCCCACGTCCGCGGCACGGCACTGAGGAGAGACCGACCATGCGCCTCCACCTGTCCGTCATGGCCGGCCTAGTGCTGGTGTGCGTCGCCTGGCTCACGGGGCTCGCGTTCGCCGCCCCATCCACGCCTGCATTCGACGCCCTCACCGCCGACCTGCAGACCCGCAAGGCGGAGAACTACATGCCGCCGCTCACCCGTGTGCAGCGGGCGGAGCTCCGCGCGATCGACCAGTCGCTCGCACGCCTGGCGCGGCCCCACGCCGACCTCGTCGCCGACGCGAAGAGCGCCGCTCTCGTAGCCAAAGCGCTGCGGACCGGATTCCCGCGGGAGTTCAACACGGCGACCGCGACGTCCGACATGGCTGGCCTCGTCGCAGCGGTGTTCCGGAACCTGCTCGGCGCCGCGGAGTCGGAGTACTGGCGGCTCGAGGCAGCGCTTGCGGCGGTCGGCGACTCGACCGACCGTGCCGCCGCGACCGCGAAACTGAACGCCGCCCGGCGGTTCCTCGACACGGCGGCCGCACCTGCCACGACGCCGGCCCGCGCCGCGAGTCTCGTCCAGCAGGCCTACCGCGCCGTGAGTCAGGGGCTCGCAATCGCGCTGCCCCACGTGGACGGGTTCCTCACGGCGAAGCTGAATGGTCGCGCCGTGTCCGCGACCGAGGTGAATGCGATCTACAGCGCGCAGTTCGGCTTCGTGAGCATCGTGGCGAAGCTCCTGACCCCTGCTGGGCAGCCGGACCGGACCATCCACATCGTCGTGCGAGGCGCCGCGGTCGGGCGGTACGAGCTCGGCGCGTTCAGCCTCTTCTCCGATTACGGCTTCTACTACGAAGGCGCGGTCGAGGATGAGGTGGTGTGGTACTCGCAACTGACGGAACCGCCGGGCGCGATCGAGTTCACCGAGTTCGACCCGGCGAACGGGCGCGTCGCGGGGACCTTCTCGTTCGTGGCGATGAGGAACGGGAACAGCACGAAGAAGGTCACCGGCGCGAAGTTCGTCGCCACGAAGATCACGTCGCAGTCGTCGGGGTCGTGAGCGAGGACGTTACCAGCGGCCTGTCGGGTGACGCCCTTGAGCTCGCAACCGACTACTCCGACAGGCTGCTAGCGGATGCTCGGCCGGATCTCGCTCCTGGTGGCATCCACGCTCGACTTTGCGATCAGCGCTGCGGCGGTGCCGGTACCCGCGGTGCAGCCTGCGTTCGAGGGCGACGACCCGACGCGGATGGGGATTGCCCAGCGGGACGCGGCCAACCGCCTCACACACCCTCACGCCGGGTGACGTAGACCGACATGCGTCCGGTCGTCGGCAGCGCGCGAGGCCGGGGGAGCCGACCGGCTCAAACCCCTTGTGTTCCCTCGATCCGGCGCGTGGTGGGTGGTGAAGGATTCGAACCTTCGGAGGAAGTTAATCCGCCAGATTTACAGTCTGGTCCTTTTGGCCGCTCAGGCAACCACCCAGGGTGTCAAACGCGTCGTCGGATGTCGTTCGGAGGCTCGTCGCAACCGCTCGGCCGGGTCCCCGTCGGGCGGGAACACAGCCGTCTCTCTGGCTTGGGCGTGGAGCCGACGGAGGGGATCGAACCCTCGACCACCGGTTTACAAAACCGGTGCTCTACCGCTGAGCTACGCCGGCCCGAGAGTCCGGAGAGCCGCGGAGGTTGCCACAGGGCAGGCACCGCGGGGAGGAATCTCAACCGGACGCCGCGGGCGGGGTGAGGAGCGAGGCGCACGCGGCACGATAGGCGTCGAGGTTGCGGCGGACCTCGTCCATGGAGTCGCCGCCGGTCTTCGTGAGGAGCGCGTCGGCTAGGACGAGGGCGACGACGGCCTCCGCGACGACGGACGCCGCGGGCGCCGCGCAGACGTCGCTCCGCTCCACGGTGGCCGTGACGGACTCGCCGGTGGCGACGTCGATGCTGCGAAGCGCGCGGCGGAGCGTGGACAGGGGTTTCATCGCCACGCGGACGACGACATCCTCGCCGGTGGTCATGCCGCCCTCGATGCCGCCCGAGCGGTTGCCTGCGCGTCGCACGCCGGCGGCGCTGGTGTGAGCGCCCCCATCGGCGAGGCCGAGGATCTCGTCGTGGACGTCGGAACCGCGGCGACGCGCCGACTCGAACCCCAGGCCGATCTCGACGGCCTTCATCGCCTGGATGCGCATGAGAGCGCCGGCGAGGCGGCCGTCGAGGCGCTCCTCGGGGACGACGTACCCGCCAACGCCGGGCGGCAGGCCGCGAACGCGGACCTCGACGACGCCGCCGAGGGTGTCGCCGACGTCGCGGGCGGCGTCCACCTCGCGGATCATGGCGTCGGTGACAGTCGGGTCGGGGCAGAGGAGCGGCGACGCGTCGCGGAGGCGCTCGATCTCGCTGAGATCGTCCGGGATGGTCGTGGCGGAGACCGGCCCGAGCGACACGAGGAACCCCGTCACGCGGACGCCGAGGGCGGCAAGAAGCTGGATCGCGACGGCACCGCCGGCGACGCGGGCCGCGGTCTCGCGAGCACTCGCGCGCTCAAGGACGTCGCGGGCGTCCTTCGTGCCGTACTTGAGCATCCCCGCGAGGTCGGCGTGGCCGGGGCGCGGGCGGGAAACGTCCGGCAGGGTCTCGATCGACGCGTCGCGGTTCGGGATGCGCAGCGTGAGCGGACTGCCGATCGTGTGGCCGTGGCGCATCCCGGACAGCACCTCGGCGCGGTCCTGCTCGATCTTCATCCTGCCGCCGCGCCCGTACCCGAGTTGGCGGCGCGCGAGCATCGCGTCGATGGCGGCGACGTCGAGGACGAGACCCGCGGGCACTCCGGTGAGCAGGGCGACGAGCGCGGGGCCGTGCGACTCACCGGCAGTGACGAGATCGAGGCGCGGCATCGTGCGTGTCCCCCTTCAGGCCGGCTCGGCCTTGCCGAGATCGCTCGTGGCGTCGGCCTTGCCGTCGAAGGACCAGCGGACGATGCGCGACTCGACGACGGTGTCGATGTGGACGGGGCGCGTCCAGATGCGGTGGATCGAACGGAGGGTCTCGCGGGCCTGGCCCTCGTCGAGGCCGGACTGCTCGTGACGGTGCACGAGACGCATCTCGCCGCGGTTGTCGTGATTCGCGTCCACCAACTCGATGACCGGCTGACCGCCGTTCACGAGCATTTTGAGGAGCTTCTGCCGCACGGAGTTCGGGTCGCGATCGAGGATGACGAGCTTGCCGGTGCCGGGGTCGCGGCCGTAGGTGTAGAGCTTCAGGTCGTCGATCAACTCAGCGGTGAGATAAGCGTCGATGAGCATCAGGTCGTCGCAGGAGCGGCGCACTTCGAGGCACTTGCGCATGCCTTCGCCTGCGCCGGTGTTCCAGCGGCGCCGGGCTTCGTCGTCGGTGCACTCGCGGTAGGCGCGGCCGTGGGCGCCGCGGTTCCAGCGGTCCTCGATGTCGCGGAAGATCGCGAGGCCGATCGCATACGGGTTCAGCCGCCCGGGCCCCGAGACCACCGTGCCGGAGTGACGGTCCGCGTACTCGACGATCTCCGACGGATCGAGGAGGCGCGTCGTCATGAGTCGCGTGTGGACGAACGACGCCCAGCCCTCGTTCGCGATCTTGGTCATCGCCTGCGGCGCGAAGTAGTAGGCCTCGTCGCGGACGATGTCGAGGCAGTCGGCCTGCCAGTCCTGGAGCGGCGCGTTGTAGAGGAGGAACTCGAGGACGTCGCGCGTCGGCTCAGCGAGGTTCTTCCGGCTCTTCCGGATCTCCTCGGCGATCTGCTTCCGCTCCGTCTCCATCGCCGCCTTCGGATTGACGAACGGCTCCATGTACGGCGCGGGCACGGGGAACTTCCGCACGCGGCCGGCGGCGAGGCGGTCCTCGTCCATCTCCGGCTCGGGCTCGGGTTTGCCGGCGCGGCGCACGTAGAGGCTCATCGGGTCGATCAGGTTCTCGATCGATAGACAGGCGTCGATGAACTCCTCCACGCGCTCCGGGCCGAGGCGGTCGATGTGCCGGCGCACGCGCGTGGCGTGGTTCGCCATCGTGTCGATCATCCGGCGGTCGGTCGGCGCGAAGCGGAGGTTGTTGCGGAAGAAGTCGGCGTGGCCGTGGACGTGCGCCATCACGAGCTTCTGTTCGAGGCGCGTGTTGGTCCGCATGAGGTACGCGTAGCACGGGTCGTTGTTGATGACGAGCTCGTAGATGCGCGACAGCCCGTACTCGTAGCTCTTCTGCAACTCGCGATACGCCATGCCGTGGCGCCAGTGCGGATAGCGCACCGGATAGCCGCCGTACGCCGCGACCATGTTCAGCTCGTCGGGGTCGAGCATCTCGAACACGACCTCGGGGAAGTCGAGACCGAGTTCGGTCGCGGCGTCGCGCGCGCGGTCGGCCAGCGCCTGAAGGTCGGCCGGAAGCGTGCTCACGGAGTCATCTCCCCCGCCCGAGGAAGGCGCGGATGGCGGGGAGGATGCCGTCCTTCCCGACGATGTCGGTGGTGGCGACGTCGTCGCGGCCCTTGAACGCCTGGTCGAGGTCGCCCTTGAACTGTCCCGATCCGTAGGCGCTCTTCACCTGGCCGTAGGCGAACAGATTGACGGCCGGAAGCAGCCGCTTCGTGAGCAACTCGATGCACTCCGTGGTGTCGCCGCTGCTCCAGTTGTCACCGTCGGAGAAGTGGAACGCGTAGACGTTCCACTGGTCCACCGGATGGTCCTTCTCGAGGATGTCGAGGCAGAGCTGGTACGCCGACGAGATCTTCGTGCCGCCTGATTCCTTCACGTGGAAGAAGGCGTCGCGATCCACCTCGCGCGCCGTGGCGTCGTGGACGAGGTACCGAACGACGACGTTCCGATACTGCGAACGGATCCAGGTGTCGAGCCAGAAGGCCGTGTGTCGCACGATCTCCTTCTGCTCCTCGCCCATCGAGCCGGAGACGTCCATCATGTACACGATCGCGGCCGACGACTCGGGGACGGGCGTGACCTCGAAGCTGCGATAGCGTTCGTCTTCCGGGCGCGGGACGACGATCGGATGCGCCGCGTCGTAGTCGCCCGAGAGGATCTCGCGGCGGAGCGCCTGCTTGAACGTGCGCTTGAAGTGGCGGAGGCTCCTCGGGCCCGTGCGGCGGATGCTCCGGTACCGGAGCATGTCGGTCGTGACGTTCTTCCGGCCGCGGGGCTGGATGCGCGGGAGCGACAATTCCTCGCCGAGGATCTCCGCGAGTTCCTCGAGCGTGACCTCGACTTCGAGCGCCTTCTCGCCTTCGCCCTCGCCGGGCTCCTGCCCCGCCTGGTCGCCGGGCTTGCCTTCGCCCTGCCCCACGCCGCCGCCCCCGCCGCCGCCCTGCCCCCACGTGAACCGCGGGAGCCGGATCTGCGGCATCGGGATCTTGACCGTGCGGGAACCCTCGCGCGCCGTCATGTCGCCCTGCTGGACGAAGCGGCGGAGGTTCTTGCGAACCTCGCCGCGCACGATGTCGTGGAAGCGCCCCAGATCGCGGTCGATGCGACGCATCAGTCGCGTTCCCTCGTGTCGCCGCGGGCGAAGATGCTCGCAACGTATCCGAGCACGTTCGTGGCGCACTCCGAGCAGTAGCCGTAGTTCTTGATGAGACGACTCTTCACGACGTCGATCTTCTCCTGCGTCTCGCGGTCCACGACCGAGCTGACGATCGACGTGAGCTTGATCGAGTCCTTCTGATCCTCGAAGAGCTTGAGTTCCAGAGCGGTCTCGAGGCGTTCGTCCTGCCGCCAGTCGAACACGCGGCCCTCGACCGCGAGTGCGCCGATCGCGTTCATCACCTCGCTGCGGAAGGAGTCCTTCCGCGACTCGGCGATCTCGATCTTCTCTTCGATGGAGCGCATGAGGCGCTCGTCCGGCTCTTCCTGGCGACCGGTGAACTTGTTCCGGATCTTCTCGCGCTGCGTGTACGCCTTCACGTTGTCGATGTAGTTCGCGAAGAGCCGCTGGATCGCCTCCTCGTCGGCGCTGATCGCGCGCTGGACCTCGTTCTTCACGACATCCTCGTACTCCTCCTTCACCGTGCCGAGCAGGTCGCGGTACCGGCGGCGCACGTCTTCCGAACTGACGAGCGAGTGGTGCGAAAGTCCCGCTTCCAGCTCGTTCAGCACAAGGAACGGGTTGATGCAGTTGACGCTCTCGCCGTTGACGAGCGCGTTGCTGATCTTGTCCTGCACGTAGCGGGGAGAAATGCCCTCGAGCCCCTCGCGCTCGCTCTCGGCGCGGAGTTCCTTCACGGTGTCTTCCGTGAAACCGGGGAGCATCTTGCCGTTGTAGAGCTTGAGCTTCTGGACGAGCGTGAGGCCCGCGCGCTTCGGTGGCGAGAGGCGCGTGAGCACCGCCCACATCGCGGCGGTTTCGACCGTGTGCGGCGCGACGTGCTTCCCACGGACCCGCTCGGGGCCGAAGTCGCGCGTGTAGATCCGGACCTCGTGGTCGAGGACCGTATTGTAGGGAACGTCGATCCGCACGGTGCGGTCGCGGAACGCTTCCATCAGCTCGTTCTGCTGGAGGCGGCGGTACTCGGGCTCGTTCGTGTGCGCGAGGATGACCTCGTCGATGTCGGTCTGCGCGAACTTCTTCGGCTTGATCGAGTGCTCCTGCGACGCGCCGAGCAGGTCGTACAGGAACGCCACGTCGAGCTTCAGC
This sequence comes from Planctomycetota bacterium, assembly GCA_021414065.1. Taxonomy (GTDB): domain Bacteria; phylum Planctomycetota; class JAJSAM01; order JAJSAM01; family JAJVHW01; genus JAIOPE01. The sequence goes on from JAIOPE010000132.1 coordinate 13,326, forward strand.
ACCTCGATGAACTCCACGATGCCGCGGTTCGCGACGTTGAACTCACCGTCGAAGTTGAACGCGCGCGGGTCCGAGTCGGAGCCGTACTCCGCGATCTTGCGGTAATTGATGTCGCCCGTCAGCTCCGTCGCGTCCTGGTTCTTCTCGTCCTTCGGCTGGAAGGTGCCGATGCCGATGCGGTCCTTCTCCGAGAGCACGAGACGCCGCACGCGGATGTGGCGCTCCATCGCCGTCGCCCAATCGCCGTCGCACTGCTCCATGGCGAGACGCAGGTTGAAGCGGCAGAAGGGGCACAGATCGCCCTCGATCCGCACGCGGTACGCGGAGTCGCTCTTCTCGTCGAGCGACTTCTCGAACGCGGTGCGCGTATCGGCGGGGAGGAGCTTCAGCGGCTCCTCGTGCATCGGGCAGTCCTCCCAGTCGTCGCGCCCCGGCATGCGCCACTGGAAGGTGTAGAGCGCGCCGTCCTTGCTGCGGCTGTAGTGCTCGAGGCCGCGCTTCATCACGCGGGCGATCGTGGACTTCGCCGAGCCCACCGGACCGTGGAGGAGCAGGATGCGCTTCTCGCTGCCGAACCCGGCGGCCGCGGACTTCAGGTGAGATACGAGCTTCATCAGGGCCGGCTCGATCCCGAAGATCGCGTCGCGTCCGCCGCCGAGCGGATCGGAGAAGAACCGGTAGCGGAGGACCCGCTCCTTGCGCGACGTGACGTCTTCCGTGCCGAACGACACGATCATGTCGTAGACGCGCTGGTAGGCGTTCCGCGCGACCCGCGGGTCGGCCGCTGCCAGGTCGACGTAGTCGCGGAAGGTGCCGGTCCAGTGCAGTTCCTTGAACTCCTGCGTGACACGATCCTGCTTCACCAGTTCCAGGACCCAGTCCGACGGTCGCTTGCTCATCTGTCCTCCTCGGGGGACGGGGCGTTTCCGCCCCGGTTCACTCCGGGTCGCTTGCGTCAACTACGTGTGGATCACGGTCGTTGTCAGCGGCCTCCGCACCGAGCCTCGCGGGCAACGGCGCGGAAATCGCCGACGGCAAGGCTACCGCGAAGGCCGGGCCGGACTCCGGAGCGATCGGCGGAGATGCGAAACTGCTGCGTGGATCGACGCCCCGACCGCGGCTCCGGTCACGTCTGCGGCGAGGTCCCACGGATCGGTCACGCGGCCGGGCACGAAGCCCTGGTGGATCTCGTCGGTGAAGCCCCACGCCGCGCACACGAGAACGGCGAGCGGCCAGGGCGACACCCGCCGGAACGACGACGCCAGGGCCGCCCGCGCGATGAACCCTCCCGCCGCGTACTCGAGTCCGTGCGCGAGCTTGTCGGGCATCGCCCATCGCCAGTGCAGGTCCTCCTGCGGATGGGAACTGGCCGAGAGCGTCCACACGGCCCACCCCCACGTTGCGAGGAGCGCCCACCAGAGGGCCTGCCGAACGACCGAGCCGTCGCGGGCGGACTCGAGCGGCGTGTGGTCGGTCATCGGGCGGTGCCGCGAATCGTCACCGGAGGATGTCGGAATCCGGGTTCCCGGACTCGATTCGCGCGATCGCACGGCGTATCCAGGGCTGCTGGTCCTGCCAGAAGGTGTCCTTGCTGTCGAGGAGCGCCTTCAGCGTCGGGAGCCCGTCTTTCACGCCCGTCGAGCCGAGCGTGTTGATCAGGTTGATCGCGATCGTCCGGTCACCGCGCGAACGCTCCAGCCGGGCAACCACCGCGGTCACGGCGGCCGGGTCCTTCAGCCCCGCGATCGCCGCCGACGCCGCCTCGCGCACCGCGCCGTCCGGGTCGTCGAGAAGTGCCAGGACCTTCGTCGTCGCCTTCGTGGACCCGGTCGCGCCGAGCGCTGCGGTGAACTCGTATCGCGTCGGCTGGTCGGTGTCGGGGCCGAACGCGGCGAGGATCTTCTGTGCGGCGTCGTCGCCACGCGCGTTGCGCAGGGAGTTCACGGCCGTCTGACGCAGGGGCCCGCTCTCGCTCCGGATGACGCCCATCACCGCATCGAGAGCATCACCGCCCATCGCCGACGCCACCCAGATCGCGCCGAAGCGAAGGCGCTCGACGGTCTCGGGGTCGTTCTCGATCGCGGAGAGAGAGACGGGGCTCTCCACGATGCGGCGGATCTCGGTGCGCAGCGCGGCACCCGACGCGGCACCCATCCGCGTACCGACGCTGATCATCAACTCCATCTTGGCGGCGTCGCCGGTGGTGCGTGCCGCGCTGAGCGTCTGCGCCAGGGCTTCGTCGCTCCCCTTCGACTTGGCGAGGGCCGTCAGCACGGCATCGGTCAGGTCGTCGTTCGCGTGCGCGGCCAGTGCGCCGAGAAGCGGTGCGACGGCGTCGGCCCCGCCCATCGCCGCGAGGGCGAACAACGCCTGGCGCGTGACGGGCGAGTCCTCCGCCGCCCCGTCCACGAGGCGACGGACCTGGGCGAGGCCATCCGACTGTCCGCTCTTCGCGAGCGCCTGCAGTGCAGCCACGCGCACGTCCACGGGCAGCGTCGTGTCCACCGACAGATCGGCGAGCAGTCGGCCGGCTGTCCCGTCCCGGGCGAGGCCCAGCACCAGGACCGCATCGAGGCGCAACCCGTCGTCCTTCAGCAACTCGACGAGAGCGCGCACGAGTTCCTCAGGCAGGGCCTTGCCGTCCTGCTGGTACACGTCCACCTGGCGTCGCAACTCCGCCCACTCGCGCCGCGCAAGCATGTCGCGCATCGAGTCGGGGGTGACGTCGAAGCTCGCACCGAACGGGTCCCGGCTGTCGGCACCGAGTTCCAATTCGCCGCCGCCCTCGTCGCCGCCCTGCTCGCCGTTCTTAGCACGGGTCCCGGTCTTCCGCGCCCCCCCGCGCCCGGCTCCCGGCGGCAGCGGCACAGGCCCGTCGAGCGCCGCCTCGCTGCCATCGCCGTCAGGGTCGTCGCCGTCGCCCGGCCCGAGATTCTCCGAGACGAGGTACCAACCGCTCGCGACGACGACGACCACCGCCGCGCCGAGCGCCGCGAGAAGTAGGAATCGGGAATTGCCACGTGTGCTCATCGTCGTCTCCAGCGTAACACCGACCGCGAGACGCGCCCGCACGCGTCGCGGCCGAGGCTCGCGATGCTCATTGGACGCTTGAGACGGGGACGGCAACCCGGCACGGGGGTGTTGAACCAAACGGCGCGCTCTGTCCATCGCCTTGCCGGCGGCCCGGAGCTGCCAGAGACTGCGCGGTGGCGCAGAGCGAGCGCCTACCCCGACCGGCGCGCGGCAGCGACCAGTTCCGCGAAGAGCCCGCGGCCATACGGCACGGGGTTGCCTTCGCGCTCCGGGTGCCACTGGACGCCGAGGAAGAACGGCCCGGCGCAGTCGATGGCTTCCACCGCCTCGACGATGCCGTCGCTCGCGCGCGCAGCGATCCGGAGCCCCGGTGCGAGGCGGCCAACCGCTTGGTGATGGAAGCTGTTGACGGTCATCGTGGCCGCCCCGTCGCCGAGCGACGCGAGGCGCGTCCCCGGCTCCACGCGAACTTCGTGGGACACGCCGCCGCGGTGGGCGCCCGTGCCCGGCACGTCCGGGATGTGTTGGATCAGCGACCCGCCGAGGGCGACGTTCATCACCTGGGCGCCGCGGCAGACGCCGAGCAGGGGCGTCCCGAGGTCGCGGGCGCGACGGACCAGTTCCATCTCGTAGGTGTCCCGGATCGCCGGGACGGTCTCGACCGTCGGGTGGTTCGTCTCGCCGAAGTGGCGTGCGTCCACGTCATCGCCGCCGCAGAGCACCAGCGCGTCGAACCGGGCCGCGTCGCGCGCGGCGTCG
>JAIOPE010000123.1 GCA_021414065.1 Planctomycetota bacterium
GGGACACTCAAACCCAGGGCGTTGCCCTGGGCTTGAGTTGAGGCGCCCCTTCGGGGCTTCGGAATCGAGTCTACGAACCGTTCTCCGGAGGGCGATGCGGCTGAAGCCGGCACTACGAACGAAGCGAAACGCCCCGTCTCAGATCTCGAGCTCCTTTGGGAACAGCGTGAGGTTCTCGCATCCGCCTTCCTTCACGAGGACCATGTCCTCGAGGCGCACGCCGCCGATGCCCGCGTAGTAGAGACCCGGCTCCACGGTGACGACCGCGCCCGCGGGCAGCGTTTCGTCGCGCGCGCCGATGCCCGGCGGTTCGTGGATCGCGAGGCCGAGGCTGTGGCCTGTGCCGTGGAAGAAGCCCTGCATCTTCCCGTCCTTCGGCCCGGTCACGTACCCGAGCCCCTCGAAGACCTTTTGGATGCCCTCGTGGATCGTGCGCCCCTGGCATCCAGCTCGCACCTGGCTGATGCCCCACTCCTGGCCGACCTTCACCGCGTCGTAGAGAGCACGGAGTTCCTTCGAAGCCCTGCCCTTCACCACCGTCCGGCTCATGTCGGCGTAGTACCCCGTCGCGCCGTGGCGCGGGAACACGTCGAAGATGATCGATGTGTTCGGACGCACCGGACCCGAGCCCGTGTCGTGCGGATCCACGCACTGGTCGCCTGACGCGATGATCGTGTGCTGGCCGAGGCAGCCGAGGCGGAGCATCTCGGCCTCGACGATCCAGCGCAGATACTCCGACGTCACGCGTTCGCCGCCGTGCGAGAGGTACCCGCCGCGCGACTTCGACTCGCGCAGCGCAGCGATGCCCTTCGCGACGCCCGACTCGGTGGCGGCCTGCGCCAGGCGGATCGCCGCGACTTCGTCGGGCCGTTTCACGGCGCGCTCGGGGAAGAACAGTCCGTCTCGCACCGTCACGCGGATGCCGGCCTTCCGGAGGAAGTCGGCAGTGCCGGTCGGGAACCGCTCGGGCACGGTGACTGCTGCCACGCGGAGCCTGCGCAACTGGATCACGAGCAGGTCGAGCGGCTTCGGCGAGCGCCCGAGCCGTTTCGCGACGCTGTCGCGCAGAGCGCTCTGGTCGATCACTTCGTCCACGCGGGCTTGGCGCCGGGCGCGACCGAGTTCGAGCGCGTTCACCATCAGGTACGACCGCGTGCCCTTGCGGAACCAGAACACCGGGTCCGGCACAACCATCCCGGTTGCGTAGCGGACGTCCGGATCGGATTCGCTGTCGGCGTGGAGCAGCAGGGTCTCGGTCTTCATCTCGCGATCGAACCCGTGCGGCGCCCGTCGGTCAAGAGATGCCGCGGAGAGCTACGATCCCGCGCGACGCAACCGCGAGCTCCGGACCCCCCGCAAGACCTCGCGAGCGATGTGGATTGCCCCGACCGAGCCCCGCCCGGCAGAGGAGCCGTCGCGGACCGAGGAGCCGGCGACCCTGCGCTCGTGGGATCGCTCCCGACGAGGTAGCGGCGAGCTCCGGAGCAACGGCGAGTTCCGGACACCACGCAAGACCTCGCGAGCACGGTTGCCTTACGCGAGCGAGTCCCGCCCGGCAGAGGAGCCGCCGCGGACCGAGGAGCTGGCGACCCTGCGCTCGTGGGATCGCTCCCGACGAGGTAGCGGCGAGCTCCGGAGCAACCGCGAGTACGGTTGCCTTGCGCAAGCGAGCCCCGCCCGGCAGAGGAGCCGTCGCGGACCGAGGAGCCGGCGACCCTGCGCTCGTGGGATCGTCCCCGACGAGGTAGCGGCGAGCTCCGGACGAAAGCGGCGAGTCCCGGACCCCCAAAGCAAGACCTCGCGAGCACGGTCGCCTTACGCGATCGAGCCCCGCCCGGCAGAGGAGCCGGCGCGGACCGAAGAGCCGGCGCGGACCGAGGAGCCGGCGACCCTGCGCTCGTGGGATCGTCCCCGACGAGGTAGCGGCGAGCTCCGGACGAAACCGCGTTACAACCCGCCCCAGGGTCGGCCGGACAGTATCTGCGCGACGAAGCGCTCGCGCGTGAGGCCCGCCGGGCCGGCGTCGTACATGCGGCCGATCACGCAGAGGTCGTAGGAGTCGAAGATCCCCGCCTCCCAGCCGCGGTGGCCCTTCCAGGGCTCGCCGACCTTCTTCCGCCAGAGTACGACGGCCTGACGCTGCAGGAGGTACGCGAGCTTGTGCGGCGCGCCGGACCCCATCGCGGCGTCGAACAGTTTCACCTCGATCGAGGAGTCGTCGAAGTTCGGCTTCGTGTCGGTGCTCTTGCCGTCCACGACGAACGAGGAGACGGACGCGCACATGAGCCAGTGCTCCGCGGGCATCTTGGCCTTCATCCACTCCACCGCGGCCTTCACGCCTTCGGCGTTCTTCCCTTCGCCCTTCACGGCGACGGTCGCGGGCGCGGCCAGCAGCGCCTTGCGCGCGGACTCGAAGATCGGCGTCCACTTCCACGGATCCGCGGCCTTGTCGGCGAGCATCGCGGCGGTGGCATCGGCTCGGATCGCTCGCGGGTCGCTCTTCTTCGCTGCCACCTTCTGGTAGCGCTCGAGCGCGGTCTTCTGCGCTTTGACGATGTCCTGCACGGCCCACGCCGTGTGGTCGGTGACGTGACTCTCGGCGTGCGTCAGCCCGAGATCCATGACCTGGTCCGTCTCCTTCGACGTGCCGATCCGCGCGAGCACGTCGGCCGCCCCGCACGCGACCATTTCGGACGGGCTCTTCAGCAGTCCCAGGGCGACCGGAATCTGATCCTTCGTGCCGATGAGCGCGAGCGCTTCGAGTGCGAATGCGAGACGCGAGACGTCCTTCTCACCTTCCGTCTTCTTGGCGAAGGCTGCGGCCGACCCCGGGGCGTCGATCCGTTGGGCGGACTCGACGGCGAGCACGCGCAACGGGCGGCTCGTCTCTCGGACCGCGTACTCCACGAGGAAATCGACGTCGCCCGCGCGAGTGGCCGGATCGGTCCCCTTGGGCGCCGGTTCACCGAGCGCGATCAGCGCGCGGCCGAGTTCACGGACGTCCTTCGCCTTCATCGACGCAGCCTTGTCGAGCAGCGTCTTCACATCGCCGCCGTGGAGCGGACTCGGCGCGGCGGGGGCGTCGCCGCCGGCGAGGGCAGGGACGAGGGGCGCGAGGTCGGAGGGAATCGGCGCCGCGACGAGGGCCGCGAGCGCCGCGAGGACGAGCGCGCGGGAGGCGGAGCGGGACGAGGTGCGGACGATGGGGCGCATGGGAGCCAGGCTATCAGGGCTTCTTGGTGCCGGTGTCCTCGAGCAGTTGGTTCATCCAGTCGTCCAGGTTCGGGTCCTGGCCGCCCTTCTCGCGGAACTTCTTCACGTGTTCCCTGGCCTTGTCCTTGTTGCCCAACTGGTCGGCGTAGACGACTGCCAGGTACAGGTACTCGTCGGTTGCGTCGGCGTCGAGTGCGACGACCTTCTCGTATGCGCGAGTGCACTCGTCCCACGTCTTGGCGGCGTAGCACGCCCGACCGTAGCTGCGCCACGCATCGACGTTGCGGGGAAGGAGTTCGGTCGCCTCGAGCAACTCGACCGTCGCCTCCTTGTTCCGCTTCAGCTCGTAGTACAACTCGCCGAGCGACAGTCGGTAGCGGCCGTTCTTCGCGTCGTAGGTGCGGGCGTCTTCGAGCGGCTTCTTCGCGTCGTTCGGCTTCTTCAGCTCCCAGAGGGCGACGCCCATGTCGTGGAGGAGGCGCGCGCACTTCGGGTCGATCTTCAGGCCGGCCTTGTAGTACTTGTTGATCGCGTCCAACTGCTTGTTCTGCGCAGCGAGGGCGTGGCCCGCGTGTCCGTACGCGACGAGGCAGGACTTGTCGATGTCGATCGCCTTCTGCGCGGTGTCGAGCGCCGGGTCCCAATCCGCCTTCTGAAGCAGGATGTAGGCCTTCGCCGTGAGAGCGCGGACCTTCTCCGGACCGGGGATCGGGAGTCGATTGAGCGCCTCGTCGTACTCCTTCAGCGCCGTGTCGAGGTGGTCGGCGTTCGTCTCGGCTGCCGCCTCGTGCGCCGCACCAAGCACGAAGTGCGCGTAAGGGCTCTCTGGCGTGGACACCGCGGCGCGGTCGCCGTAGGAGATGGCCTTCTCGAAGTCCTTGTCGGTCAGGTCGCGCTTCTCCTGGTCGGCCTTGTCGCGGGCAAGCTGGAGGCTCGCGTCGCAGGCGGCGCAGAGGGCTTCCAGCATTCCGCGGTCGATCGCAAGTGCCGCGTCGAACGCGGCGACGGCCTTCTCGGAGTGACCCGCGTCGAACTCGATCAGGCCACGTCGGTACGCGACCTCCGGCTCGGAGGCGCCGACCTTCGCCGCCGCGTCGAGGGCGAGCATCGCATCGTCGATCGCCCCGTTCTTGCGGAGGGCCTCGACCACGCCGAAGTGCGCGGACAGGTCGCTCGGAGACTTCGCGAGGACGGCGCGCCAGGCCTCCACCGCGAGGGCCCACTGGCTGCCCTGCTCGAGCCCGTACGCTCGATAGGCGAGGAAACGCACGCCGGCGGCCTCACCCGCGCGCTTGATGGCGTCGCCGTGGGACTGCGCCGCGTCGGCGAACTTGCCCTGATCCTCGAGTGCGCGCGCCTTGCCGGCGCAGGGCCACGGCGAGTCCTTGAACTTCAACGTCTGCTTGTCGAACGCGTCCACGGCGTCGGCGGCGGGGAGAAGGCGCGCCGCGAGGAACTGGGCGACGGCGTCGTCGGGCTTCGCGGTCGCAGCTTCGTCGTACTTGCGGCGCAGTGGGCCCGCGCCGAGCGCGGCCTTCGCGACATCCTGGTAGCGGATGTGCGCGTCGATGTCCTGCGGGTCGGCGGCGATCGCCTGCTCGAGCAGCTTGATGGCGCCGGACGGGTCCTGTTGGCGGATCTTGCGGTTCGCCTCGGCGACGAGCCGACTCGACTCGGCGCTCGCGAACGCCCGGAAATCGAGGGGGCTGCGGGACCCGATGGGTGCGAGGCCCCCGAGGACCGCAGCGGCCCCGGCGAACGCCAGTCCGATGAGTCGGGTCCGGCGGCGGGAGGATGTCGGCGAGGGAAGATGCATCGGTGGCTCCGTCGGGGCGCTGTGCCGCGCCCCGCGAGACACCGCCGTGCGGTTGCCGGGGACACGGATGGAGAGTCAGAGCGGCGCGGGGAGGCCCGCGCCGCTGAAGATCGCGTGGGACCGGAAAACGGCGCTAGAGGGGGTGGGCGCCCGACTCGGACGCGTCGCGGCGGTCGGTCGATGCCTTCTCGCGTTCGGCGTCGAGCGCGGCACCGCGATCATCCTCGCCGGACCGCACGAGCGAACCGTACCTGGCTTCGAACAGGAAGTCCGACAGGCCGGCCTCGGCGTCTTCGCGCTGGAGTTGTTCGACGTAGTCGGACGCCTTCTTGCCGCCCATGCCGCCGGCCGCCTTGGTCTTGCCTTTGCCCTTGCCTGGACCCATGCCGCCGCCACGGGGACCCGCACCGCCGCCGCCGCGGACGCCGCCACCCCCACGACCACCGCCACCGCCCCCTCGACCGCCGCCGCCACCGCCTCCGCGAGCGAACGAGGCGTCGGCCGCGAGAAGGACGGCCGCGCCCGCAACGAGCATCGCGACAGTTGCCTTGATCAGATCACGCATCGCATCGACCTCCGCTTGTGGTCTTCGGCAAGCTCAGATTTCGGACCGAGTGGCGTCTTGGAGCCGGGGATTGGATTTGGGGATTGGAACTGGGGACGCGGGACGGATTACCACCGAACCGCGCTCGGCAGGTCACGCATCGGTTCGCCACGATCGCGAGCCTCGGCGTCCGCAGATGAAACGTCGTCGCAGGTGACGAGGTTTCAATCGAGCCTACAGGAACTCCTCGGGGTGCTTCTGCAGATACTCGTTCAGGTCCCGGATGGCCTTCTTCCGGCCGTCCTCCGGCCCGTCCGGCCGGAAGTTGAACGACTTGCCGGAGAGGGACTTCAGCACGTCGAACGAGAGCTTCCGAGAGTCCAGGTCTTCGGAGTAGAGCCCATCGACCAGGAAGGGGACGATCCGCTTGTTCCCGACGGTCTTCGCCTTCTCCGCGGCCTCGTTGCGCAGCGCGGCCGGGAGCGACGTGTCGCGGAGCAGTGCGGCCAGAGCCTGCGGCTTCGTGTCGAGTGGGTACCCGGCGATGACGGCCCGAGTGCGGTCCGTGACGGCATCCGACGGGGCGGTCGTCGCGGGCTTCGGGCCGGCGGGATCGCCCGGCTTGGCGTCGGGCGCCGCCACCGGCGGCTTCCACGTTGTGACGTCGATCTTGTTCTTCGTGATCCAGGCGGCGTCGAGCTTCCCGCGGACGATCAGGTCGTCCACGTCCACCTGCGTGTCGTAACCGTAGATCGAGACGTGCTGGGCGGTCAGGTCGCGGCCGGCCTCCTGCCCTTTCGAGTCCCAGTCGTCGATCGCCATCGAACTCTCGAGCCCGGTGCGCTGCATCGAGACCTTGAAGGACTTGCCGGTGACGATCTCCGGCTTCTGGCCCCGGGAACCGCAGTAGCGCCAGTCCTGGAGGCCGTCCTTGTTCACCTTCGGGTCGCGGGGGATG
>JAIOPE010000122.1 GCA_021414065.1 Planctomycetota bacterium
CGCACACCCGCCTCGCAGGTCTGCGAGCTCACGCCGCGACGCTGGGCCGCCGCCCGCGCCTGACCGCGCTCGTCCGCGTCATGCTGCAGCTCTCGTGACTCGCGGTTGCGCGATGAGCAAGGTGCTCGGCCGGACAGATACGGCGCAGTTCCTCGAGAGCGGCGGCCCGGTGCCGCACCCCACTGTGCGGCGCAGGCACCCGAAGCGAGCGAGGACGCACATCGACGCGAGCCCACCGTCAGAGAGACGATGAGCGGACAGTGCGGAAGTCAATCGCCGGCAGGAATCGCGGGATCCGGGCATCACCTCCGCTTCTCGCCATCAACGCTCCTTGTTCCCTCTCGCGCCTTCCGAAGTGCGGCTCGCGTATCGCCCGAAACCTCTGGATCGACGACCCACCGATCAATCGCAACGGCAAGACCCACAATCAGGTCTTCCAGGAGCGCACGCTCAGTCGCCTTCAGTGCCTGCTTCACGAGTTCCGCGTCGCCGCTTGACAGCCACTTCCAAATTGCACCGACGGCAGACGCGTGATCCAACACCGGTCCCCTCGCGCTCCCCTCGATCTTCGTCGTGCTCTCGATGCCAAGCTCCTTGAGCCGCTCCGCGGCAACAGCACGGACTGGGTACTGCCAGTACGCCTCGCGCTCGCCCGGAGTCGGTTCGATAGGCATGAACCGATAGTCATCTCGAAGGAGTCGAATCAGTTGCGGAAGATCTGACGGGCCACATTGACCCGCTGCAGCCCTCACCGCCAAGGACCGTAGTCTTCCTGAGCGCGGCGGGTCATACAGCGCTGCGCGCAGTTCCGCGGCGACTCGCGCCCCGTCTCCCGCGAGTCCGATCGCCATAACCAGAAGCTTCCGAAGCTCCTTCGGGTACGAATGCCGCTGCAACGAATCCAAGGCGCCAGCCAACGCCTCGCGGGGCACCGCAAGTCCCCCCTCCTTGCGCGGACGACTAGCCATCAGCGGGATGACGACGGCAAAGTCATCCCCGCTGTCCCAGTCAGCCGGAGCGCCGATCAGATTGCCCTCGCGTTTCGCCCCATCGAGGGCCAACCTCTTGTCGAGTGTTACCAGACACTCACGAATGAAGTCAACGTCCGGGACGCTCTGGTTCCTGTACATCTCTCGAAGTTGGAGCTTGTCAAATGGCTGCCAGCGCACCGCCAGTGCTGGGTCCTGTGGCTCGCCACCGAAGGCCCCCCAGGAGCACCACATCACCAACAGCAGTGCCGCGATCAGCGACCGCAGCGGTTCTCGACTAATTGGTGGGGTCGTTCGTAGTTGCATGTCGCATTCCTGGACTGGCCCAGTCCTCACCGTTGGCATCGCCGTTGTTCCACGACTGTTGCCTCTGCAGGCAGTAATCCTCGCAATCGTAGAGCGGGTCGGACCCTGTGGCCGTATAGTCGTAAATGTCGTTGTACGTCTTAGGATCGACAGGGTCATATGCCCCTTGGCCGCCACTCATTGCCGATTCGCCTGAGTCCTTCAGCCAGTCACCACGACCATTCTCATCCATACCGCCAGGATGGTCGTCGTCGGCGACAACGGTGCGACTGGTCGATTTGCCCCAGACCGCGATCATGTCCAAGCGATGCTGCTCCTCGTGGCGGCATAGGTGCGCGAACAGGTCAATTCCGCGAGCGGTTCCCCAGATGTCATTACCCACAGGGCCAACCGAAGCATCCGGACGCACGTGCGCGATCCACGAGCCACCCGAGAAGTAGGTGATTCCAGTCCCACCGCCAGTCTCAAACACATGGGTGCCGTAATCGGCGGTAGTCTGGGACCAATAGTAGTACCAGTTCGGGTCACCAGCTACTCCACCTGGATGATTAGCTTCGTTCTTGCCGAAGAACACCTCGACGTCTCGCTTGATCTCGCATGACCGGTAGGCACTGAAACTGCTCGTCAGTGTGAGCTGAGTGAGCTTCTTGCCGAATCCGCTGTTGTTCGTCGGAAGCGTCTGGAAGTCGCCGGAGAACTCCCATTGGCTGTTCGCATAGGCGAGCGCGCCGTCGCTCCATTGACGCTGGCTATCGCCAACGTCGGTCATCCCGAAGGAGAGCAGTCCGTCGATCTCGCCTCGGATCTTCGCGGTATCGGGGCTGACCGCCATCTTCCACTCGATCGTCAGTGTTCCAGTCGCCGCACTGTCGTACGTGAATTCGTTTCCGTCCGTGCCGCTGGTGTGGGGCGTGGTGATTGTCCCGCCTGCCTCGCGCCGCGGGCACTTGACGTCCCCCTCGAGCACCGTGAGGTAGGCACTGTCCCGGCAGGTGTCGCCGCCGACCTCCGTCCCGCCCGCCTCCAGACGGACGCGGAGGCGGGTGTCCTCGCGCGTGGAGCTCTTGGACTCCGGAATGGCGTATCCCATGTACTCAAGCTGCGTGTTTGCAGTGCGCGTGAGTGGCAGGGTCACGGTCGCGTAGCTTGAGTCCGCAAGCCTCACTCGCCCTGTGTTCGCGCCGTTCGCATCGACAACGGTCGTTGCAGCCTGGTACACGCCGGAGGGTAGATCCTCCTCCGGGAGGACCCTGCGCATCGTGAACTCGAGATCGGTGTACCCTGATGCCTTCTCCGCGACCGTGGCGTCGTCGTCGATCAGAAGGTAGGCACTCGCCGAATCGCTGGCTTCATTGGCGTCCGTCCCCTCCTCGGTCTCGTTCATCGTGTCGAGTTCGATGTCGATCTTCGGGACCGTGTACGTCATGGAGTCGCCGATGCCGTCGGCACAGTAAATCCGATTTTGATACTGGCGGATACCAACGTCGATCTCGATGTCCCACCAGAAGCTCGACTTTGCGTCGCCCTTCAGCGTGAACGTGTGCACCGTCCCCTCAACGGTCCCCGGCGGGGCGGACGGGTTCCATGAGGACGGTACCGGAGTCGTGATGCGGTAGACCTTGTCGACCGGTGTCGGAGGATTGAGGCTCGGGTGCGGCGTACACCCCCCTTGGGAGACGTACTGGGACGAGCCGTTGTACTCCGTGATCGCGATACGCCCCGTCCCGGCCGTCCAGTTCGGGGCTTGGCCCTTGAGCATGATCCAGGTGACGAACTCCATGTCCTGAACGCTGACCGTCCCGGTGACTTCAACCTGGAAGTCACGCGTATTGTCGCTGTCGGGGTCGTCGCGATCCTTCGGGGCGTGAACGACGCGGTCCGGGTCGTCCCTCGTGTAGGTTCGGAGCGTAGTTCCGCCTGGTCCTCCAGGAGCCGTCTTCACAAAGTCCATCGAGATCGGGTAGATCGTGATCGTCTGACTTGAGTTATCGCCTGTGTCAGTCACCGTGAGCGTGAATGATTGGTAGTTGTTCTGCCTTGCAAATGCGCGGACCGCCATGAAGCGGATCGTGTGCCTGTAAGTAGGGTCGGGGGTCAGATCGATCGTCGCTGCCCCCGCGGGCGTGACGATCCAGTTGTACGGATGGGTGGTTCCCTGGGCCGTCGCGTAGTGGCCCGCAATGGAGCACGGGCACGTAAGACCGTCCGTCACGGCGGTGATCGACGGGGTCAGCGGCGGGACGGGCGGTGGCGGGACGGGCTTGGTGATCGTCACCGCCCATGCCGACGCGGCCGTCGCCACGGTCAGCAGGCATGCGAGCAGGAGTCGTAGCACGGCGCACTTGATCCGCATGGGTCACTTTCCTCCCTTGGGCCGAACCTGAAGTATCGCTTCCCGTGTCCCCGGAAACAAGACAGCGACGGTCGCGGACTCAAGATCATCGCACTCATCGAGTCGCACGTCATAGCGACCTGGCGCCATCCGCGGCAGGACCACGCCGCCGTCCGGTTGCGTCCGAAATCGGCCCACGAACGTGTCCGGAGCCCGGAGCACGCGAAGCCGACGCCCGCCAACGGCGACTCCAGGAGGGCCTGTGAGCCGGATCCGAAGCGCGGGCTCGATATCGACCCAGACTTGGAGCTCGACCAATCCCGGCGCCGCGGGATCGGCCACGGTGCTCCTGAGGTCACCAACGCATGCCAGCACAACATAGCGTCCCGCCGGGTCTAGCGCACGGAGCCGTGCGATCCCGTCCTCTCCGGTGACTTCAGCGCGGAAGTTCTCGCGATCCTCGGGAGAGAAGGCCGTGACCGTGACGTTTGGAGCGGGTCGCCCTTGCAGATCGCGCACAACGCACCGGATCTCTCGGCTCTCGGTGCATCGCAGGACGGCTGGTTCCTTGTCCGCGTCGAGGATCGCATCGACCCACCCGGGGAATCGGTTGGAATCCTGTGGAAGCGGGCGGACTCGGTAGGCGCCCGGTTCGAGGCCCTGAGCCATGAACACTCCTGACTCGTCTGTGCGCGCGGTGGCGGAGGTTACGTGGCTCGGCGATCCGGCCGGATCGGCCGCCCTATCGGCGACTCGTAGGATCTCTAGCGTTGCGCCGGAGACGGGGGCTCCTGCTGCGTCGTGGAGCGTCCCCTGGATGGTCGCGCCGCAGTTGATGACCAGTCGAACATCGGTTCGCGGTAGCCCGGTCTGCACAGGTTTCGAGCGCAAGGACCGTGGCCCGATAGTGAGGCCTGTTCCCGCGGCGAGTACGGCCTCGACGGTCGCCTGCGTCACCGAGAGGTCGAAGAATTGGAAGCTCCCGTCCGCGCGGGTCGAGGCGTAGTGCCGACGCGGTGCGATCTCTGTCGTCGCGTCGGTCGCAACGACGACCGCGCGCAGCGGCGACCCCGACGGCGAAGTCACTGTGCCCGCAAGCACAGCCTGCTCCGCGGGGCGCTCAGGGACGGCGGCGCCGATCTCGTAGGACGGCGGCTTGCTCCCCGGTCTAAGCGTCGCAACGTACCGTGTCCCATCGAATGCGATGATGCCGAGCCGATCCGGGAGCGAGGACGGCGGTACCGGCACGCGGAGACGACCGTCGGGCAAGACCTGCGCGGCCCATCGGAGGCCCTCCATGTCGAACGTGGGGTCGATGGATACGAAGGCTCCGGCCGTGGGCCGACCGGACGGATCCGCGATCATCACCTGCGTCTCTTCCGTCAGAAACGCGCGGATGCGGACCTCGGCCGGCACTCCAGGGGCGACCGACACGGTCCGCTCGCCCGCGATCTCTAGATCCTTGCCGGACGCGGAAACGTGCCACTGCCCCTCGCAGAGTCCTTCGAACCGAAGCACTCCCTGCTCCCCGGTGACCCCTTGGAACGCCGCCTCGACGGGCGCTGGGTCTTGCGACCGGAGTTGGACATCGACGCGCACGCCTGCGACCGGCTCGCGTCGCCGCCCCTCGGCCCGAACGACGAGCGCGGTCGTCGGCTCTACCGAGATCACATGCGGCTGCCGCGTGGCGTCCGCGCTCACAGAGGAGAGGTTCTCCGCGCGCAGGCGATATCCAGGAGCGCGAACCTCGAGCAGGGACGCGTCGGCGCGCCTGATGAACTCGCGGGCGACCGAGCACAGCCCGTCCTCGTCTGTCGGCGGCGCATCGGCTATCAGCTGATAGGCGGAGCTGCGCACTGACACGAGCGCACCGCGCACAGGACGGCCACGCTGATCGACGACCCTGATCACCAGCAGTCGCTCGGCCGCGCGAAGTCGCCGCACCCGGATACGCTGAACGGCCACCGCACGCTCCTCGCGATCTACCACAGCCTCGTAGTCCATGAACGTGAAGAGGAGTAGGACGATCACCCCGACCGTCGCTGCCAACAGCAACCCAAGGCTCGGGAGCACCATCCAACGCCGCTTCTGGGACCTCGCATCTCTCACGAGAGCATCCGCTTCCCAGACGACGATCCGGAACGCCTGGTTGTGCTCCGCGGGATCGTGACCCAGCGCGAGCGGAGCAAGCCGCCGCACGCCGCTCCGGTTGAACGCCATGCGGCACGACGACGACTCACAACGCGCTCAGCGCAACCACGCATAGGTTCTGCCCGGGTATCGACCCCGTCGCCCGTTACGTACCTGCTTCGCGGACGACAACGATGAAGGCTACGCGGGATCTGTGGATACGTCTACGGCAATCGGCGGCGCGGTCACCGACCTCCTGCGTTCCGCGTGCGGCCTCGACCGCCTCCAGGATCTGCAATTTGTACTGCGACGTGAGCCGCCGCCTGCTTGCCGTCGCCAACACCTCAGCGTCCGGCGTCGTCGTCGGCGCCGCGCCTGACGCGACGTCGCCTCCGACCGCCTGCTCACGTAGCGGAACGGGAACACCTTCCGGAACCGGCGCCGGTGCGCGCCTGCTGCGTCTTGCCATCTCGTAGAACCTCCACGCCCTCTACACGAATCTCCGATGGGCGAAATGTCTCACGCACGTTGACACACAGGGGCGCGCCTCGGTTCGCGCCGACCCCGGCGGTACTGTGACCCTAGGGGACCTCCTAGCGCACCTGCAGCCGATTTGGCCGTCTGGAGGGGGTCGGAGGCGCTCCGAGCCATCGCTGCAAATCGCGCATTTGTCGGGACTTCCGTTGGTCTGTGCGAGAGGACTCAAACCTCCGGCCCTTTGCGCCCAGATCCGCTGGCGCGGAAGCTGTCGGGCAGACGATGGCGACCTCGGTCCTGCGGGTTGAGCCCGAGCGGTTGGCCGTGCTGGCGCCACTTCGGCGAGGTCGCCCTCAGGTCTGGCGACGTAGCAGGTCTGCCCTGCGCCCTGGGTTCCGCCACGTGGAGCCTTCCCAGATCGGTTCGTTGAGGCGACACTGCCCGCTCCGTCCACGAGACGACGCAGGCCCTGCCAACCCTGGCCGTCTCCCCCCACCGGAACAGAGATGGGGGGCGCACAGGGGGGCGCAGCCGTTTTGCGGTGTTCCCAGATCGCCTTGAAACCCTTATAGATCCTCACGGTGGGCCCGTAGCTCAGTCGGTTAGAGCAGGGGACTCATAATCCCTTGGTCCCTGGTTCGAGTCCAGGCGGGCCTACCATCGCAAGTTGTCTCGAGATCGACGGTTGCGTCGCGCATGCAGCTCGCCCCCGGACCGGCCGGCGACCCCGTTTGTCCAGTTCCGTCCAACTCTGTCCACTTCGTGTCCCGATGGCGCGCGGCAGTGGACGGGTCAGGGGCGCTTGGGACCGTCCTCAGTCCGCCCACAGTCCGCCAACGTCGGCGCCGGCGTGGCCCTCCGACGAAGACGATCGCGCCGACGACCACCCACATGGCGACGCAGAACGCCGCGTCGTCACGATCGACTGGTGCCCGCGCGAACGACTCGGCGGCGTCTCGTTACGCGCCCGTTACCGCGGCGACGCCCCGGAGGACGTCTACTTCCAGCAGACGCGCGAGGTCGCGCGCAGCGACGTGCCGGGGCCGACCCCGGACGCTCCAGGAGGTCCGCATGACGCCGAAGAACCTGATCGCCGTGGTCGCGCTGCTCGTGGGATGCGCCGTGCCGGGGGCGCCGGCCGTCGCGGATGACGGTCCGGCTGCGGCGCCCGCAGGGAAGGCCGCCACCGACCCGGTGCCCCCCGAGCGCCCCGTGGACCTCGTCCTCTGCCTCGACACGAGCAACAGCATGGACGGGCTCATCGACGCTGCGAAGCGAAGCCTCTGGGACGTCGTGAACGACCTGTCGCACGTGAAGCCGCTGCCGCACCTGCGCGTGGCGCTCCTGTCCTACGGGAACCACGGGTACGACAAGGCGGAGGGCTGGGTGCGCACCGACGCGCCGTTCACCGAGGACCTGGACTTCATCTCCGAAAAGCTCTTCGGCCTGCGCACGAACGGCGGCGAGGAGTACGTCGGCCGCGTGATCGGGGCGTCGCTCGACCGGCTCGCGTGGAGCGACGATGCGAAGGCGCTCCGGATCGTCGTCGTGGCCGGGAACGAGTCGGCGGACCAGGACCGCGAAGTGGCGTTCCGCGACGTCTGCGCGCGCGCTGCGAAGAAGAGCGTGATCGTGAACGCGATCTACTGCGGGAACCCGGACGACGCGATCGCCCCCAGTTGGCGCGAGGTCGCGAAGCTCGGCGAAGGGGAGTTCGCCGCGATCGACCAGGACCGCCGGGCGCCGGTCTGCGCGACGCCGTACGATGCGCTCCTGGGGCAGCTCTCGACCGCGCTCAACGCCACCTACATCCCGTTCGGATCGTACGGCGACATCGGCTGCCGGAACCAGGTGGCGCAGGACGGGAACAACGACGCGCTCGGGGCCGCGAACACCGCGTCGCGTGCGGCCACGAAAGCCTCGACGAACTACCGCTCGTCGTCGTGGGACCTCGTGGACGCCATCAAGTACAAGGACTGCGAGCTTGCGAAGGTCGCCACGACCGACCTGCCGGCCGCGATGCAGAAGATGACGCTCGAGGAGCGCGCGAAGTTCGTGGCGGAGATGGCGGCGAAGCGCGCCGAGATCCAGAAGCAGGTCGCGGAGCTCTCCCTGAAGCGGAACGAGTTCATCGCGGCCGAGATGGCGAAGCAGGGCGTCACGGTCGAGGGCACGCTCGCGTCCGCGGTGCGGCGGGCGGTGCGGGCGCAGGCCGAGCGGAAGGGCTTCACGTTCGGCGTCGCGGTCGGCGTCGCGGTCGCTCCCGCCGCCGGCAGCGGGGCGAAGTAGGGGCCGGCGCGGCAGGCGCGGTCACAATGCCGTGATGGGCCCCCGCACCGTCCTGGTGGTCGAGGACGACGCCGCGATCCGCCGCGGCCTCGCCGACGCGTTGCGCTACGGGGGCTTCGTTGCGATGGAGGCCGCCGACGGCCGCGAGGGGCTGACCGCGGCGCTCGGCGGCGGTGCGGACCTGGTCCTGCTCGACGTCATGCTCCCGAAGATGGACGGGTTCGCGGTGCTCGCGGAGATCCGCCGGGCGCGGCCGGCGCTGCCGGTCATTCTCGTCACCGCGCGCGGGGCGGAGGCGGATCGCGTGCAGGGGCTCACGACCGGCGCCGACGACTACGTGGTGAAGCCGTTCAGCGCCCGCGAGGTGCTGGCGCGCGTCGAGGCGGTGCTGCGGCGGTCGGCGGAGCGGCCGCGTGATGTCGGGCGCCTCGTCGTGGCTGGGCGCACGGTGGACTTCGCGACTCGCGAGGTCGTCCGCGGCGACGGCGCGCGGGCGACGATGTCCGAGCGCGAGGCCGACGTCCTGCGCTACCTCGCGTCTGCGGCCGGCCGCGTCGTATCGCGGGACGAACTACTCGAGCGCGTCTGGGGGCTCGACCCCCGCGGCGTCGAGACGCGCACGGTGGACGTCCACGTCGCGCGCGTCCGCGAGAAGCTCGGCGACCCGGCCGACGCGCCGACGATCCTGGTGACGGTGCGCGGGCGCGGGTATCGGCTGGAGTGTGGGGCGTGAGCCGCCGTCGCGGGCTCGGGGCGGTGTTTGTCGCCGGGGCGGGCGTCGTGGCGGTCGCCATGGCGTGGATCACGGGCGACCTGCTCTCGATGGAAGTCGCCGAGAACGAGGCGCGCGCCGACGCGGCGCACCAGGAGACTCTGCGGCTGGCGCTGTGGCGCATGGACTCGTGGCTCGGACCGGCGCTCGCGGCGGAGACCGAGCTGCTCGTCCCGGCGGCCACGCGTCTCGTCCGCGCGACCTACACCGTCGATGCAGATGGGAGCGTGCGCGCCGTTCGGGGCGGCGACGCCGAGGCGGAGAAGGCCGTGCGCGCGCTCGACGTCGGGGCGGCGCGGAAGCGCATCCAGGCGACCGAGACGCTCGTGCGGGACCTGGTCTGCTCGACCGCCCAGTCGGTGCAGACGTCCGCGCAGAGCTGGCAGACCCCGAAGGCTGAGCCACCCGCCCCGGCCTCGCCGAAGCAGGCCGCAGCGACGCCGCAGGGACCCGGCGCGAACTACAGTTCCAGCGACCGGAACTCAGCGGAGTACAAGCAGCGGAAACGCTCGAGCCGGGCGGCGCAGGTGGCGAACGACGGGCTCTCGCAGAACCTCCCACCTGCGACGAACGAGGACGGCACAAAAGCCGCTGACGCAGGTGCTTCGCGCTGGGACGGCGGGCGCGGCCCGCTCACTGCCGTTTGGGTCGCATCGAGCGCGGCGGCGCCGGATCTCCTGCTCGTCCGCAGGGCGCTGTTCATGTCCTCGAGCGTCGGCAACATGACCGACCGCGGCGACGTGAACGTGCACGTCGTGGACTGGGCCGTCGTGCGCGCCGGACTCCTCGACCAGGTGGCCGACGTCCTTCCGTTGGCGACGCTCCGCCCGGTGGACGAACTGCGCGGCGACGTCGATCAGGGCTTCGTCCTCGCGTCGGTGCCCGTGGCGCTCGACGCCCCGCGGCCCGACGCCGAGGCGATGCCGCTCGTCACTCCGGCGCGCGTGACGCTCGCAGTGGCGTGGACGGCGCTCCTGGCGTCGATCGGCGCGATCGCGTTCGCGCTGCGGCGCACGATCGATCTCTCCGAGCGGCGCAACCGCTTCGCGTCGTCGGTCACGCACGAACTGCGCACGCCGCTGACCACCTTCCGCCTCTACTCCGAGATGCTCGCCGACGGCATGGTGGAAGACCCCGCGCGCCGCCAGGAGTACCTGGAAACGCTGAAGTCGGAGTCCGGGCGACTCGCCCTGCTCGTCGAGAACGTCCTCTCCTACGCCCGGGTCGAAGAGGGCCGGACGCCCGTGCGCCGAGAGCAGGTCTCGGTCGCGGACCTGCTCGTGCGGGCGACGCCGCCGCTCGACCGCCGCGCGGCCGAGGCGGGCGCGACGCTCGTGGTGCAGGCCGGCGACGCGGGCGCGGTCGTGCTCGACACCGACCGCGACGTGCTCGGCCAGATCCTCTTCAATCTGGTGGACAACGCGTGCAAGTACGCCGCCGGTTCCGGCGCGACCGCCGACCGGCGGATCGAGGTGACGGCGGAGCGTCGCGGTGCGGCGGTCGTGGTCGCCGTCCGGGACCACGGCCCCGGCATCCCGGCGGACCGCGTGCGCGCGGCGTTCACGCCGTTCGAGCGCGCCGGCCGCCCGCCGGGCGACACGGTCCCGGGCATCGGCCTCGGTCTCGCGCTGTCGCGCGCCCTCGCCCGCGACCTGGGCGGTGATCTGACGTTCGAGTCGCCGGAGGGCGGCGGCGCGCGATTCGTGCTGACCATCCCACACACCGGTGCGAGCTGACGCCAACCGGGCCGGCGGAAATCGCACGGCCCAACGGGACGGGGCGGGCCTTCTCACCTTTCCGTCGCGCACCCACTCACCGCGCGCGCCGCGGTCAGCGACCGAGACGGAACGAGCTCAGGACCTGCCGCGCAAGCTCGACGCCGTCCGGCGTCTCGTGGTCCCGGAGCGCCCGGCGAGCGACCGAGACAGACGTCCCGCGACCGCCCTTCCGCAGCATCACGAGCATCCACGTCCGCATCAGCCGCATCGCCGCCCCTCCTTCGTGAGTCGCCTCACGCTCCTCCCCACAGCATCCGGCACGACGAGGTCGCCGTCGTGAGTCCGACCCCTGCACGCCGCGTCGCCACTCCGAGCGGGAGTCGGATCCCGCTGCACCTGTACCGCCGGGCTCCGACCGCCGCAAGACCAAGCCCGCAGCATCGCGCTCCGACCGGCGCTCCGTCATCAGCCTCACCATCGCCGCCGGAGGGAACTCTGCGAAGAAGCGGAGCGGTCATGCGTCGCCCCCGGTCACGATGCGAGGCGCGACGCCTTCGCCGCCGCCGGTGGCCGGCAGATCGGCCGCCTCGGAGTCCTCGAAGTGCCTGAGGTAGGGCCGGCATGCGTAGCGGCGTCCCCACCGCTTTCCTGTTGTCTCGTGCAGCATCCCCAGCTTCTCGAGCCGGTGGATCAGCGAAGTAGCGGTCGGAAACGTCACAGCCAGGCGGCTCTCGACCACTCGCGCCGTGAGAATCGGCCGCTCGTACATGACGTCGAGCAGCCGCAGCAGGTTGGCGCCCGACTTGCCGGTGCCCTGGAGCTGCGCTCGGTGCGCTTCTCGTAGCGCGATGATCCTCCCAGCCGTGGCGTGGGCCTCGGCTGACTTGAACAGCGCGGCTGAATTCTCGTCGCAATGAAAGGGAAAGCCTTGTTTCTTTAACTGCGACCCACTCCCCGGGGCGCCGTTCAAGGGAACGTACCCTGGATGCAGCCTCTCGAAGCACTCCGGATGCGTCGAGAGCTGGCCGAACTGCGAGCCTCGGATCACCGAGCCCGGCGCTGCGGCGCGAGCGCGGACGCGATCGATCAGCGTCGCGCGCACGCTGCGCCGGAGCTACTCCTGCACCGGCTGCCCGCGGAGGCGCATGGACAGATCGACGAAGGTGTCGAGCCATGCGTCGAGAGCGTCGGCACTGTCGGGCTCGCCGGCGAGGCGGAGACACGACGCCGCGACCTCGGCCGTGCAGAGGTGAGCGTCGCACTTGGTACGACGCAGGCGGTAACGAGCGGGCCCGTCGGCCGTCAGTCCGAGCACGGGGAAGCGGTCGAGGTAGGGGCTCTTCCGGAACATCTTCCGAGCCTCGGCCCACGTGCCGTCCAAGAGGACGAACAGCGGGCGACGGCCGCCCGGCGAGGCCTCGACGGTGGTGACGACGCGCTCCGGTTGCGCCGCGTGCGCCGGGAAGACGAGGTAGGGCTGACGCCGCGGATCACTGAGAAGCGCAAGCATGCGCGGGTCGGCGTTCGTCCGCGCCCACGTGAACGCGTGCGTGTCCGCGACGACGTCCGCGACGAGCCAACCGGTGTTGCTCGGCTTCATCGGCTCGGCCTCGTGCATGAGGAGGCAGAACGCCGAGTTTCCGTGGGTCCGAACGGTCGGGCACGCGGCGCACAGACAATGCGCGAACGACACGCGACACTTGGGACAGCGGTCTGTGCGCGATCCACGGGCGAGAAACGGCCGACTGCTCCGCGCGATGCGATCGGCCCGCAGGCGCGAGACGGCGTGGCCCGCAGGGACGTCGTCGTTGTTGCCGCTGGCGCCGTCGATGCCGCTGGCGCCGTCTATGCCGCCGGCGCCGTCGATCGATAGTTGCACGCGCCCGAGGCTATCGCCGCTTCCACTCCGCGATGGCGTTGTACTTCGCCCTGGACATGCGAACGCCCCCGTTGGACGACTCGCCCTCCCACGACACCACGCCGACGACGGCGGTGCTCCGCCCGGTACCGGTCCACATGCCGCTGCCGCTCTGCCCGCGCATGATGTCGAGTGAGCGCGTGAAGTAGATGGTGTCGGCATCGACGGAATCGAGCTTGCCGCGGGCGAGCACCATGACCTCGCCGCCGGAGACGTCGCCCGGGTATCCTCCGGTGGTGAGCTTCGACGCGAGGAGTGCGCGCACCGAAGGCGCCTTGAAACCAAGCCAACCGGCGCGCGTTCCGGCAGCGTCCGACAACTCGACGAGCGCGATGTCCCAGGCGAAGTCCGCGTTCTCGGTCCAACCCGTGAACGAAGTCGCGTTGACATCCGTGTACGTGCCGAACGGGCGGTAGCCGTCGTCGTACCCGGGGATGATCTCCATGTCCGCCCAACCGCCGAGATCGGCGTCGTACGCGACGTGCCCCGCAGTCAGGATGTGACGACGTCCGACGAGCACGCCGGAGCCGATGTAGGTCTCGCCGTTCGGGTACGTGGCGAAGATCTTGCAGACGCAACTCCACGGGAACTTCGTCGTGCGCGCGACGTAGCTCCGGTCGTCCCACCCGAAGATCTTCGACGGGGCGCCGCCGACGACGATTGCGTCAGCGTCGGACACATCGACGTCTGTCGATGTGCCGAGGCGTCCGCGCTCCCCGCGGTGCGAGCGTCCACTCGGAGTCACCACCTGCACCACGCCGGTCGCGCGATTCCGAGTGACGAGCAGCCCGGGGCTGCGCGCAACGGGCGCATCCCCCGCAACGGCGGAGCCAGAGAGTACGAGAACCACAGCAACCAGGAGCTTCCTCATCCCGACCTCCTCCACCCGCCGCCGCATCCTCGCCCCCGACCTCCGTGCGACGCGAGGGAAGTGTCCGGGAATCACCCGGTCATCACATGTCCGACCGCGCGTCAGTAGTCGTGGTAGATGAACATCACGAAGCCCAAGATCCCGCCCACAGCGAGCAGGACAACGCCGATGGCCACGAGGAGGCAGGTGAGCCACGTGCGACGACGCGGTGGACTCGGCGAGCGCGACGTATCCGCCGGCGGCGATGACGGCCCTGGAACGACGGGCGGCATCGTCATCTCGCGGGCGTCCCGCAGCCGACACAGAACTTCGCCCCTGGACGCGCCTCGATGCCGCACGCCGCACACTTCGGCGGAGCCGCCGGCCCCGGCGGCGACGCG
>JAIOPE010000125.1 GCA_021414065.1 Planctomycetota bacterium
TCAGTGGTAGAGCGCCACCTTGCCAAGGTGGATGTCGACGGTTCGAATCCGTTCACCCGCTCCAGCGCAAACCAGGACCCCGCAAGGGGCTGGCGCGATCGGCCCAAAGCCCCGCGACGGGCCTCGGGCGTGCATGACACGCAAGTCGGCACGCAGCCTGACGGCCAAACCGTCGCCCCGTCGCCGTCGCAACCGCCAACGCCCTGCGTTGCAGGTAGATCCCCGCGTTACGCCGCGCGCGCCGCTGATCCGTCCGAATCCGTGCACGGCAGGGTCCGTCCGATTCTCCGAGCCACGGCGCGCGAGGCCGCTCGCAGCGGCGAGCTGAGAGGGACCGACACGGCCCCCTGACCGGACACCCCGCCGCGGAAGGCCCGCTCGTGGGGTGCCCGGCGGGGCGACGACATCCGTGGCGCCGCCGGGCAGCGTCGCGTGCGCAGCGCAGAGCGGACGACCGCCGATGAAGACGACGGCTGGCAGCCGCACGCTCGAGGGCGCCACCCGACAGGCTGCAAGCCCCGCTACCGGAGTGGACAGAGCGGAGCGACCCCGACGGAAACTCAGTCGAGCTTCGTCCGTCCCGTCCCGTCCGTCTTCATCTTGTAAAACCCGGGGTCCGCTCCCTCGTTGTAGTAGTAGATCCAGTCGCCGGCCACACAGAGGTGCTTGGAGTGGTCGCCGTTGAGTTTCTGCCGGCCGGACCCATCCGGCCTCACGCGCGTGACATTCCAGTCGTCGTGGCCGCTCGAATAGTAGACCCACTCTCCTCGCGCCTGGATGAACGATGGATAGTCCGCGCAGACCTTCGCACGGTCGCTCCCATCGGTCCGCATCCGGTAGAGGCCCGAGTCGATGTCGCTCCGATAGAAGATCCAGTCGCCGGCTACCGTCATGTCCCAGGACCCCTCGCTGTTCAGCTTCGTCCTGCCGGTCCCGTCAATTCCGATCCGATAGATCGAGTGCCCGTCATCGACGCTACGGTAATACACCGATCCTGCCGCCACCTTGACGTCGGCGGAGAAATCCTGGTTCAACTCCTGTCTTCCGGAACCGGAGTTCGACACCTTGATGATGTTTCTCTTGTCGCCGTAGCTCATCGCGAAGTAGAGCCAGTCGCCCGCGACGTTGATGCTGTCGGCCCAACTGTCGTCGAGCTTCGTGTTGGAACTCCCGTCGGGCATGATCTTGAACACGCCGTTCGTGCTCGAATAGTAGATCCACGTGCCGTCCGAACAGATGCTGATGACGGAGCCCTCGGCCATCCTCGCGGTCGATGATCCGTCCGTCTTCATTCGGTAGAGGCTGCTCTCGTCGGGTCTGCTCGAGTAGTACATCCAGTCCCCGACGACGACCGGTTCGACATACGTGCCGGCTTCGCTCGGACCAAATCGCCCGAGGACGAATGCGCCGAGTGCCAGCACGACGACGATGCCCAACACGACAGCGACCAACGGGACGGCCAAGCGGTTCCGCATGAGCTCACCTCCGTGGATACACGCGGATGCTACCACGATTGCCTTCGCCCGCCCCACCCGGACGGTCGAAACTCATCGCTCCGGTGACTTGGGACATGAACTAGCAGCCTGTCGGAGTATTCGCCCGCGCCGGTCAGCGTCGTGCGACGTCGAGCCTGCGACCCCTCACTGCGCCGTGGCGGCCGTCTGCTGCGTTGGGACCCTTGCGTGGCTTGACAGAGCCGACGCTGCGAGTCCCGCCTTGCGGGCGCCTCGATGCGCCGACGGGCGACATCCCAGGCTACTTTGCCTGCACGCGGGCCGCCACGCGGGCGACCACGGCGAGTGCGTCGGCCTTCGGGAATCGCCCGGTTTTCGGGTCTTTCAACTTCACGAGTTCCGCGTACTCGGCCGGCGCGTCCTCGGGCTTCCGCATGCGTGCGCGGACCGCGTGGCGAGTGATCGTCGCGCCGCCGAGCTTGGTCTCGCCGACACCGATGAGCAGATCGACGAGTTCCCTCATCGAGATCGTCAGGCCAGTCGGGTCGGGCGCGTCGGACGCTTCACCGCCCGCGTCAGCCTCGGGCGGAGTCGGTGTTGTCGGGGCAACTGCCATGGGAACCACCTTCGTTGGGGGAATCGAGGACGCGACTTCGACGGACGCGGAGGGCGCCTCGCTCGCGGCCGTGACCGACGGCACGGCGGCGCGCGGCGCTGAGGAAATCGGCTCTGGCATCCGCGGGGGGAGGCTCGACACACGTTCGCCCTCCTGATAGAGCATCCGCGCCCCGCGCGGCCGGGCCGGACCGAGGAGAACGCGACGTGGCCCTCGTAGCGAGCATCCCGACGAGGTAGGCCCGAGTCGCGAGCGGTACAGGAGTTGACTTGATCCGGTCCCAGACGTCCGCCGGCACGCCGAGTCGGCTGACGAGATACGCCTTCTTCGCCTGTACGTCGGGCGAGTCGCCGCCCGCGTCGAGCGGAAGGTCGATCTCAGCGACGAGCGCCAGGTCGGCAGAGAGGGATTCGGGGGGCATCGTTGGGCGATTCTGCATCCTCGCGGCATCGCGCTTGCCGAAGTTGGGCGGGCGCAGCCCCGACGCGGAAGTCGTCCCGTGAACGACGCCGGGCGCTACGCTCGCGGCGCGATGAAGTCCTCCGCAGCGCCTCCGCGCCGTCCAGGGTTCCGTGTCCTCGCCGTCGCACTGGCCGCCCTGTGCGCGTTGGCGGCGGCCGAGGTGGCGGTTCGCTTCACGGCGGCCGGGCTCTACGCGCCGCGCATCTCGGAGTACCAACTCGGACGCCCTGCGGGCAGCGCCGTCTGGCAGTTCGACCCGGCGAAGCCGCCGCCGGAGCACATCTGGGACCGCGACCCCTACGGCCGACTCCCCCCCGGCGCCCGCATGAGCTACGAGATCAATGCGGCCGGACTGCGCGGGCCGCTGCCCCCGCCAGGCAGAGACACCGTCCTCGTGCTCGGCGACTCGTTCACGTTCGGCGAGGGCGTTCCGTTCGAGCAGACGTTCGTCTCTCGCATCGAGCGCACACTCGCGACGCGCGAGCGATCCGCACCAGCACAGGCACTCGTGAACGCGGGCATCCCGGGCTACGGGACCGAACAGGAACTCGCGCGTCTCCCCGAGTGGCTCGACCGGTTCCGGCCGCGCGCCGTCGTGGTCGTGTTCCTGATGAACGACGTCATGCCCGACGGCGAAACGCCGCTCGCGAACGACCGCCGGCGCGGCGCCGACGACGGCCAGGACGACCCGGGTTCGGGCCTCGCACTGTGGCGACTGCTCCGCAGCGTCGGCGATCGGGCGCGGAACGACCGCGCACTCGAGGACTGGTACGTCTCGTTCTACTTCGGCGAGAACCAACGGCGATGGGACGAAACCCGCCCGCGGCTCACGGCGATGCGGGACCTTGCCGCGGCGAAGGGTGCCCGCTTCGGCGTGGTGCTCTTCCCGATCATCCACCGGCTCGCGGAGAACCCGTTCGCCGCAGTCCACGCGGAGATCGGACACGCGTGCCGCGCATCGGGCATCCCGTTCCTCGACCTGACGCCCGCCCTCGCCGTCGAGTCGGACCAGGCCCTTTGGGTCCACCCGACCGACCATCACCCCGACGCGCGCGCCCACGAACTGGCGGCCGACGCCATGGCCCCGTTCGTGGCAGGACTCCTGCGGTAGGCGCGAGCACGGAGACGGAAGAACGAGCAGGTGGGACGTCGGGGGCTCGCGAACGTGGTCGCAGGGGCGCAAGATCGACACTCGAGGCCGACTTCCCGCGATGCGCGTCGATTTCGCCGGAACCGGCGTGAATCTCCGACGCTACCCTGGCCGCGCCGCGTGGTACCGGCCGCGTCGGGCCGCTGTCGCTTCGGCGTCGCTTCGCGTGTCGTCCCCGCCGTCGCACCCCAGAGGAGCCGCTCACATGGGTTCGTTCGTTCTCAGCAAGCGGATCGCACGAAACGCGGACGACGTCTTCGCGACGCTCACGGACCCGGCGAACCAGCGGGCGCTCTTCTCCGGCACCACGCGCAGCGATTCGTCGCCGCCGGGCGCGCTCCGGGCCGGGTCGGTGCTGAAGCGCACGCGCACCGTCGGCGGCACCACGGTGGACGGCGAGGTCACGGTGGACGTGTTCCGGCCGGGAAAGGAACTGTCGCTCCGCGGCGAGGCGAAAGGGCTGAAGCTGGAGCAGCGATGGCGACTCGTGACTCGCACGGCTGCCCAGGCACCCGCCGCGCCCCCGCCCGCCGCAGAGACGACGGTCGAGTACGAGTGCCGGATCGAAGGGTCGGGCTTCGCCGCACTGTTCGCCGGCGCGGTGCTCGACGCCGTGCGGTCGGCGGATGCGGACCACCTCGAACGTCTGAGCACGCTGCTCGAGAAGTGATGTGCCCCCACGATGCCGGTGCAGCGCTTGCCCCGCAGGTACGAAAGCGGGTGGCCGGAGCGGCGGCCTCCGAGCGCGCCGAAGGTGCCGCTTGATTCGACTCGCCCGAGGAGCCGTGCCGCACGCAGCACTTGGGGTCGTCGTCGCCGCCGCGTCGCTGACGGCTCAAGCCCTCGGCCTCGGCGGATGCGGCGACGACTCCCCGGCGCCGCCGTCCGTCGCTGCGGTCGCGCCGCCGACTCGCGACGCGTCGCCAACGCGCGACGCGGCCTGGTTCCGAGACGAGGCCGCAGCGCGCGGAATCGACTTCGTCCACCACTCCGGAGCGTCGGGCGAGTTCTGGATGCCGGAGATGGCGTGCCCCGGGTGCGCGCTGTTCGACATGGACGGCGACGGGGACCTCGACGCGCTCCTCATCGAGTCCGACGGCGTGACGACGCCGCGTGCGCAGCGGCGCGGGAACCGTCTCTACCGCAACGCGGGCGACGGCACGTTCCAAGACGCCACGCCCGGGAGCGGCGTCGAAACGCGGCTCTTCGGGATGGGCGCGGCGTGCGGCGACTACGACAACGACGGCGACACCGATCTCCTCCTGACAGGCCAGGACGGGATCGTGCTGCTGCGGAACGACGGGACCGGCAGGTTCACGGACGTCTCCGCGGAGTCCGGCGTGGCGTCCACGGACTGGGGCACGAGCGCGGCCTTCTTCGACTACGACGGCGACGGCGACCT
>JAIOPE010000014.1 GCA_021414065.1 Planctomycetota bacterium
ACGGCGGTCCGAGATCGCGGTCCAAGATCGCGGACGACGTCCCCTCCGCCCACCCCACCCACCCCCGCGGCCGTTCCGGCCAGGACACCGGCTCCATCCACTTGATCGCCCCGAACTCAACCGATCCTGACCGCACCTCGACGGCCCGTGCCGCCAGTCGCAGTTTGCGCAGTCCGGCAGCACAACGGCGCGACGTCCGCACACGCTCAGGCATCGACGCAGTCGGCGCGGGTGCCCCGCGTGTGCCGGTGATCGGCCTGACTGGAGCCGCCGGCGCGGGGAAGTCCACGGTTGCATCGATCCTGGCGAGCCTCGGGTGCGCCGTGATCGACGTCGATCGTCTGGGTCATGCCGCT
This sequence comes from Planctomycetota bacterium, assembly GCA_021414065.1. Classification (GTDB taxonomy): domain Bacteria; phylum Planctomycetota; class JAJSAM01; order JAJSAM01; family JAJVHW01; genus JAIOPE01. The sequence continues at coordinate 357 of JAIOPE010000014.1, forward strand.
CTCGATGCGCCGGAGGTCGTCGCCGAAGTCCGGCGCGTCTTCGGCGACCACGTGCTCGCCGCGGGCGCGCGCGTCCGCGATGGGTTCGCGTCGCTGAGCTCCTCCGCGAACGGCGGGACCGACCACGTGGACCGGACCGCGCTCGCGGCAGCGGCGTTCTCGGACCCCGTTCGCCTGAAGCACCTCGAGGCGATCGTCCACCCGTGGGTCATGCGTCGCCTGCAGATCGAGTTGGCGAAGTACCACCGAAACGCCCGCAGTGTTTCCGCGCCACGCGCGGTGGTGGTGGATTGTGCGCTTCTCTTCGAGAGCAGCCTCGATCGGTTTTGCGACACGACCGTGGTCGTCACGGCACCGCGTTCCGTACGCGCGCGACGGGTGCGGCGGTCGCGCGGATGGTCGTCTGAGCAATTGCGTCGGCGCGAGGCTGCACAGTTCCCCGCCGCCGAGAAGCGATTGCGCGCCGACCACGTCCTCCCGAACGGCGAGGATGTGAACGACGCGGGTGGCCGCGGATCTCCCGCTCTGCGGCGCGCCGCCGCGCAACTGCTTCGCGTGGTGACGCGTGGATCCGCGCCACCGGCGCAGCCGTCGAGTACGAGAGCCGCGAAGACGCGCGTCGGTCCGGGAACTCCGGGCGCGCGCACGAACGTCCGTCCGAAGCAAGCGGGGTCGAATCCCGCAAAGAGGAAGAGCCGATGAGCGACATGGGTGACCGCAAGGCAAAGGTCCGGAAGACCACGGCGCGCACGCGCTCGGCGAAGACCTCTGAGCCCGCGCCGGACGATGCCGCGCCCGCTGAGCAGGGTGCCGCGCCCGAGCCTGTGGTTCGCTCCCGCAAGCGGAGCGAGCCGGCGGCGGATCGCGGCGTCGGCCATGGTGTCGATTCCAGCGCGCCCGCCGCCGCCCCCGCGGCGTGGTCGTCGGAGACCGACAGCGACTTCGGTGCCGGCCTCCACGACCCGGCGCCCGAGGCCGCGCCGGCGGCGAGTCGTCCGGCGCACCGGACGCCCCGCGGCGCGCCCCGGGTGATCCGCGTGGAGACTGCACCGCCGGTCGCACCGTCGGTCGCACCGACGGTCGATCCGCCGACACCACCGCAGGCACCTGCCGCGCAGGATCGGGAGCCGGAACGCTCCGAATCGGGACGCCCGGCCGGCGACGACTTCATCGACCCCCGTCGGGCGTTCGAGGAGGCCGCGCGGCGCGCGGCGGCTCAGGAACCGTCGCGCGAACCGTCGCGCGAACTCCCGCGGGATGCGGGCTTCGACCCGCGTCGTCCACCCCGCTCGGACGACCGGCCCCGCGGTGACCGCGGTGACCGCGGCTGGCGCCACCAGCGCCACGGCAATCAGCAGACCGGGCACCTGCCGCCGGATGGCTCCGATGCGAGCGCGACTCCGCAGCAGGACGAGCGTCCTGCTCAGGGCTCGCCACCGCGCGAGGACGGCGCCCCGCGCGACGACGAGCGGCGCGAATCGTCAGCTCCGCAGCAGCAAGGGCCCGTGCAGGATCGCGGAGACCGCCCCCAGCAGCAGCCTGGGCAGCGCCCGTTCCCGCCGCAGTTCGGCGGCCAGCAGGGGCCGAGCGAGGGCGGCTGGGGACGCCGGGGTCGTCACGACCGTCAGAACCGCCACCAGCAGCGCGACCGCAACTTCGGCGCCCCGCCGCCGGCGCTCGACCTCCCCGAGGCAGGCGACGACTGGGTGGCCGACTCCGGGCGCCCGCCGATCAACCTCGGCGATCTGCAGCGGATGCCGATGGCCGACATCCACCGACTTGCGGTGGCCGAGCAGGTCCCCGACTTCGCCGGACTCCGCAAGCAGGAGATGATCTTCCGTATCCTGCGCACGAAGGTCGAACGCCGCGACCCGGTGTTCGCCGAAGGTGTGTGCGAGATCATGCCCGACGGTTACGGGTTCCTCCGTTCGCCCGCATACAGCTACATCGCGGCGCCGGACGACGTCTACATCGCGCCGTCGCAGGTCCGCCGCTTCAACCTGAAGTCGGGCATGAAGGTCTACGGGCCGGTCCGCCCGCCGCGCCCCGGCGAGCGGTACTTCGCACTCTTGCGCGTGGACCGCATCGAGGAGTGGGCGCCGGACCAGGTTCCGCAGCGCGCGCTGTTCGAAGATCTCACGCCGCTCTATCCGACGACCCGCCTCGTGATGGAGGCGGGCGCCACGTCCACCGAGATGCGCGTGATGGACATCATCACGCCGATCGGCAAGGGCCAGCGCGGGCTCATCGTCTCTCCGCCCCGCGCAGGCAAGACGATCATCCTCCAGAAGATCGCACACTCGATCGCGGCGAATCACCCGGAGTGCCACCTGATCGTGCTGCTCATCGACGAGCGGCCCGAAGAGGTCACCGACATGCAGCGATCCGTGAAGGGCGAGGTCATCGCGTCCACGTTCGACGAGCCGGCGTCGCGGCACGTGGCCGTCACGGAAATGGTGCTCGAGCGCGCGAAGCGGCTCGTGGAGTTCGGCAAGGACGTCGTGATCCTGCTCGACTCGATCACTCGTCTGGCCCGCGCCTACAACACGGAGGTCCCCCACTCCGGGAAGATCCTCTCGGGCGGCGTGGACGCGAACGCTCTCCAGCGTCCCAAGCGGTTCTTCGGCGCCGCGCGCAACTGCGAAGAGGGCGGCTCGCTGACCATCTTCGGCACCGCACTCGTCGAGACGGGCTCGCGCATGGACGAGGTCATCTTCGAGGAGTTCAAGGGCACGGGCAACATGGAGATCGTGCTCGAGAGGAAGCTCGCCGACCGTCGCATCTTCCCTGCGTTCGACATCCAGAAGTCGGGCACGCGCAAGGAGGAGTTGCTGCTGACGAAGGAAGAGCTGAAGCGCATCTGGGTGCTCCGCAAGGTCCTGAACGAGATGAACCCTGCCGACGCGATGGAACTCCTGAAGGAGAAGGTCATGAAGACCAAGTCCAACGCGGAGTTCCTGCTCGCACTGAACCTGTCGTAGAGAAGCGTCGCGCCTGAGAATCGAGAACGCGCTCCGCGGGCGATCGCCCACGGAGCGCGTTCGGATTCCTACGCTGGGCTACTGCGCGGCGTCGGCCTCGTCGCGCGGATCGGCCACGATCGCCGTGGCGAGCCCCGCGTGCAGCAGGCCGTCGAGGAACTGCGGCGGGGTGCCGAGTACGACGACCACGCGCGTGCCGCGGAGCTCGATCGCCGTGATGCGGTCCGAGCCCTTCTCCGTGAAGCGGACCGGCGACGGGAGGACGGCGACGCTCTCACCCGTCACCTTCTTGCCGACGAGCGGCGCGTACCCGTCCACGAACTCCTGGGCGTCGCGCGGTGTGTCCCAGACGGACACCCACAGAAGCGTCGCGCGGCCGGTCTTCGGATCGATCGCGGTCGAGATCCGGTCTCCGTCCCATCCCATCACAGCGGTCTTTGCAGGTTCGCGAAGAGCGACACCGCCGGACGACGGATCGAGGAGGTTCATGAACGCAGCGGGGCCGTTCGGGAACTTGAGCTGCGCCATCAGGCACGCGAGCTGAAGCTCTCCCACCGAGTCGGGATCGAGGTGCTTCCAATCCTGGGGGAGCGACGACATGTCGGGCGCGGCGACGTTGTGCGGGTAGTCGCGCGTCGCAGGGTCGATGAACTTCTCCGGATGGAGCACCTGCTCAGTGGACTCCGGGGGGTCGGTGTAGAGCGCGGCGAGCTTCGCAGCGTCTCCGCCGGTGACCTTGCCGACCCACGTCTTCGCGTTGTTGTACGGGTAGAGCCCGACGGTCGCGATCAGGAACGCCGGGCAGGACGACAGCATCTTCGCCTGGCGCTGCATCAGATCGGGCGCCATCTGCGCCTTCATCATCGCCTGCACGTCGCCCGGGTGCTTCGCCTGGTAGAGGTCTTGGTAGTACGACGCAGACCCCTCGACGACACCGCGTCGCGCGAAGGACCGATCGGAGTCGTTCTCGGTCACCTTGTAGAAGGCGTCGAGGTCGAAGTACTGGTCCTCGACGGCGTGGACCAACTCGTGGAAGACGATGGGGTATGCCCCCCGGCCGTCATTGCCTTCGATGTGGTAGAAGGTGTGCGTGTCGGGCTTGTAGAAGGCCGCGGCCCCGCCCGTCATGAACTCCGAGAAGATGTCGTAGATGTTCGTGCCGGGCTTGACCAGTCCCATCTCGGCGCCGACGAGCACCATCTCCTTCGCCTTGTCCTCCGGCAGGTCCTTCCGCATGTCGCGCTGCATCCACTCGCCGACCTGATCGCGGCGAATCCTGCGGCGCATCACGGGGAACTTCCACTCGAGTCCGCGGATCTTCGCCACCTCGGCCGCCATCGCGGTGGTGGCCTCGCGCAGGTTGACGAGCTCCGGTTGATGCTCCTCGGCAACAGGGAGGAGTTCCTTCTCGACCCACTCCTTCAGCTCGTCGCGGTGTGCCGTGACCCGGTCGCGCTCCTTCTCTAGCGCCTTGACGCGCTGGTCCGCGGCGGCTTTCGCTGCGTCGGCGTCGGCCCGCACGTCAGCGATCCGGCGGAGGGCGTCGCTTGCGGCGACCGCCTGCTGTTGCGCGCGTCGCTCGGCATCGTTGGCGTGAGCGCGCGCGGCTGCGAGATCCTCCGCCGAAGGCGCCGACGGTGACTCGGTTGAGCCGCCGCCGCACGCGCGAATGACGAGAAACGCGCCGATCAGCGCGGGAAGCAGGACTTTGGTCGAGTCGGCCATGGAACCTCCGGTGAGGCGGCGATGCTGCCCGCGCGGAGCCTCGCAGCAGATGCGATTTCAGCGGGGCGGAGTTCCGGGCACGGCGGCGGGCGCCGACCGCGGGGGCGAAACGGTGCCCGCACGCGGCCGGAGTTCGGCCTCCCAGAACGCCTCCCACTCGCGCACGCGTCGAACGTAGGCTCGCGTCTCGCCGTAGCGCGCCGGGATCCAGGTCCCGAGTGGCGGCGACTCGGGCGGCGGTTCCTCGTCCACCCACCGCCGGACGGCGCCGGGGCCCGCGTTGTACGCGCAAAGAGCGAGGTCCTTCGCCGCGCCGTGCGTCGCGAATGCTCGGAGCTGCCGAGCCAGATAGCGGGCGCCGAGTCGCAACGACGTCGCCGGGTCCGTCAGGGTCGGCGTCGGCTCACCGCGGTTGGCCGCGAGTTCGTCTGCCGTCGCGGGCATGAGCTGCATGAGCCCCACGGCGCCCGAACGCGAGCGGACGTTCGCGAGCCCCGAACTCTCGACGGAGGCGACGGCCAGCACGAGCGCGAGCGGAGCCCCCTCGGCCGCAGACGTCAACTTGGCGACGGGAAGGAAGCGCCGCACCCGCGCGGCGACGATTTCGCGCGAGTCCACGAAACCCGCGGTTCGCGCCGAGACGGCGAGCGACACGAGCGCGATCGGCCCGCAGAAGAACGCGAGTCCCACAGCCAGGCTCGAGAGGCTGCCGCGCCCGGCCGGACTCCTGGGTACCGCCGCTCCGCTCAGCGCGGCTGGTCCGGCGGCGTCTCGGCTGCCCACCAGTCCTCCCATCCGGCGGCGATCCTCGCGGCTTCCGACGGAGTCGTGAACGCCTCCATGTCGCCGAACGACCGCTGGACGATCTCGCGGAGCGCGAGGTCCGAAGCGCGACGGACGGCCCACGAGTCCGTGCGCAGCCCCTTCAAGAGCGACGGCACGGCGTCGCGTGTGGCCCGCGCGGCCTCCCAGTCGCGGAGCGCGGGATCGTCGATGCCCTGGAGAACGAGCGCGTCAACGAGCCATCCACGGGGTCCGCGATCACGCGACGTCTCCCACCAGCCGGCGTACAGGCTGGCCACGAGCTGGGCGTCGTCCGGAGCGAACGTCTCGAGCGAGATGCCCTCGAGCGCCGTGCGGACCGCACGGGTCTGGCGCCCGCCCTCGAGCATCTTCAGCAGGCGCGGGACGGCAGTTCCGTCGCGCCAGCGAGCCAACTCAACGGCCGCCGTGTCGGCGACTTCGTCGGCCGGATCGTCCACCAGACGAGCGAGGTCGCGGGCCGCGTCCTTCCCGGCGAGGAGCACTAGGCCGCCGATCGCGCGGGCGCGCGGACCCGCCGGCTGTCCACGGTCGAGCGCCAGGCGTCGCAGTTCGGCAGCGGCGCGGTCCGTTCCGAGTCCGACGAGCACGCGCGACGCGACCTCGCGGACCATCGCCGCCGGGTCGAGCGTCATCGCGATCGCAATCGCCGAGAGCGCCTCGGGCTCACCGGTCGCCCCGAGGGCTTCGATGGCCGCCACGCGAAGGCCGGGATCGTCGGCCGAGAACGCCGACATCAACGCCGGGAGCGCACGCTTGCCGCCCAGACGGCCGAGCGCCTCAACCGCCGCGCCCCGCAGGTCGCCCGGCTTGTCCGCCATCCCTTCCAAATCGCCCCGCGCCCACTCGCAGCGCAGCCTCCCGAGCGCACGGACGCCCTCGCGTCGAACGCCGAGGTCCGTGTCCTCGAGGGCCTTCTTGGCAGCAACCTCGGCGACCACGCGCGACGAGGCCTCACCGAGGCTGGCCAGGGCGGCGCGGCGCACGGGCGCCCGCTCGTCTTTCAGTCCAGCGTTGACCGACGCCTCGCTGCAGTCACGGAAGACCTGCGTCATCAAGTCGTGGGTGCGGGGCGAGACGCGCGTGAGGAGGAAGTCGAGGAGGAGCGGATGCGCGTCCGACCGATTCGCCTTCGCCAGCGCGAGCACGATGCCCTCGGAGATCGGGTGCACGGACTCGCTCCGGCCGAGACGGCCGAGGAGGCGTCGCACGCCCTCGTCGCCGAGGACGGTCGCGAGGTCGGGGATCGTCCGCAGTTCCTCGAGTGCGCGGAGGTTCCACGCTTCACCGCGGGCGTCGTCGATGGCAGTGGTGATGAGTTCCGCGCGCGTGGCGTCGCGGTCCGCGGGACTGCGGTCGTCTGCGAACTTCGGGCCCATCAGCGCGACGAACGAAGGCAGATCGAGTGCCTGGGTCTGCGTCCGATAGCGCTGCCACGAGTACTTGGTGCGGAGGCGCGACGTCTCCGCGAGAACCTCCCTCATTCCCGGAATCGACGTCTCGGAACCAAGCGAGATTCGCCGCTCGCGACGGCCGGAACGAACCACCGCTTCGAGCGGCGCGAGCCCTTCGACCGGTGCGCCGGCGTCGCCGGACCGGAGTATCCCGGATGCGTTCACGGCGCTCGCGAGCGATTGCGCGTCGGTCGCTCCGAGCATCACGACGAAGTCGTCCGGCGACGCGTACACGATCCCCGCCGGCGACGCTGCGAAGGTCGTCCCCTCGGCGCCGGGCGCTTTCGCGCCGCGCAACGTCACCGAGAACGAATCCCGCTGGTCCTCCGCGATCTCGAGCAGCACACGGCGCGCATGGAACGTGTTCGCGCTCTGCTGCCACCACGCGATCCACTCCTGCGCCGTCGTCGCGCTGGACCGGCCGGTGAGGCGCTGGAGTCGGCGCTGCGCCAGCGCCTGGAACGTCTTCAGATCCGGCCAGAAGCTCCGCCCGGCGACGACGTCGATCAGTTCGGGAACGATCCGCTGGTCGAGCGGATCGTCGAGAAGCGGGACGTCGTGGAAGTAGCCGACGTCAGCGAGCACGCACGCGGCTGCGGCCTTCGAGAGCGGATCCACGCCGGAGAGTCCCCGCCCGCCGAGGAGCATTCGCACGCCCGCGTCGTCCACGGTCCGGCGGCCGGTCCGCTCGCCGCGCAGCGCCAGAGCGACGTAGGCGTAGGCGATCTGCCGATCCACGGGTGACGCGGCGGCGCGCTTGAGGAGGTCGTCCACCTCCGGAGAGTCGTCGCTCGCGAGTCCCTTCGCCGCGGCGAACGAAACTTCCGGGATCGGGTCGCGCAATGCTCCGACGAGACTCGTGCGGGCGGTCGCCGGATCGGCCTTCACGAGGAGTTCCACCGCCGCCGCTCGCGCCGCGGGGCCGCCCGCCTCGAGGACGTCACGGATCGCCGGTGCGTCCGGCACGCCGACGCGCGGCATGAGACGCGCAGCGGCTTCGGTCACGACGGCGGAGGACGGGTGCAGCAACTGCCCCAGGAGCCGGGCCTTCGCGCCGGCCGGGTCGATTCGCACGATGGCGTCGAGCAGGTCGCCCGCGTGCTGGAACAGCGTCCTGTCCTGGAGCTTCGGCAGCAGCGACTCGAGCGCGCGCACGTCGCCGATCTTGCCGAGCGTCGAGGCCGCGCCGCAGACGACCCGCCAGTCAGCGCCCTTCGCGGTGAGGATCGCAACGAGCGGGCCGAACGAGTCCTTGGGCTGCCCCGCCAGGCGGATCGACGCCTGCTTCGCTTCGGCCGAAGGCCACTTCGCGAGTTGCAGCATCCACTCCTCGGTGTCGGAGCGCTTCGGGCGGTCCTCGGTCTTCGGTGCCTCCGGGACCGGCTCCTTCGGCTTCGCATCCTCCGGGAGATCGCCCATCCGCAGCCGGGGCCCAGACTTTCCGCCCGAACCGCCCCCCGACTTCCCGCCGGAGGAGTCCCCACCGCCGTCCTTCTCCTTCGGCTTCGGCGCGGCCGGAGTACCGGGCGAGTCCGGCGGCTCGAGGGGCTTCTCCTGGGCGAGCGCGGACGGCGCCGCGATCAGGGCTGCCAGGGTGAGGACGAGAAGTCGGCGGGCGTGCATCTGGGATCTCCGCGTCGCCGCACCGAGACCCGCGGGAAGCGGAATCGAGGGCGCGGATCCGAGAGCGTAGGGGAACCCGTGCGGGTCACCGAGCAGTCATCGGCGCAGTCGTCAGCGCAGTCATCGGCGAGACTGCCACCGTCGGGGCCGCTGCGGATACCGACAGAGGTTGCGTCGGAACTCGCTCCCTCGACGGGATCGTTCCTGCGGTTGCTACTTCCCGAAGTGCTTCTTGTACTCGGACTCGTCCATCACACAGCGGAAGCCAACGTGCGGTGCCGCCTGGCCGGCCTCCACGACCCAGCGGAACGTCGTCCCGCAGTCGCTTTCTCGGGACGTCTTCCAGCTTCCGCCTCGCACGACGATCTGCTGCGTCGCCTGGAGCTTCGTCGGCGCGTCGCGGCGGTCCGGGAGCGTAGCGACCATCTCCGCGACGTTGCCCGCCAGACCGACCACGCCGTCGGCCGTGCGATCCGACGGCGCCGCGTCCACGGGCGCAGGGCTGTCGGCGCCCGACCCGGCGAACGCCCACCGATGGCCTGCGGCGTCAGAGCCCCAAGGGAACGCCCGCCCTTCCTTGTCGCCCCCCGCTGCCGCGCGGTCCCACTCGTCTTCCGTGGGCAGGCGCTTTCCGAGTGACTCCGCAAAAGCCACCGCCTGGAAGTACGTCACGCCGGTGACCGGCCAGGGCCCGCGCCCCTCGGGATACGCAGGGTTCACGGCGTCGTCCACGGACCACGCGACCGGCAGCATCGCCCGTCGCTTCGGCGCGGGTAGCCCCTTCAGAAACGCGAGGTATGCCGCGCAGGTGACCTCGTAGCGGTCGATCCACACCGTCTTCGCGGGACGCCGCTGGCGGTGATTGTCTTTCGCCGGCAGGTCCTGGACCCAGCCGGTCCAAGGTCCGACCCATCCCCGGGCACGATCGACGGCGACAAGGTTGGCTGACGCGTCAGCCGCATCGGGCAACGGAAGCGTCGCATCCGGCGGGTCCGAAGGGCCCGGCGCGGGAACGACGGGTCCGGGAGGAGTTGCGTCCGGAGGGTTCGGCGGCCCCGGGGCCGACGGTACAGGTGTGTCGGGAACCAACGGCGGCGCGGTCGGTCCAGCCCCCGGGCGCGGCGGCGCACTCGATTCGGTGGCCGGATCTCCGTGCGCCTTCTGCCACGCGACGACCTCAGCCAATCCGCGGAACCTCGCGTCCCAGCAGTCCTCGAACTTGGCAGCCGAGAACAGGTCGTGCACGGCGAGCAGGAGTGCATCGCGGACTGCGACGTCGGTGTCAGCGGGCCACGTGGCGCGATCGGCCGACAGCAGCGCGGCGACCACCACGCGCAGCGAGACGTCCGAGAGCGGCGTCCCGGGAACCGCGCCGAGCGTCTTCGCGATCGCATCGGTCGCCGGAGCCTGGCGATCGAGGCGCGCGGCGGCGATCGCCGTCCGCAGCGGGGCGACCAGGTCCGCGAGGCGGTCGTCGAACCCGGCGGCGCGCGCCGCGGCGTGGTCCTTCTGCGCGGCAAGGAATGCGCGCTCCATCGCACGGCGGCAGCTGTCGGCCGGTGTGTCGGCGATGGCCCCGTCGGCCCGAGCGGACGACATCGGGTCGGGCGCACCCGAGGGCAGCGCCGCGAGCACGGCGGCGGCACCGGCGATCGCGAGGAACACGGGACAGACTCTCTTCGCCGTCATAGTCGTCACCTATCCTACCGGGAACCGTGCTCCAACCCGACTCCGAGCTGCAATTCCTTAAAGGCGTCGGCCCGGCGCGAGCTCGTCTGCTGGCAAAGCTCGGTCTCGCGACGGTTGCCGACCTTCTGCTCCACTTTCCCCGCGAGTGGCAGGACCGCCGGGTCGTGACCCCGATCCGCGACCTCGTCCCGGAGGCGACGGCCACGGTCCGCGCGACGGTCGTCAGAACGCGCGTCCGCGAGGGAACCGGCCGCGGACCGCGCCGCGTCCTCGTGCTCTCCGACCTGGACGACGGCACGGGCGTCCTGCGAACCGAGTTCTGGCAGCAACGGTTCCGGGCGGAGCAACTCGTCGCGGGCCGCGAGGTGTTGCTGAGCGGCCGCGTGACGTGGGACGACGGCCCGAAGATGGCCCAGCCCGAGGTTGAGACGCACGTTGACGAATCCGGCGAGCGCATCCACGCGGAGAGAATCGTCCCGATCCATCCGCTCACGAAAGGCATCTGGCCGACGGGACTTCGTGCAGCGGTCTGGCGCGCGCTGGAAGCGACGGACGCGATGGAAGACCCGGTGCCGCGGCGCCTCTGCGCGGAGCGGGGCTTCCCGGACCTCGCGACGGCGCTCCGGTCCATCCACTTCCCGGACTCGTTCGAGGCGCGAGACGCCGCCGTGCGCCGGTTCAAGTACGAGGAGTTGTTCCTCCTCGAAGTGATCCTGGCACGGCGACGCATGCGGCACGCGCTCGAGGAGAAGCCCCACCGGATCGCGGTGGACGAACGACTCGACGCGCGCATCCGAGCACGCTTCCCCTTCCCGCTGACGAAGGCGCAGGATCGCGTCGTCGCCGAGATCCGGTCCGATCTTGCGTCGCCCCAGCCCATGCACCGTCTGCTGCAAGGCGACGTCGGATCCGGGAAGACGGCCGTCGCCGTGTACGCGATGCTTGCCGCCGTGGCGTCTCGCATGCAGGCGGCGCTGCTCGCACCGACCGAGATCCTGGCAGAGCAGCACCTCGCGACGCTCACGCGCTGGCTCCAGGGCTCGCAGGTCCGGCTGCGCCTCCTCGCCGGGAGCGCGGGAGAGACCGAGAAGCGCGAAGCCCGGGCAGCCGTGATCGCCGGCGACGTGGACATCGTCATCGGCACGCACGCACTGCTGGAGGACGACGTCCGATTCGCTCGCCTCGGACTCGTCGTCGTGGACGAGCAGCACAAGTTCGGCGTGATCCAACGCGGGACCCTCACGCAAAAGGGACTGCACCCGGATCTGCTCGTGATGAGCGCCACGCCGATCCCCCGCACGCTCACGATGACGCTCTTCGGCGATCTCGACGTATCGATCCTCGACGAGAAGCCGCCGGGCCGCGCCCCCGTCACCACCGTCCTGTGCGGCGAGGGCGACCGCGAACAGGCGTACGAGTGGGTGCGGAGCGAGATCGCCCGCGGTCGGCGCGTCTTCCACGTGGTCCCGCTGGTGGAGGACAACGAGGAGCTTCCGCTGAAGAGCGCCGTCTCGTTCGCAGAGGAACTCCGGCGCGACGTCTTCCCAGGCGTGGGCGTCGGCCTCATGCACGGTCGGCTCACCACGAAAGAGAAGGACGCCGCGATGGCGGCGTTCCGCGACGGCCGCACTCCCGTGCTGGTGGCGACGTCCGTCGTCGAAGTCGGCGTGGACGTCCCGGAGGCCACGGTCCTGCTCGTCGAGCACGCGGAGCGCTTCGGGCTCGCCCAACTGCATCAACTCCGCGGGCGGATCGGCCGGGGGAAGGAACCGGGTCGCGTCATCCTGTTCCACCAGGCGCGGACCGCGGAGTCGAAGGCGCGACTGCGAGCCATCGCCGGGACGGACGACGGATTCGTCATCGCTGAAGAGGACCTCCGGATACGCGGTCCGGGGGAGTTCGTCGGTACGCGCCAGCACGGTTTGCCGGAACTGCGCGTGGCCGACCTGACCACCGACGTGCGCATCCTGGAGCAGGCGCGCGACGATGCGTTCGCTCTCGTTCGCGCCGACCCGGCTCTGAAGGGGGAAGGGGCGCCGGTCGCTCGCGCCATCGAACAGCGGTTCGGACGCCGCCTCCGCACGCTCGACGCGTGACTCTATCGCTTGCCGCGCGCCTCCACCGGGTCGTCGGTGACGACCACGATGACGATCCGAGTGGCCGCTGCGCGCCGATTGGGGTCGGCGGGTCCGAACGGCGCTGGTCGGGCGGACTGCGGCGCAGTGGCGCCCGGTGCGGGCCCGCCTTCCGGCGCGACGCCGCTTCCGGGAATCTCCGGCGGCGCGCCTGACTTGCCTGCGGCCGCCGGCGGTGCGCCGGGCTTCGCCGGACCGTCGAGTTTCGGCACCGACCCGCGGTCGACGCCCGACGCATCGCCGGGTGCGCCGTCCTTCGACTCCGCCGCCTTCCGCTTCGAGTCGTCGCCGGCATGCTCGTTCGCGATCGCCTTCCGGCGGAGTTCCTCGTCCGCGCGCACGAGGCCGAGCACGCGGCTCTCGAACGTCATCGAGTTCCCGAGCGCCGTGCCGTCCTCGGCGGGAACCAAGTGCATCTCGCTCACGACGCGGCCCTGACGCAGCGCAACCGCCTGCTGCCAGTCATCGTCACCGCGGGCATCCACCTGTCCGAAGATCCGGACATTCACCATCGCTGCGGCCCGGTCGCCGGACATGCCGCGCTCGGCCCGCCGGCCACTGCCACCACCACCGCCACCGCTGGGCGGCGCCCCGCCGTCACGCAAGTCGTCGCTCTTCGCGCCGCGTTCCGCTTCGCCATCGTGGAGCGGCCCTGACGGCGCGGAGAATCCTCCAGCCTGCACTCCATCGGGTGCGCCCTGACCGATCGAATCGCGCGCCAAGACGCCCGCCATGAACTCGCGGGCGTCGCGTTCCGAGTGGAACACGACGACACGCACGTCGGCCGTTTCAAGAGACGACAACCGCTCGGCCGCGGCGCCGCGCGTGGCAGGGTCCGGCTCGGAACTCGGACGCGCGCCGGGTGCCGCGGCTGCGGGCGCAGGCGCGACACGCGGCGGAGGTCCCGCGGTGTCGGCATCCACGCCGCTGGCTTCGGGCGCCACCCGCGCCTTCTCACCCGGCGCCAGCGGCTCGTCTTGCCGAGCGTCGGCAGAATCGGCCAGCTTCTTCGCCATGTCTCCCGCCGCTTCGTGGCGCGAGCGCCTCGCGCCCTCGAGTGCGTCCTCGGTCGTCAGTCCCGTGCGCTGGGACGGCGCCGGCACCGGTTCTCCCACCGGCATGCGACGCTCGCTGACGTCGCGTGCCGCCACGCTCACGTCGGGCCGGTTCGAGAAACGCGACAGCACGACGGCTCCGACGAGCAGCGCCGCCGCGGCAGCGATCGGGAAGGCCATGCGTGGAAGCGACAAGATGCGGGCGCGCACGAGTCGATCCAGCACGCTCTCCCGCAACTCGGCTGGAGCGGTCACGCGCGGCATTGCACGGAACGCAGCGCGCAGGTCTCGGAGTTGACGCGCAGCGCCGGCGCAGGCCGCGCAGTGGGAGACGTGTGCATCGACGGCTTCCCGCTTCGCCGGGTCGAGCCGCCCGTCGATGTCGTCGTGGACGAGTTCCAGGATCTCTGCGCACGTCATGGCTGCACCCGCCCGTCGAGCACGCGCCGCAGTTCCTCGCGCGCGCGAAAGAGGCGCGACCGCACGGTGCCGACGGGGACCCCCGTGGCCTCGGCGATCTCCTCGTACGAAAGATCCTCGAATTCACGCAGCACGATGACTTCGCGGTAGTCGGGGTCGAGCGCAGCGACGGCCTTGCGCAGGATGTACACGTGCTCCGTCGTCGCCGATGCATCAACGGGACCGGGTCCCCGATCCGCAGGATCGATCCCGCGGTCTTCGTCTGTCCCGGCCCTCTGCGCGTCGAGAGAGATCGGCGCCCCTCGCTTCTGCGCCCGCCTCCTGCGGACATCGCTCCGCACCTGGTTCAGCGCGATCGCATAGAGCCAGGTGCCGAACGCAGCGCCGCCGTGGTACGAGCGCAGGCTCGACCACGCCCGGATGAACGTCTCCTGGGCGAGGTCCTTCGCGTTGTCGGCGTCTCCTGTCATGCGGTACACGGCGCTGTAGATCCGATCCTGCCAGCGGGCGACGATCTCACCGAACGCGTCGCTCTCGCCCGCAAGGCAGCGACGCACGGCATCCATGTCCTCTGCGGAACCCGTGGCGCGCTGTCCATCCGGATCGCCGCGCCCGGCTCCGCTGACCTCTTGGATGCGGTCCGTCCGCGGGGAGTTCCCCATCAGTCGAAATCCGACGTGGAGAAGACCCTCGGTTCCCGAGCCTTCGCGTGCAGGGCGAGACCGACGAGCAGCCACGCGCCGAGCATGGCCGAGCGCCCGTAGGAGAGGAACGGGAGCGGCACTCCGGTCACGGGGGCGAGTCGCATGGTCATCAGGAGATTGATGCACGTCTGACACCCGAGCGTCACGAGGACGCCCACGCACATCAGACGCGCGGCGGGCTCCCGGCACTCCGTCGCAATGCTCGCCAGCGCGAAGAAGAAGAGCCCGTAGAGCAAGACCAGCACCGTCGTGCCCGCGAACCCCCACTCCTCGGCGTGGACCACGTAGATGAAGTCGGTCCAGTCCTCCGGGACTTTGTTCCCGACGTTCATGCGCCCGTCTCCCCAGCCGGCGCCGGTCAGGCCACCAGCTGCGATTGCGACCTCGGCGCGCTCGATCTGATGGTCGGCGTCCTTCCGACGCCGTGCCTCCGCGCGCTTCTGCTCTTCCGGGTCCGCGCTCAGGTTCACCTCGTCCGGCGGCCTCGGCAACAGCGGAGCGATCTGCGCGGGGACGAACGACAGGACGCGACGCTGCTGATAGGGATGCAGCAACGGGTAGATCGCAGGGATGCTCGCGACGCCGAACGCGACGACCAGGGCGAGGTGCGTCGGCCGCGCGCCCGCGGCCCAGAGCATCGCGAACAGCGACGGCACGAGGAGCAGCGCCGATCCGAGATCGGGCTGCAGCACGACGAGCGCCGCCGGGATCAGCACGAGCAGGAAGGGGACGAAGAGGCCCTTGAACGTCTTGTGATCCTGCCGGAATCGGATGTAGCGGGCGAGCACGAGCACCTGTGCCACCTTCGCGAACTCGCTGGGTTGGATCTGCACTCCGCCGAGACGTATCCAGCGCCGCGCCCCGTTCACGATCTGGCCGAGCCCAGGTATCCAGACCGCGCAGAGCAGAAGGACCGCGAGTACCCATGCCGGCCATGCCATCGCGAGCACCGTGCGATAGGGAAGCAGCACGAGCGCCAGCGCACACGCGACGCCGATCACGATCCCGGACACCTGCTGGCCCACCATGTCCGGCCGAGTGGACGCGAGCGAGACGAGTCCGACGCCAGTGAGCGCCGCCGCCGGCAACAGAAGGCGCAGGTCCACCGCCTGCGCGATGCGCAGAAACCCGGGCTGGGCGGAGCCGAAGCCCTCAGCGCTCACGGAGAGCGGCCTCCAGGAGTTCGGCGACGTGGGGCCCGGCGAGATGGCCGCCGTGCTCCGCCACGCGTTCGTGCACGACGACTGCGACGTAACGCGGCGCGGACGCCGGTGCGTAGCCGACGAACCACGCGTTCATCGTCCGCTTCTCCACCTTCGTCAGCGGATCCCTGCTCACCAGGATCTCCGCCGTGCCGGACTTCCCCGCGGCGTCGATCTCGGCGAGCAACGGGACGCCCGCTCCGGTGCCGATCCTCACGGTGCGCCGCGCGCCCTCGCGGAGGAGATCGGCGTACTGCGCGATCACCGGGTCCACCTCGCGACTCTCCGGGGCGGGACCGACATCGCGATCGATGTACGGCACGATCCGCCGGCCGCCGGTGGCGAGGCGCGCGTACGCGGTCGCGATCTGCATCGGCGTCGAGAGCGCTTCCGCCTGCCCGATGCCGAGCAGCGCCGTGTGCAGAGAGAAGTCCGGCATCTTCGTCACCCGCGGCGCCACCCCGATCCGGAGCGACGACTGCAGGTCCATCCCGAGTCGCGTGTAGGCGTCGGCCATCGCCGCGGCGCCGGCATCCTCCGCGCGCGTCATGAAGTAGCAGTTGCACGACTTCCCGAAGGCGTCGAGGAGCGCGACGCCGGGGTGCGTTCCCGTGCACGTGTACCTCCGGCGGTGGACCGTCACGCCGGTCATGGCGCAGTCCACCGTCGCGTCCGGCGACCCGCCCGACTCGAGCCACGCGAGCGCCGTGACGAGTTTGAACACGGATCCCGGAGCGATCGGCGTGATCACGTGCGAGTACGGATCGTCGGATTTCGTGACCGCCGCGACGACCGCGCCGTCCGCGCCGTCCGCGAGGTCGAGGACGATCGCGGTCGCGCACTTCGCCGAGGAGCGCTCCACGATCGCGGCCGCCACGGTCTGCACATCGCGGCGCAACGTGGTGCGAATCGGCGTGCCGTCCACGGGCGGCACGACGACGACCGGCTTCTGTCGCGGCTCGCCGGGGCGTGCCATCGGCCTCTCCGTCAGGCCGGGCACGCCGGAGAGGCTGTCGTTGAAGTGGCGCTCGAAGCCGGACTCCCCCACGAGCGTCCGCGTGGCCTCGTCGTACGTGTACCGGTGGAGGCCGGCCGCATCGCGCTCCGCATTCATCAGCTCCTTCACGTCGGACTCCCACGCGAGGTGCGTCCGTCCCGCGATCTTCGCGATCGCCGGGTCCGTCTCGCGCCAGGGCTCCGACCGGACCATCACGCCGGGGATGTCCGCGGAGCGCACGGCGATCGCCATCGCCTGTTCGACGGAGATGCGCGACGTCTCGAAGAGGTCCACCGTCTTCCATCCGAGGAGTTCCGCGCGCGCGATCGCAGCATCGACCTTCGACTGCAGTTCGTCGCGACGCATCTGAAGCAGCGTAGCGAGCGCCTGCATGTCGGGCGGCGGCAGTCGCTCCCACGCAGCGGGAGCGCC
The DNA here is from genome assembly GCA_021414065.1 of Planctomycetota bacterium. Classification (GTDB taxonomy): domain Bacteria; phylum Planctomycetota; class JAJSAM01; order JAJSAM01; family JAJVHW01; genus JAIOPE01. The sequence continues at coordinate 17,596 of JAIOPE010000014.1, forward strand.
GCACTCCGCGCACGGCGGCAACGGGTCGGGTGCCACCGGACCGGCGGGCGCCGGCGAACGCGTCGGCGTCCCGGACTTCACCGTCTTCACTGACCGCGTCAGGATCTCGCCGCACCGTGCGCATCGGTAGCGCTCGGCAGTGAATGCCCGGCGGTCGAGACGGATCGTCCAACGCGAAGAGTTCCGTACGGCCGGCGTACCGTCGGCCCAAAGGACTTCGCCTCGCAACGCCGGCGCAATCGACGTGGACCTGAGCACCCGGTCGTTTCGGCGGATGATCTCGTCGGCGGAAACCACCTGAACCCAGAACGCGCGGCACAGCACGACGGCGAGAAGCGCGGCGACGCCGAAGAACATCCGCAGGAGGCGCCGTTCATACATCGCGGAAGCTCCGCTCGAGCGGCGCCAGGAGACGCCAGCGCTTCGCGACGGCGAAGTAGACCGGCATCGCCAGCCCCGTGGCGACCGCGGCCGTGAAGGTGACGCTCGCCACGCGCGCCGCGTCGTACCCGGTCCACGGCGCCGCACTCCCCGCCGAGAGCGCGGCCGCGATCTGCTCCGCAAGGCGCATCGCGACGACGCCCGCCGCCGCTGCGACGAGTCGGACGACGACGTGATCGCGATGCAGGATCGACGCCGCGTGCCCTGCCACGTATCCGACGCTGCCGAGCACGAACGGGCGGAACAGCAACGGCTCGGGCGTCCAGAGCGACGCGACGAGTCCCACCGCGATGCCGAACATCGCCGCGCGATCCGGCGTTCCGCGGAAGCCGAGGAACACAACGGCGAGCACCGCGAGATCCGGCCAGCGTCCCGCATCGCGCCACGTGGTCGGCGCGAGGAGCGGCGCAGTCGCCGCGAGGAGCAGCAGGAACAGGGTCCCGGCCCAGCGTGTCACTTGGACTCCACCCGCAGGCCCGTCGGCTCGACGCGCAACACGAGCACGGACGCGATCGTCTCGAGATCCCTCAGCGGACGCACGACCGCCTCGAAGGAACCGTCGCGTTCCTCGTCGCTCATCTCGATGACTTCGCCGAGAACGAGTCCTTCCGGGACCATCCTCGATCCGGCGTTCGTCACGACCAGATCGCCGACCCGCGCGCCGTCGGCGCCGAGGAACGACACGCGCAGCAGACCGTCGCCGGTGCCGCGCGAAACGCCCTGACCACGCAGCGGCGACGCGGCGTCCGCCTCGGACGTGAGCACTGCCGCCGGGAATGTGGTCGCTGCGGCGCGGTCGTCGATGCGCAGCACGCGCGCCGCGCGCGCGGAAGCGGTGACGACCACGCCGATGAGCGAGTCGCTCTGAATCACGGGCAGTCCCGGCACAACGCCGTCGTCCTGACCCGCGTCGATCACGAAGGTGCGCCGCGCCGAAGAGACCTCGACGTGGAGAACTCGCGCCGCCACGGCGACCGGCGCGGCGGACGCCCGCCGCGACTGCACGCGCAGGCCGGCCAGCGCGGCGTCGCCGCTAGGCCGCGCTGCCTGCTGCTGCTCGAGGAGCGTCAGGCGCTTCGCGAGCACCGCTTCGCGCTCGCGCGGCAGTTCGGTGACGGTCGCGTCGGTCGGCGGCACCGTCGCCGGGAGGCGCGCGCCGACGCCAAGACGCACGGAATCACACGCTCTCGGAAAGAGCAGTGTGCCCGTGAGCAGGGCGAGCAGGAGAATGGGGACGCGATGCGTCCGGGAGATCGCCATGGCCCGTGGTGCGGGCCCGAGAGGGGTGGCGAAAGACTATCGGACGTCGTGCGCGGGCGCTACTCCTCGGCGGCAGCGAGCATCGAGCGGAACTCCCCGAGGTTCTCGAGGAACACCTGCGTCCCGCGCGCAACGGCCGTGAGGGGGTCCTTCGCCACACGAACCGGCAAACCGGTGGCCTCCGCGATCACGCGGTCGATGCCGCGGATCAGCGAGCCGCCGCCGGCCAGGACGATTCCCAGGTCCACGAGGTCCGCGGACAACTCCGGCGGCGTCGCCTCGAGTGTGGCCTTCACCGCGCCGACGATCTCTCGCACCGGCCCGGAGAGCGCCTCTCGGATCTCCTCCGAGGTCACGACGAGCTTGCGCGGGAGCCCGCGGCCCACGTCTTGGCCGCGCACTTCCATGTTCATCTCTTTGCGAAGAGGGTACGCGCTGCCGATGGCGACCTTGATCCGCTCGGCGCTCTGCTCGCCGATCAGCAGGCCGTAGTTCTTTCGCATGTGCAACATGATCGCCTGGTCGCACTCATCGCCCGCGACGCGCAGCGACTCGCTCTTCACGATCCCCGCGAGCGAGATGACCGCCACCTCGGTCGTGCCGCCGCCGATGTCGCAGATCATGCAGCCGGTGGGCTCCGTGATGGGCAGGCCCACGCCGATCGCGGCGGCAAGTGGCTCCGAAACCAGATAGACGCGGCGCGCGCCGGCCTTCTCGGCGGCGGAGACGACCGCCTGACGTTCGACCTTCGTGATTCCGCTCGGCACCGCGATCACCATGCGCGGTCGGACGAAACTCCGCTGGTTGTGCACCTTGCGGATGAAGTACCGAAGCATCGCCTCGGTGATGTCGAAGTCGGCGATGACGCCGTTCTTCATCGGTCGGATCGCGTCGATGTGGCCCGGCGTCTTGCCGAGCATGTCCTTCGCGGAAAAGCCGACCGCCTCGCCGTTCTTCGCGATCTGCGTGGTGCCCTTGATGACGGCGACCACCGAAGGCTCGTTCAGGACGATGCCTTCGCCGCGGATGCACACGAGCGTGTTGGCGGTGCCCAGGTCGATGCCCATATCGACTGAGAATGCGCCGAGAAGTCGGTCCCAGATGTCGAACAACTACGTCCTCCGTCCGCGGATGTTTGGTTCCGTCCGGGAGTGTACGCGAGGAGAGCGACGGCCCGTCCAGGGGGAGATGGGAGGATAGCCCCACCGCCGGAGGATCGTTGCTGGAACGCGGGCGCCACACACGGAATCCGGGCCAGCCCGGACAATTCACGAGGGTTCGCGCCTGGCCGAGCCCGCGGGTCGCGCGCCCCAACGAAACAGGCCCGGCTTCTGAGAAGCCGGGCCTGCTGGACGTCGTGTGGGGAACGGACTACTTGGCGAGCCATCCCGTGTTGTACTGGGCGGCGTTCAGGTTCTGCATGACCACCAGCGCGGCGATCAGGATCAGCCCCGTGAAGACCACGAGCCAGTTGCAGAGGTTCGCGGCGTTGTCAACCGGACCGGAGTCATTGCTTTCGTCGGACATGTCAGGATCTCCTCTCGACCGGGAAGGTTAGAGGGCCGAGGCCGTCGAGACCGTGTCACCGGCCTGGGCGTCCATCTTCTTCATGCCCTGCTTCGTGTGGCCCGAGGCGTTGTTCGCGAAGACCGCGTCCACGACGATCGTCGTGACGTAGTTCGAACCGCGCGACACCGTGAACTCGTAGCCGACCTTGACGCCGTCCTTCGAGCCGACCGAGAGGACGAAGACGTCGTCCTTGGCGGACGCGGCCTGGATCACACCCTTGACCGCCGCGGTGACCGCGACGTCGGAGAGCGCACCGAACTTCGACTTGTAGGCCGCGCTCAGCGTGTTGGCGGCGTCGAGCGAGTTCGTGAGGGCGGTGTTCGCCGCTTCGGCGGCGGCCGTGGACTTCTCCGCGCTGTCGGCGCGGGCCGTCTCGCGAGCGAGGTTCTCGTCGCTCGTCTTCAGCTTTTCCTTCGTCTGAGCCAGGTCGGCCGACGCCTGGGCGAGCTGGTTCGAGAGCTGCTCGTTCCGGGCTGTCTGGTCCTTGATCGAGTTCGCGGCGTCGGTGACGGCGGCCGTGAGCTTCTGGATCTCGCCGTTCTTCGTCTCGACTTCGCGCATCAGGAGGCCGTTGCTGTCGTTCAGCTGCTTGAGCTGACCTTCAGCCGTGCTGGCGCGGGTGTCGAGCGAGCGGTTCTCGCTGCGTGCCGTGTCCAGGTCGCCGGACTTCGCCTTGACCTGATTTTCCAGAGCCTGGATGTTCTGGTCCTTGGTGGCGACGGCCTGATCGTGCCGCGCCTTCCAGCTCTCCGCCGAGCCGTGCAGCGTGCCGGCGGACGAGAGGAACAGAACCGCCAGGATCAGGTTCACGACGACCATGATCTTCGCAAAGGTGCTCATCGGCTTCAGCCTCCCACGCGCGGCCTGTCGTCCCGGTCTGCCGGGGGTAACTGGTCCGCGCCGTCATGTGTCATGCCCAACACCGTCAACTTGTTCAACTCAAGCTGCGTGGGAGGGAGGATAGGCCCGGTGCTTCAGGACCGTCAAGAGGATTTGGGAGCCTCTGTGCGAGTCCTTTGTTTCGAGACGGTGAGGAACACCGCTCCGGCGACCCCCAGAACCCACGCCGCCCACTCGCCGACGAGCGTGAACAGCGTCGTTCCGGAGGCCAGAGGAACCTCCGCGAGCAGGTGCGTCCGAACGTCGGCATCGGTGCGGGCCGTCACGTAGCCGTCGGCCCCGATCACAGCGGAAATCCCGTTGTTCGAAGCGAGTACGACAGGTCGCCGAAGCTCCGCCGCCCGGAAACACGCCATCGCGAGCGCCTGGTCCATCTGGGACGTGCCGGTGAACCACCCGTAGTTCGAGATGTTCACGATGACGTCGGCGCCGTCCCGTGCCATCGCGCGGGGAAGCTCGGGGAAGATCGACTCGTAACAGATGAGAACGCCGAGCTGGAGGCTGGCGGACGGCGGAGCCGAGCCTCCGGTCCGAAGTGGGAGCAGCCGCGGCCCTGCGCCCGCGACCAGCCCCGGCACGAAGCCTGCGAACTCGCGAAGTTGCTGCTCCACGGTCGCGCGCAGCGGCCCGGGAAGCCACTCGAGGAAGAGCAGCGTCTCTCCACCGGGCGTGAGGTGCTGCTTGTCCTGCGACCCGGCCACGAGGCCCTCCGGATCGAGGAGGATCGCGGTGTTGCGCTGCTTCCGCTGTGCGTCTTCGGTCATGATCCCGGCGAGCGTCGAAGCGCCGTGCGACGCGGCCGTCAGCCGACGGCACGCCGACTCGCCGAGGCGCCACTGCTTCGACCCCGGGATCGGTTCGGCGGCGAGGAACCGCCGCCCCTCCACGACCGGCGCGAGGGCCGACGTGGGGACCATGGTCTCGGGCCACACCACGAGATCCACGAACCCGCTCAGGTCGCGATAGTTCGGGAAATCCGCGCGTCCGGCCGCGGCCTCGCGCTCGTGGATGCCCCACCACTCGTCGAGGGTCGGCAGCGCATGACCGGAGGCGTCGCGGGCCTCCTTCAGTTCCTGCGGGATCGACGCCTGGAGCAGGAGGACGTTCGGGCCGGGGCGCGTCTCGATCGCCGGCTTCGCGATCGCCCAGATTGCGAACGCCGCCCATACGCCGGCCGCGGGAACCCACGGAGCCCGACCGATCGGCCGCCCTTCGATGCGCCGCGCCACGACCTCCGCGATCGCGGCGCCGAGGGCGACGATCGCGAGGGTCGAGCCGTGGACGCCGATCAGGTCCGCACTGCCGATGAGCACCGGATTGCGCCACCCCGAGTAGCCCGTGATGAGCCACGGAAACCCGGTCGCGAGCGTCGTCCGGATCATGTCGAACCCCAGGTGCAACAGGGGCGCGGCGATGACCCAGGTCCACGAGCCGCGGTCGCGCGCGGCGCGCAGCGCGGGCTTCAGACAACGTCCGAAGAACCCCTCGATCGTCGCGCACCAGAGCGCCACGAACGCCCAGCCGATCGAGACGAGGGGCGAGATCCACCAGAGCCCGGCGAGGAAGAACGCATAGTGGCCGACGAACGACTGCCACCCGGCCCGCTCGCCGCCGCGCAGGCGCATCGAGAGGAAGAGCGCAGCCCAGGCGAACGGCGCGAGGAAGCCGAAGTCCACCGGGGCGAACGACGCCCAGAGCAGCGCGGCTGCGATCAGCGGGGCGAGCCAGAAGCCACGGAATGCCTTCAACGCATCACCTCGAAGAGCGGAACGCACTCGACCGGGTCCCCCGCCATGCGCGGCGCGGAGTCCTCGGGCACGACGACCAGGCAGTTCGCGCGAGAGAACCCGAACAGATCGCCCGAACCCTGGAACGCCACCGGCGTGACGACCGGGGCCGCATCGAGCCCGCCGGACAGATCTCGCGCCGACGCAGGCACGTACTTCCGACGCCACGTGCCCTTGCCGACGGGCGCCCCGAGCGTTCCGCGGAAGTTGCGCGGGGCGGCACGCCCCATCCGCTTCGCCATCGCGGGGCGTACGAAGAGCGCCATGTTCACGAGTGCCGACACGGGATTCCCGGGCAGTCCGAACACGAGCGTTCCGCCCTTCACGCCGAACCACAGAGGCTTGCCCGGCTGGAGCTTCACGCCGTGCAGGACCTTCGTCACGCCGAGTTCCTCGAGGAGCTGAGGCACCAGGTCGAAGTCCCCGACCGACACTCCACCCGTGACGACGAGCAGGTCGCCGTCGAGCCCGTTCCGCAGCGCTTCGCGCATCGCCTCCGCGTCGTCGCCGACGGTCGCCTCGCGGATCACCGCGCCGCCGCACGCGCGCACGGCCGCGAAAATCGACGGCGCGTTGCTGTTGCGAATCTGCCCCGGCCCGGGCACGTCCGTCGCGGGCACGAGTTCGCTTCCGGTCGCGACGATCGACACGCGCGGCGGCGCGAGAACGAGTCCCCGCCACGCACCCGCGGAGTTCAGCGCCCCCACGAGCCCGGGGGTGACGACGTCTCCGGGCGATGCGACGACCGCCCCCCGGTGACACTCGGCACCCTGCGGCACCAGGTTGTCGGCCGACGCAGCTCCGGCCTCCACGCGAACGCTCGACCCGTCGTCGTCGTCGGCGGCGGCGGCCGCGCAGCGCTCCTGCATAGCCACGGCGTCCGCGCCGTCCGGGACCGCCGCCCCGGTGAAGATCCGCGCGGCCTCGCCGGGACGGATGCAGTCGCCCGGCGGCGTTCCGGCTGCGATGCGACAAGCGATTCGAAGGGTGGTTGATCCGGTGGACACGTCGGCGGACCGAACCGCGTAGCCGTCCACTTTGCTGCGCCGGAAGGGCGGGTGGTCGTGGTCGGCGCGGATCTCTTCGGCAAGGACGGATCCAACCGCTTCGTGGAACGTGGCGACACACGTCGCGGAGCACCGCTCCACGCGTGCGAGGACCGCCGCGAGCGCTTCATCGACCGTGGGAAGTCCGGGCATCGCGAAAAGGTAACAGCCCGGCGGAGACGCCGTCCGCAAGCACTCGCGCGCCGCGAAGGCGCAAACGTTGCCAGGATGCACGTGCTCGCTGAATCTGCGGGAAGCAGCCCCCGGCCACACGGTCAGTTCTTGCCGCAGTCGTGGGCGAGACGTCGGTGCGAGACGTCGGTGAACTGCTGCGAGGAGATCGACTGTGGACGTGCTCGAAGGCCAGCCACTCGGCGCCGGACGCCGCATCGCGGTGTGCGTGTCGCGATTCAACGGAGAGGTCACGGACCGCCTCCTCGACGGTGCCGTCACGGCCCTCCGAGGCGCCGGTGTCGCGGAATCCGGAATCGTCGTCATCCACGTGCCGGGGGCATTCGAGCTCCCCTGGGCGGCGGTGGCCGCGATCCGTGCCGAGGAGCGCTCGAAGGCCGGGACGTTCCACGCCGTCGTCGCCCTCGGCGCGGTGATCCGCGGCGAGACCGACCACTACGACTACGTCTGTGAAGCTGCCCGCGAGGGCGTGCTGCGCATCGGGATCGAGACCGGCGTGCCCGTGCTGTTCGGCGTGCTCACGTGCGACACCGAGGAACAGGCGATGGACCGGGCGGGCGGCGCGCACGGCAACAAGGGCGCCGACGTCGCCCTCGACGCCCTTCGCATGGCCGACCTGGCCGACCGGCTCCGCGCGAGGGCCCGCTCGTGACCTCCACCGTCGGGAAAGACCGCCGTCTCGCCCGGGAGATCGCACTCGCGTTCCTCTACCAGTGGGACATGCGCGGCGCCGAGGTTCTCGCCGAGATGGACGACCTGCTGCTCCGCGACCGCCGCTCGCCCGAGGTTTCCGAGTACACGAAGGCGCTCGTCAACGGAACGATCGCGCACAAGGACGACCTCGACCGTCTGATCTCGGCAGCGGCCGACAACTGGCGGATCGAACGCATGGCCGTCGTGGACCGCAACGTGCTGCGGATGGCGATCTGGGAGATGGACGTGCAGCGGGCCGACGTACCCCCGAAGGTCGCGATCAACGAAGCCATCGAGCTCGCGAAACGGTTCAGCACCGAGCAGAGCGGCGCGTTCGTGAATGGAATCCTGGACCGCGTGAAGAGGTCGCTGGCCCTCTGATGTCGTTCTTCCAGAAACTGAAGCAGTCGCTCGCGAAGACCACGCAGGTTCTCGCAGGTCGGATCAAGGCGCTCGTCAAGGGCCGGAAGATCGACGACGCGCTCTGGGAAGAAGTCGAGGAGATCCTCCTCACGAGCGACGTGGGCCCCGACGCGACGACGGAACTCGTCGCGTCTGCCCGACTGGCAGCGAAGAACGGCGAGATTCTCAGCGGCGACGACCTCGTGCCGTGGCTCCGCAGCGCGGTTGCCGCCCGGCTCCGTCCGGATGAGGCCGACATCCGCTGGAACGCGGGCGGCACGACCGTGATACTCATCGCCGGAGTGAACGGCTCCGGCAAGACGACGTCGATCGCCAAGCTCTGCAAGTTCCTGCGCGCTCGCAACAAGACGGTGATCGTCGCAGCGTGCGACACCTTCCGCGCCGCAGCGGTGGACCAACTCGGGATCTGGGCGAAGCGGCTCGACGTGGGGTTCGTGGGCGGATCGAACAACGCCGACCCGGCAGCCGTCGCTTTCGACGCGGCGGAGTCGGCGGCGTCGAAGGGCGTGGACGTTCTCATCGTGGACACCGCGGGTCGTCTGCACACGCAGAAGAACCTCATGGACGAGCTCTCGAAGATCACTCGCGTGCTCGGCAAGCGCATTCCCGGCGCGCCGCACGAGACGCTTCTCGTGCTGGACGGCACGGCCGGCCAGAACGGGCTCCAGCAGACGCGTGCGTTCCGCGAGCACGCCAACGTCACCGGCCTGATCGTGAGCAAGCTCGACGGCACGGCGAAGGGCGGCGTCGTGCTGTCGATCAAGGACCAGCTCAAGCTGCCGGTGAAGTTCGTCGGGACGGGCGAGTCAGCCGACGACTTCGCCCCGTTCTACGCCGACGCATTCAGCTCGGCGCTCTTCGGCGAAGACGAGACCCGTTGATCCGGGCGGTTCCGCGAGCAGGAGCCGCGCCGGTCGTCGAAGTGATGCAGTGACCCAGAGAACCTCCCTGTGGACGCGCCTCCCCGCCGGGACGTCGCTCCTCGTCGTGGCGACGGCGTGGGCACTCCTCCCGCTCGCCAACCTGCCGAGCTTCGACGCGGTCAAGCTCGCGGTCCTCGTGCCGGCTGCGGCGATTCTCTCGTTCTTCGCAGCCCGTCGGCGCAAACCAGGCGAGTGCGACGAGGCGCTGCGTGACCCGCTGCTTCTGATCCCGTTCGTCGTAGCGATCGCCGCAGCGGGCGCCGCCGCCGCAGCGTGGCCGCGCGGGTCGCTGCAGGGCCCGGCGCTCGCGATTGCCGCAGTTGCGGTGGCGCGTCTGGTTCCGACGGGACCCGACGGCGTGCGCTCGACGTTCCGTGCGGTGGCGGTCGCCGCGGCCGGCGCCGGGCTGTACGGACTCGCGCAGCGTGCGGGCCTCGATCCCGCACCGTGGGGCGACCGACGGGAGGTCGTCGCGACCTTCGGCAACACCAGTTTCGCAGCCGAGTTCCAGGCCGCAGCGCTGCCGATGGCTCTGGCCCTCGCGTGCGGCGTCGCCGGGCGCGGCGACCGCGTCCTCGGCGTCACGGCCGCAGCACTCGCAGCGACCCACCTAGTCCTCGCACAGTCGCGCATCGACCTCGTCGCGGTCGTCGCGGGATCCGTGGCGTTCGCGTTCGTTGCACTCGGAAACCGACGTGTCGCGAAGGCGCTGGCAGCGACGGGTGCGCTCGGAGCGATCGCTGCCGCCGCGCTGTTCGTCGCGGCGTCGCAGGGCGTCGTCACGTGGCTCGGACGCAGCGACACGCTGAGCGTCCGTGTGCACGTGTGGGATGCGACCCTCCGCCTGATCGCAGACGCGCCGTTCCGCTTCGGGACCGCACCGTTCGTGGACCTCTATCCGCCGTACCGCCACGCCGAGGAGTACAGGATTTCGCTCGGCCGCGTGGTGGACACGCCCCACTCCGATCTTCTCGAGATCGCTGCGACACTCGGCTCGATCGGTGTCGCGGCGGCGCTCACGTTCAGCGTGCTTCTCGTCCGACGGGTCTCGGTCCTCCGCACGTCCGCGCGGTGGGAGTCGGCCGCCTTCGCCGGGACGCTCGTTTCGCTGTTCGTCTCTGGACTGGCGTCGTCGCCGCTCTCGCATCCGGCGACGGCGCTGCTGCTCGCCGTCGTCGCAGGTCACGTCGTCGCGCTGTCGCCACGTCCTGCCGCGTTCGGCTGGCTCCGCGCGCGACCGACAGACTTCGGGTTCGTGTGCGTTCTGGCCGCAGCGATCGTCCCCGGACCGGCGCTGCGCACGCTCCGCGGCGACGGTTTCTTCGCGCTCGCCATGCAGTACCGGACCGACGCTCGGTCCGCCGACGCCGTGCGCCTCTTCGACGCGGCGTGCGCGTCCGATCCGCAGAACTTCGACGCTCGCTACGAACTGGGCACGCTCCTGTTCCGCCTGGGACGCGGCGCCGAGTCCGTGGCCGCGCTGCGGTCTGCACACGAGATCCGCCCGAACGATTCCGAATGTCGCACGAATCTCGTCCACGCCCTGCGCGCGGCGGGAAGTGCCGCCGAGGCAGATGCTCTTCTCGACGCGTCTCTGGCTCAGGTCCCGTGGCATCCGCTCCTTCGAACCGCTCGCGCCACGCGATTCGCCGCCGCCGGCGACCCTGCCGCAGCACTCGCGGATCTCGACGCGGCCGTGAAACTGCGGCCGTGGGACCTGCGCATTCGAGCGGTCCGGGCCGACGCCGCGCTCGCGGCGTCGCCCGGCGAGGCCTCGCAGACGGCCGCGCTCGACCTGCTCACCGCGTGCCGGGCGGCGAACGAAACGGACCTCATGCGCAAGGCCGCCCGAGCCTTCGCAGCGCGGGACCCGCTCTTCCTCGCGGTGCTCAGCGCGCGCGCCCGGCGACTCGTCGCCACCGATGCGCCGGAGGCCGTGGCGCTCGTGCTCGCGCCGATCGAGGGGCTCAGCCCCGACGACTCGGGGTTCTTCGCGGAAGCGGCGCGGGTGCTCCAGCAGGCGGGCCACGCCGAGGAGTCGAAGCGCCTGCTGGGTCGATCGCTCGGGCTGCGCGCGCGCTCGGCCTATCGCGCGGGAGACACGCCCGGTGCCCTCCAGATGGCGAAACAGGCGGCAGATCGCGACCCGATCCCGGAGCACCGCGTGCTGGAGGCACTCTGCCTCGCGCGTTCCGGCGAACTGCGCGCAGTCCGTGAGGCACTCGCCGCCGCCGCCGCGCTCGGACCGATCGACGCGGCGCAGGTCCGTGCCGACCCGGCGTTCGCTCGCCTGCTCCCCGACGCCGACCTGGAGGCGATCCTGACACGCGCCCAGTCCGCTGCCGTCCCCAGCCAATCGGCGAAGTAGGCCCCGTGAGGCAGGCCCGGCGACGTAGGCCAAACGAGATGCGCGGCGCACGTCGCATCCGTCGCAAGGGGCGCCCCCGCCATTCGTCCAACGGAGCAGCCTCAATCCCTAGACTCCAAGGTCCGCGGTCGTCGTAGCGCCGCGAGTCCGAGAGGAACGCTCCCGTGAAGACCTCCAACGTGCTCGTCGCCCTGTGGATCCTGCTGGTGGCGGGGATCGCCCTGATCGCGGTCTACTTCCTCCAGACTCCCGACACCCCGACGAACGGTCAGACGCCCCCCGCCATCGTGCCCGGCAACAAGGCGCCCGGTACGAACGAACCGCCCAAGGGGCCAAAGGTCGTCAAGCCCCCGCGCACGCCGACACCCCAGGTGCCGAAGGAGCAGCCAAAGGTCACGGGGCACGTCATCGACGCGGAGAGGAAGCCCGTCGCCGGCGCGATCGTCCGTCTCCTGCCGCCGACGAAGCCGGTGGCGCCGCAGGCGGCACCCGACATGGCGCAGATCCGCCGCGTTGCCCAGATCGTCACGCTCTACGACGAGTGGGAGGCAGTTCGCCCGCTTTCGGCGTGGAGCGACATGCCGCCCGCCGACGCCTCCCGCTCCGGTGGCCACGAGATCGCCCAGCAGACGACGGGTGCCGACGGCTCGTTCTCGTTCACGCTTGGTGTCGGAACGTCCAAGGGACCCTACCGCCTCTCCGCGCGCGGGACCGACGTGGGCAGCGCCAGCGCATCGAACGTCTTCGGAGGGCAGGACTTCGAGCTGATGCTCTCTTCGGGCGGCGTGGTGCAGGGCAAGGTGACTGCGGACGCCACGGGTGAACCGGTCGCCGCGGCGAAGGTCGTCTTCGACTCCGGTGACCGCGAGTACGGCGCGACGTCCGACGAGAAGGGCGACTTCCGAATCGACGGCATGCCGCCCGGCCGCTTCACCGTTCGGGCAGGCGCGGCGGGCCTCACGCCGATCCTCGAGATGCCGGTGCAGGTTGTGCGCGGCGAGCCCGTCCAGATCAAGCTGCCCCGCGGGACGATCCTGCGCGTGAAGGCGATCGCGATGGACGGCACGGCGGCCCGCGGCACCGAACCGCCGCTCGGGAACGTGGAGGTCGTGGCGCTCGAGGAGACGGCACAGGTCTACGTCGTCGGCACCACGAACGACTACGGCACGGTGGACTTCCCGGGACTCCCGCCGGGCAACTGGACCGTCAACGGTCGCGTGGTCGGCTACGTCAGCCAGGGTGAGGAGCTTCCGAAGATCGAGGCGAATCAGGAGATCGTCGAGGCGGAACTCACGTTCGAGCCCGCGGTCAACACTCCGCTCCAGGTGGTGGACGAGAGCGGCGCCCCGCTCGCCGGGGTCGAGTTCTTCACCTCGGACTCGGCAGACGCCTACGACTCGATCAAGTCCGAAAAGCTCGCGGGCGCCACCGACGACCAGGGCAAGTACTCGTTCGCCTTCGAGTTCAACGGTACGCGTTGCATGGTGTTCGGGTTCAAGCGGGGCTTCGGTCTCGTGCAGGCATACCCGGACGACTACTCCGCCGGCGATCCGGTCCAACTCGTCGCGAAGAAGGCGGTCCGCGTCCACGGGTTGGTCAGCGACGAAAAGGGCAACGGCGTGCCCGATGCGATCGTCCGCATGACGTTCGAAGCCGGTGCGGCGGACAAGACGATCGCCGACTCGGTCACCGTACAGGTCCGCACGGACGCGAAGGGTCGCTACGACTTCGCGTTCCTCCCCGCTGGGTACGAGATCAGCGTGGAAGCCGAGTCGGCCGACGCGTGGAGCGACGACATGCCGACCGTGGAGTTCGTCGAAGGCAAGTACGAGTACCAGGTGGACATGCGCCTGGAAGCGACTCCGGCGCCCCGCGCGATCGAGGCAGGCGGGCAGAAGCACCCGCTCGACCCGATGGCCCCCGACGACCCGGCAGACGTCCCAGAGAAGAAGTAGCTAGCAGCCTGTCGGAGTAGCCGGCCGATGCCGGATGCGTCGTGGCGAGCTGGCTGCAAGGCGCTCGGTCGGAGGCAAACTCCAGGGACCGAGTTGCCTCCGACCGAGCAACGCAGCAGGCGGCCGCCACGGCGCAGTGAGGGGTTGCAGGCTCGAAGTCGCGCGACGCTGGCCGGCGCGGGCGAATACTCCCACGTCGAGACGACCGCGGCCCGCCCCCACGCGCACGCCCGGCTTGTTCTCGCCGTGGAAGTCGGACCCGCCGGACGGCAGGAGCCCGGCGCGGTCGGCGAGCGACTCCCACCTGCGGTCGTCGGCCGGAGCGCTGGTCCCGAGTCGCACCTCGACGGCATCGACGCCCGCGTCGCGGCACGTCACGAGGAACTGCAGCGCGCTCGCGTCGTCCTTGAAGCCGAGCGTGTGCGGGTGGCAGACGATCGTCACCCCCCCGGCCGCGCGCGCGGCGGCAACGGCCTCCGCGACCTCCACGCGCGGGCGATCGACGTAGCACGGCTGCCCTTTGCCGAGGAACCGATCGAAGGCGTCGTAGGCGTCGCGGGCGTAGCCCTTCTTCACGAGGACGCGGGCGATGTGAGGCCGTGCGATCACGTCGCCGCCGGCTTCCGCCTCGATCTCCGCTTCCGTGACGTCCATCCCCAGGGCGCGCAGTCGCGCGACGATCTCGCGGTTGCGCGGCCCGCGACCGTCGCGGAGTGTGGCCGCGACTCCGGCGATGGCCGCGTGCGTCGGCTCGACACCGAGCGCGATCATGTGGAACGTCCCGACATGCGGGAGGCTCAGCTCGACGCCGGGGAGCACTCGCACGCCCCATCGGTGCCCCGCCTCGACGGCTTCGGCGACTCCATCGAACGTGTCGTGGTCCGTCAGCGCCATCGCTTCGAGATGCGCTTCGTAGGCGAGCCGCACGACGTCGGCCGGAGCGACCGTCCCGTCGGAGCAGGTCGAGTGGAGGTGGAGGTCGCAGCGGCGCGGCGGTGTCACACGCGGGAGACTACGCGCGATCCAGATGGGCGCAATGCTGCCCCGAGAGCCGCAGGTACGTGAAGACCTGCGCCATCTGGAGGATCACGGCGCTGAAGAAGACCCCGACGCCGCACGCGAGCAGGCCTGCGAACAGCACCAGCATGCCGAGCAGTCCGAGCGCGAACAGCGGCCACTTCCTTCCGGACGCTCCCACATCACACGCCAGCCGTACTGGATCGCGCCTGTCGGGCTCCAGTCGAGGTCCACCGGATCGTTCCGCAGGGGCGGGGGCGGGGGCGGAGGCGGGGGCGGCGAGGAAGACCACGTGGACCGCTGCGCGTCTTCAGACAACAGAACCTCCCGGCGGCATCGAAACACACGCGGGAACCGGGCGTGAACGGGGAGCGTTCGCGCGAAGCCGCGTGGTGGTTGACTACCTGCGGATCGACAGCAGGAAGCTCTCCGTCTCCGAGATGCAGCGTTCCAGCGGGAAACGATCGAGAACGCGCGCCCGACCGGCGGCGCCCATCGATCGGCCGCGGTCCGGCGCGCCGAGCACGGTCACGAGCGCGTCTGCGAGGCCGTCCACGTCGCCCTTGGGAACGAGCAGGCCCGTCAGCCCGTGCTCGACCATCGCCGGGAGCGAGCCCACGTTCGTCGCCACGACGGGTCGCCCGGCCGCCATCGCCTCCAACGCGACCATCGGGAGCCCCTCGAAGTCGCTGCTCATCACGAGGCAGTCGGACGCCGCGAGCACCCGTGCGACGTCCCGCCGGAACCCGAGGATCGTGACGGACTCCTCGAGTCCAAGCCGCCGCCGCTGCGCGTCGATCTCCGGCTGCAGACGCCCCTGGCCGGCGATGAGCAACCGCGCCCCGGGTACACGGTCCGCAACGCGACGGAACGCGTCGAGGAGCAGGTCGAACCGCTTCTGCAGGTGCATGCGACCAAGCGCCAGCGCCACCGGCGCGTCGGCGGGGAGCCCGATCTCGGCGCGGACGTCGTCGCGCGTCGAGGCGGGGACGTCGTACTCGCCGGGACGGATGCCGTACGGGATCGTGACCACGGTGGACGGGTCGAGCGCGCCCTCCGTGCAGATCTCGTCCCGCATGGCGTCGGAGAGCGTCACCACGCGGTCGAGAAAGAGCCGGTACGTCATCCGGTACCGCCAGCCGGGCCGCGTCTCGATGAGGCCCATGAACGCGACGACCGGCGGACCTCCCCCGCCGGGACGCATGACCCTCGAAGCGAAGCCGCCCGCGCGGATGCCCCGGTGGAGCTTCGTCCCGATGACCTGCACGCCGTGCTGCTGCATGAAGCGCGAGAGCTTTCGCGCCTGCGGCCACGCGAAGTCGGAGCGGAGCGGAACGCGGCAGACGGGGAAGCCGGTCTCCTCGGCGCGCTGCGACCACGCGCTCTCCGGGCACCCGGCCGCAACGACCGTGTGCCCGCGGTCGCGGAGACCGAGCGCCAGGTCGAAAAGCCATCGCTCGACGCCGCCCCACGCCCCGCGTTCGAGCGGGTTCAGGAGGAGGACGGAAAGCGGGCGCTCGGTCTGCACCTCAGCGCGCGGCCCCGGACGCGCCGTCCGCCACTGGACTGGCGCCGGGACTCAGGTATCCGAGGCGCTCGCACGCGTGCAGGATCTTGGCCGCACTCTGCGCGACCGTCTCCTGGTGCGTCTCGCACACCACCTCGGGATGCAGAGGTTCCTCGTACGGGTCGTCCACGCCCGTGAACCCGGTCAACTCGCCGGCGCGCGCCTTCTTGTAGAGCCCCTTCACGTCGCGCGCCTCGCAGACCTCGACCGGCACCTTCAGGTGGACTTCGACGAACCGCGGGTACTGAGCGCGAATCTCGTCACGGACGGCGCGGTACGGGCTGATCGCAGCGCCGATCGCGATGCAACCGTGCTTCGCGAGCGTGCCCGCCACCCACCCGATACGTCGCACGTTGATGTCGCGATCCGCCTTCCCGAACCCGAGTCCCTTCGAGAGGTTCTCGCGGACCACGTCACCGTCCAGCACTTCGAAGTCGAGGCCCCGGCGCGTCAGTTCCCGCGCCAGTTCGGCCGCGATGGTGCTCTTCCCGGCGCCCGAGAGCCCGGTGAACCAGAGAATGAACGCGGGGCTGTGCATGGTGTGTGGAGGGTCCTACGAGACGAGGCCGGGCGTGTTGCAGCGAAGCGCGCTGCACGCACGAGTCCAGGTCCCGGGGGTGGCGAGAGGCTAGGAGCGATCGCGACGCACGGCGAGGGAATCCATGAGACTGCGCGCACCGCGGCGGGCGTCCGTGAGCGTCGTCACCGCGGTTCGAAGAAGTACGCCGGTCCGAGCGTCCGGCGCATCCACGCAGACAACCTGTGAACGCGCGCCGGAGCGAGTCCCGCCCGGCGGATCATGTCCTCAACGTCCACCGGGTTCCAGGGCATCTCCCTCCCCGACGCCTCGACACTCTTGTGGCTGTGGTGGACGACGAACTCCGGCTCGTTCGATACGCGCCGGTAGATCCAGCCCTTCGCGAATGCCCGCGCGGTCCAGTCGTAGGGCGAACCGTTCCAGGGGAAGCGGTCGGCATCGAGCATTCCGACCTGGTCCAGCGCCTCGCGCCGCACGAAGAACACCGAACCGTCGACGCAGCCATACGTGGGGCCGATCCGTTTCCAGTTCAGGAACGGCCCCGTCACCGCAACCTTCGGATCGGCGTCGAGGACCGCGCGCAGGCGGTCGAACCAGTCGTCACGGAGGATCTCGCAGTCCGGATTGAGGAGCAACACGTACGGCGACCGGGGGTCCGCGGCGCGAATCCCCTGGTTGCAGCCCTTCGCCCAGAGGCTGTTCTCCTCGTTCTGAAAGAGTCGGATGCGGCCCTTCGCGGACTCGCCCGCGAGCAGGGACCGGGTGGGCGCCTCCGACGCGTTGTCCACCACGATCAACTCGAACGGGACGCGCGTCCTGGCGTACACGCTGTCGATCATGCGAGCGACGTAGTCGGGGGCGTTCCAGGTGACGGTGACGATCGACAGCGCGAACGCTGGCTCCGGACGCAACTCGGTCCCGGCTGGCGGCATCTCTTCCAAGATAGGCCCGGGTCCGCCGACCCCGCGATTCCTCCCCCACCGCACGGCTCGCTCAAGTAGGCTCCGGCCTCGGTTCACGCAACAGGAGACCCCATGAAGCTCGCACGCACGTTCGTCCTCGTCACCGCAGTCCTCGCCGGCGCCGTCGGCGCCACAGTCGTCGGCGCCACCGTCGCCCGCGCGCAGGACCAGCCCGCCGGCCCCGGGTCCGACAAGGGTGCCGACCCGGTCGCTCCGGCGAAGCCCGCCGAGCCGGCGAAGAAGGAGCGGAAGGTCGATCCGAAGGCGATCGAGGTCTGCGAGGCGTACGCCAAGCAGATCCACTCGCCCGCGAGCGCCGGCGTGAAGGACATCGCCTGCTCGATGGAGATGCCGATGGCACAGCTCGGCGGCGAGTCGATCACGCTCAAGCCGCACCTGAAGGACGGCGTCTACACGTGCGACGTCGAGCTTCCCGAGTCGCTGCTCGCGATGATCCCGCCCGAGCAGGTGGACATGATGAAGAAGATGCTCGGCGGTCAGCTCGGCAACATGGCGCGCCGTTTCCTCGACCAGCCGGTCCCGGATCTCACGGACTACGACGTCTCGCTGACCGAGCAGGGCGGGAAGCCGGTCGTCGTCCTCACGCCGTTCTCGGACAAGGCCGACACCGAGAAGCAGAAGCTCGTCTTCGGGACCGACGGCCTTCTCGAGAAGTCGATCATCACGCCGAAGCTCGATCCGAACGACCCGCAGGCGGCGATGATGGCCGGCTCCGACATCGAAGCGATCATGAAGCACAAGAAGATGGGCGATCGCTACGTGATGTCGGACCTGAACGTCACCACGCCGATGGGCGAGATGGTCATGAAGACGTCGTACTTCGAGGGCCCGAAGGGGCTTCCGCTCCCGAAGTCGATCGAGATGACGAACTCGATGTCGCCGGAGCCGATGACGCTCTCCTTCTACGACTTCGTGCTGGACGGCAAGAAGGTCGAGGGCACGGAGAAGGGGAAGCTCGGCGCGGCGAAGACGCCCGAGACGCCCAAGGCCCCCGAATCCCCGAAGGCGCCCGAGGCCCCGAAGGCGCCTGAGACGCCGGCGCCCGAGACGCCGAAGTAGTCGAGGACCGAACAACGAAGGGCCCGGCGCGAGCCGGGCCCTTTTCGTTTGCCCGTTCGCGACTCGTGCCTACCTCGTCGGGGACCTCGCCACGAGCGCCACGTCGCGGTCTCCTCGGTCCGGCCCGGCCGCGCTGCGCCGCGGAGGTGCGTGAGAGAGGTCACGCTCGTAGATCCGCGTCTACCGTTCGCACCTCGTGCCCGCGCCGAACGCGCGCCGTCTACTTCGGAGCGTCGGAGTTGCCGTCGAGTTCGAACCCCGCGCGAATCCCGTAGAGCAGCCGGGCCGTGCGCGAGACGTCGAGCTCGGTCTTCTCCCACTGCGCCTCGGCCGGGTTCATCGGGTCGTCGATGTCGGCGTTCCACTGCTTGATCACAGCGACGCGCACGGCCCACTGCCGGCCGGTCGGCACGAGCGTGATGTGCGCCCTGCGGCGGATGCCCTGGAACCGCGCGGTCCCAAGGTGCGTGACCCAGTTCGAGACAATCTTCCGGTCGGCGTACTTGGTCCGGGACGTGTCGACGTCGTAGCCATCGGACTCCATCGTGGCAATCGCGCGCTCCCAGAGGAGGTCCACGGACGGCACGGCAAACGTCTCCGTCTCCTGCCACACGGCTTCGGGCGGCGTGACGGCATCCGGGTCACCGTTGAAGAGCTCCGTCGTCTCGCAGCCCATGCAGAACATGGGCCCGGCGAGTACGAAAGCGAGCAGGCGGCGGCGGATTTGCATATCGCGAGAGGCTACCCATCCGGAGTCCCGGCGCCAGGGGATTGATCCACGGGCGACGCCGTGCCGGTCCCGACGAACGACGGACCCCACGGCCGAAACGTCAGGACTCCCACCCGCCCCGGTACGCTCTCTTCCCCATGTCTCTCCCCGTGATCGCCATCGTAGGTCGGCCGAATGTCGGCAAGAGCACCTTCCTGAACGCCTGCGCCAAGCGGCTCGTCTCCGTGGTGGACCCCACCGAAGGAGTGACGCGCGACCGCGTCTCCCACCCGATGGTGCTCAAGCGCAAGGCGTTCGAGCTCATGGACACGGGCGGCATCGGGATCGTGGACGCGCAGGAACTCGACACCGACGTAGAGCGCCAGATCGAACTCGCGCTCTCCGAAGCCTCGGTCATCGTGTTCCTCGTGGACTCACGCGAGGGCATCCTGCCGCTCGACCGTCGTGTGGCCAAGCGTCTCCACGAACTCGGGAAGCCGGTCATCTTCGCTGCGAACAAGACGGAGTCGCGCAACCTCGCGGCTTCGCTCCACGAGTTCCGTCAGCTCGGCTTCGGCGAACCCCTCGCGCTCTCTGCTCAGAACCACGAAGGCGTGCAGGCCGTGCTCGAGGCCGCAGTCGCGGAACTCCCGAAGAACGGACCTGCGAAGGTGCCGGCGTCGGACCTGCGCGTGGCGATCGTCGGGCGGCGGAACGCCGGCAAGAGCACGCTGCTGAACGCGCTCTGCGGCCAGGAGCGCGTGATCGTCTCGGAGAAGCCCGGCACCACGCGCGACGCGGTGGACATCGCGATCGAGCGGGACGACGGCCAGCGGTGGCTCCTGATCGACACGGCGGGTCTGACGACGCACGCCCACGACGGTCGCGACCCGATCCAGTGGTACAGCGAGCACCGGTCGCTGCTCGCCGTGCGCCGCTCCGACGTCACCATCCTGCTCGTGGACGCGACGCTGAAGGTCGGCGGCCTCGAAAAGCGCCTCGCCAAGGAGGTCGCTGACAACGGCAAGCCGTGCATCCTCGCCGTGAACAAGTGGGACCTCGTCCCGGACACGCCGACGTCGGAGTTCGAGACCTACTACCGCGGTGTGCTCCCTGGTCTCGACCGCGCCCCCATCGCGTTCATCTCAGCGAAGACGCGGCTCAACGTGCAGCGCATGCTCGACGTCTGCGCGGATCTCGCGCGGCAGGGCCGACAGAAGATCACCACCGGTGCGCTCAACCGCTTCGTGCAGGTCGCGATCGACCAGCGGTCGCCGCGCGTGAAGTCGTCGCAGCGGGCGAAGATCTACTACGCGACGCAGGTGGGCGTATCGCCGCCGCGTTTCGCGATCTTCGTGAACGATCCCAACCTGTTCGATCCTGAGTTCCACCGGTATCTCGAGAACCGCTTCCGCGACACGTTCCCGTTCCCGGAAGTTCCGGTGCTGCTCCACTTCCGCAGTCGCGACCGCAAGCCGCTCGACTCGCTGAAGTCCGGGCGCTGAAAGGAAGCGAAGCAATCGCTTCGCGCTTGCTTCGCTTCCTTTCAGCGCTGCGTGCGGGGGTCGAGCGCGTCGCGCAGGCCGTCGCCGAACAGGTTGAAGCCGAGCACCGTGAATGCGATCGCCAGACCGGGCGGCACGACCAGGTACCAGCGCGCCGGGTCGCGCACGTAGTCGAGACCCGCCTGGAGCATCACGCCCCACTCGGCCTGCTCGGCGCGGGGCCCGAGTCCAAGGAACGACAGCCCTGCGGCGTCGAGGATGGCGGTGCCGGTGCCGAGCGTCGCGAGCACGGTGATCGGTGCGATGCAGTTCGGCAGGACCGTCCGGAGCACGATGCGCGACGGCGCGATGCCGACCGCTCGGGCAGCCGTGACGAAGTCGAGCGACTTCACGCGGAGCACCTCTGCGCGCACCTGCCGAACGATCGGCGGCACCGAAACCGCGGCCACGGCGTAAATGACCGTCGCGAGGTCTTGCGTGCCGCGCATCGCCGCGATGGCGACCGCGAGGAACAGCGAAGGGAACGCGAGTGTCACGTCGGTTGCGCGCATCACGAGGCCGTCGACCCACCCGCCCTTCCAGCCGGCCCACGCGCCGAGCGGGATCGCTGCGAACAACGCGAGGCTGATCGACGCGACAGCGGTCAAGAGCGACGTGCGCGCGCCGTGGAGCAGCCGCGAGAGCACGTCGAACCCGTTCGAGTCGGTTCCGAGCGGATGTGCGCCGCCGGGCAGCAGTCGCGCGAACTTGCCGGCGACGGGCTCGACGCGCAACTCCGGGTCGAACGGCGACGCCACACCCGCGAGCGCGGCCGCGAGGAACACGACCGTCAGGATCACCAGCCCCGCGATCGCGGATCGGTTCGCCAGGAACGTGCGGACACGTCGGTCGCGGAACCTCACTCGCCGCCCCCGACGCGGACCCGCGGGTCGAGCACCCCGTACAGCAGGTCCACGGCGAGGTTCACGAGCACGAACGTCGCCGCGACGAACAGGAGTCCGCCGGTGAGGGCTGGGCTGTCCTTCCGCCGCACGGCCTCGACGACGAACGTGCCGAGGCCCGGCCACGAGAAGACCGTCTCCGTGAGCGCGGCGCCGGCGAGCAGCGTGCCCGTCTGCACGCCGATCAGTGTGACGATCGGAATGAGCGCGTTGCGCAATGCGTGCCGGATGACCACGCGGGTCCGTGTGAGTCCCTTCGCGCGCGCCGTCGTGGCGTAGTCCTTGCCGACCTCTTCGAGCACGGCGGACCGCGTCATCCTCGTGATTGCCGCCATCGGGATCGTCGAGAGTGCGACGCCTGGGAGGAGGATGTACGCGAAGCAGGACGCCGCAATGTCGAAGCGGGCGCGAAGCAGCGATTCGAACAGGTAGAAGCGCGTCGTGTAGGTCGCGACGACTGCCTCGTGTGCGATGTCGTAGCGACCTTGGAAGCTCCGGTACCCGACCGCGCACGCAGCGAGCATCAGGATCATCCCCAGCCAGAACACGGGGATCGAGATGCCGGCCAGGGCGACCGTGTTCGCGAGCCAGTCGATCCACCGCCCGCGCAACGCTGCGGCTGCCACACCAGCAGCGATGCCGATCGGGATCGCGATGAGCAGCGCGAAGAGCGCGAGTTCGGCCGTCGCCTGGAATCGCGCGAGCAGCAACGGCGCGACACGCTGGTCGTCCACGTAGCTCTCGCCGAAGTCGAAATCCGCGACGATGCGGCTTGCGTAGTGCGCATACCGCTGCGGCAGCGGCAGATCGAGTCCCCGCTCGTGCTTCCACTCGGCAACAGCCGCCGGGTTCGCGTGAACATCGAACCGCGCCGCCTCTGCGCCGCCCGGCAGGCTCTCGCCGATGACGAAGACGAGGAACGAAACCACCGCGAGCAGTGGCACCGTCCAGAGAAGCCGCCGCAGCGCGTGGAGCAAGCGCTACTCGATCGTCACGTCGGCCAGGTACTCGCCGCCGGCCGGATAGATGCGGTAGCCGCGCACCTTCCTGCTGACGACGCGCATCTCCGGCATCTGCACGAGCGGCACGACCGGCGCATCGGCGAAGATCTTGTCCTGCGCGAGGCCATAGAGCGACGTCCGTTCGGTGGCGTCGGTCGTCTCACGCGCCTGCTGCAGCCAACCGTGTACGGTCTCGTCGGTGTAGAAGGACGCATTGTTCGACGAGCCCATGCGCGCCGTGGTCTTGTCGAGCAGCACGTACAGGAAGTTGTCGGGATCGCCGTAGTCCGCCATCCATCCGAGCAGACACGCGTCGTGACGCCCGTTCTGCGTGTCCTCGAGAAGTCGCGCGAACTGCAGCACCTCGACCTCGGCCGTCACTCCGATCGCGCGCAGGTCCTGCGAGATCTGAATAGCGACGTCCTTCGGGCGGGGCATGTAGGCGCGCGGGTTGTCCATCACCGACAGCTTGAACGTGAACCCGTCGGCCAGTCCGGCATCGACGAGGAGCGCCTTCGCCCGCACCACGTCTCGCTTGCGGTCTGCGATCTCCTTCCATCCGGGCATGCCCTTCGGGAGCGGCGTGACGGCGATCTCGCCCGCGCCGTCGTAGGCGGACTCCCGGAGCGCCGCCTTGTCGATGCAGAGCGCGACCGCGTTGCGCACGCGGACGTCGTCGAAGGGCTTGTGCGTCGTGTTCATCGCGAAGTACGCGACGTTCAGTCCCGGCTGCGTGACGAGCTCGAGCGCCGGAGTTGCCTTCACACGTTCGACGTCCGACGGGTTCACGCCGTCCATGATCTGCGCCTGGCCGCCCTCGGCGAGAAGCAGGCGCTGTTGGTTCTGCTTCACGACGCGGAAGATCAACTTGTCGAGCTTCGGCGCGCCCGCCCAATAGTCCGGGTTCCGTTCGAGCACGACCGTGTCGTCGCGGTTCCAGCGCACGAACTTGAAGGGGCCGCTCCCCACCGGCTTCTCGCCGAACCGGTACTTGAACTTGCCCTTCGCGTCCACGCCTTCGCTCTTCCACGCCGTCGGGGAGACGATCGACATCGAGAAGAGCGCCATCGCGGCCTGGAACGGCGCGAACGGCTTCGAGAGGGTGATCACGACCGTGCGCGGATCCGCCGCCCGCACGTCCGTCACGACGCCGAAGTTGTCCTCCCAGTACGCGCAGGCGTCGGTGTGCGCCGGGTGGTCCGCGTCCTTCTGCCGAAGGTAGGAGAAGACGACGGCGTCGGCATCCACCGGCGAGCCGTCGTGGAACTTCGCGCTGCGCAGCTTGAAGATCCACTGGAGTCCGTCGCCGGTCGCCGACCACGACTCCGCGAGACCGGGCGCCAGGTCGAGGCTCCCCGACTTGAACCGCACGAGCGTGTCGAACACGTTCGTGATGACCTTCACCGACTCGCCGTCGGTGACGACCGCAGGGTCGAGCGACTTGCTGTCGGCGCCGCGGGCGAACACCAGCACCTTCTCCGCCGCGGGTGCCGCGGCGGCGCCTGCGGGCGCCGGATTCACGGCCGGCTCACGGACGCCACACGCCGCTGCGAGCGTCGCGCAGAGCGACGCCGCGAGGACCAGGAAGACACGTCGCATCGAGACACCTCCGTGAATGCGACGATCGTAGCGGGGCGACGCCCGCGCCGGAACTGCGACGTCCGGGGCGAACTACGTTTCCCCCGAGCGGCAAGGATCGCTCTACTGTGCGCTGTCCCCGCCCACGGAGGGTCAGAGTGACTCCCATTTCGCGCACGAAGAAGACGCCGAAGCCGAACGCCCGCCACATGACATCATCGGAAGCCGAGGAGCTGTACGGCATCCACCGCTGGGGGGCCGGCTACTTCCGCGTGGGCGACAACGGCCACCTCCGCTGCCACCCGACGGGAGAGGACGACGTCTGGGTGGACCTCGTGGACGTGCTCGAGAAGATGCGCCGGAAGCGCCAACACCCGCCCGTGCTGCTGCGATTCCCTCAGATCGTCGCCACGCAGGTCCGTCGGTTGCACGAGGCCTTCCACGCCTCGATCTCCGAGTTCGAGTACGACGGCGCGTACCGCGGCGTGTTCCCGATCAAGGTCAACCAGATGGAGCCGTTCCTCACGGAGCTCGTGCGCTCCGGGAAGCCGTGGGGTTACGGTCTCGAGGCGGGAACGAAGCCCGAGCTCGCGCTCGCCGTCTCCGCGGGCCTGAAGCCGGGATCGCTCGTCATCTGCAATGGTTATAAAGACGAGGCCTACGTCGAACTGGCGCTCACCGCGACGACCATCGGGTACGAGGTCGTCCTCATCATCGAGAAGTTCTACGAACTCGATCTCATCCTGCGCGTGGCGAAGCGCCTCGGCGTGAAGCCGAACCTCGGACTCCGCCTGAAGGTGGCCGCACGCGGCACCGGCAAGTGGGAGAAGTCGGGCGGTGCGGCGTCGAAGTTCGGCCTGAACACCGCTGAGATCCTCGAAGTCGTGCGCATCTGCCGCGAGCGCGGCTACGAAGACTCGATCCGGCTGCTCCACTTCCACATCGGCAGTCAGATCACCGACGTGCGCCGCATCAAGCAGGGCGTCCGCGAGGGCGTGCGGTTCTACACGGCGCTGCACCGGCGCGGCGTGGCGGTCGCGTACCTCGACGTCGGCGGCGGTCTCGGCGTGGACTACGACGGAAGCCGCACGGCGTCCGACTCCAGCGTGAACTACTCCCTCCGCGAGTACACGAACGACGTCGTCTACACGATCAAGGAGGTCTGCGACGAAGCGGACGTCCCCGTGCCCGACATCGTGAGCGAGAGCGGCCGCGCGGTCTCCGCGTACCACAGCATGACGGTCTTCACCGTCGAGCAGCAGCAGACGATCCAGTCCGAGGTCTCGCTGCCGGACCTCCCCGACGACCCGTCCCGCTGCATCGTCGAACTCGACGAGACCCGCCGCGAGATCGGCCCGAAGACGTTCATGGAGTGCTACCACGACGTGCTGCAGCGCATCGACGAGATGCACATGCTGTTCAACATCGGCAAGCTGACGCTCGAAGAACGCGCGATCGGCGAGGCCACCGCCCGCCAGATCCTGTCGGACGTCGTCTACTACGCGAAGGTGTCCGGCCGCCGCGTGCCGGAGGAGATCGAGGACCTCGAGAAGGACACCGCCTCGAAGTACGTCTGCAACATGTCGATCTTCCAGTCGATGCCCGACCTCTGGGCGCTCGGACAACTCTTCCCGATCGCGCCGATCCACCGCCTCGACGAGAAGCCCGACGTGTGGACCACGCTCGTGGACATCACCTGCGACAGCGACGGCAAGATCGACAAGTTCGGCGACGTGCGAGAGGACCAGGACGCGCTCAAGCTGCACAAACTCCGCGGCGAGCCGTACCTGCTCGGCGCGTTCCTCCTGGGCGCGTACCAGGACGTCATGGGCGACTTCCACAACCTGCTCGGAGAGACTCGGGAAGCAAACGTCGTGGCCGACGGCGCGGGTGAAGCGATCGTCACGCCGCTCGACGTGGAGTGCCAGACCTCCGGCGAGATCCTGGAACTGTTCGGTCACAGCCGCAAAGAGATGCGGCAGCGGTTCCAGCATGCGGCCCAACGGGCGTACGACGAGGGTCTCATCAGCGTGCAGCAACGCGCGCAGGCGAAGCGCGTGTTCGACAAGGTCGTCTCCGGCACCCCGTACCTGGTTTCCGAGGCGCGCAAGAAGTAGGCGGACGTTCGAGAACAACGGACACGCTTGGTCACGCGGCGTGCCCCGTCGGCACGCGCGGCGCTGCCCGGGCGACGCGCGTCAGTCGCTGCGCAGACCCTCGTCCGGGTCGGCGCCCAGGTCCTTCGGTTCAACCGCTCGCCCAACGCGGAACTCCTCGTTGAACCACTTGCCGAGGTCCACGAGACGGCAGCGCTCGGAGCAGAACGGGAAGTAGGGTGGGAGCGGCACGTCTTCGCGGGTCTCGACCCGCTTGCCGCATGCGCGACACGGAATGCGCACGGTACTCAGGAGTCCCTCTTCTTCGCCGCGCCCTTCGATCCGCCCGTGGACGGCTTCGCGTCGCCTTTCGACTCGCTCCGAGATTCAGTCTTCGGCTCCGGCTTCGACGCGGGCTCCGACTTCGTGTCTGCCTTGGCCGCTCCCGCGTCGGCGCTCTTCGTTTCCGACTTCGACTCGGACGACGAACCGCTCTCGTCGCGTCGCGAGCCCGTGCTGGAACCGCCGCGCTTCTGCTTGTAGTCCGTCTCGTAGAAGCCCGAGCCCTTGAAGATCACTCCGGCGCCACCGCTGATGATGCGGCGCACCTTCAGTTTCTTGCACTTCGGACACTTGCGAACGGCAGGGTCGCTCATCCGCTGGAGCAACTCGAACTCGTGCTCACATGCGTCGCAGACGTACTCGTAGGTCGGCATCGTCTTCAGGCCTGGCCGGGCGCGACGGCGACCTGCACGCGCGCGGCGCGGAGCAACCGACTCCGCATGACCCACCCCTTCTCGAAGACGGCGAGCACCGTGCCCGGCGCCTTGTCGGCCACCGCGCTGCGCATGATCGCCTCGTGGAACTTCGGATCGAACGGCGCGCCGGCGGGATCGATGACCGTCATGCCGTTGCGCTCAAGCACGCCGCGGAACTGCCGATCGACCGCCTCGAGCCCCGAGACCGCTGCGGCGGGATCAGTCGCGCGCGACGCGAGAGCGCGCTCGAAACTGTCGAGTACGGGCAGCAGGTCCTTCGAGAATCGCTCGAGCGCCTCGTCGGTCCACTGCTCGCGCTCACGTTCGACGCGCCGCCGGTGGTTCTGGTACTCGGCTGCAAGGCGGACGTACCGGTCCTGCAACTCGGCTTCCTTCTTCGCGAGCAGCTCCGCGACGTCGCTCGACGTGTAGAGGCTCTCGGGGACGCCGTCGTCCTGCGGCGGAACTGCCTCGCCGGCGTCGTCGGGGGGAACGGGCTTCGTGTCGTCAGTCATCGCTTGAACAAGTCCGAAAGCCGGTCGAGGAAGCTCTTGCGCTTCGGACCGGGGTGCTTCTCTTCGATGTCGCGGAACTCCTTGAGGAGTTCCTCCTGCCTCGAACTCAGCTTCTTCGGGACCTCGACCTCCACCGTCACCACGAGGTCGCCGCGGCGGCCGTCGTGGACATTCGGAAGTCCGCGGTCCCGAAGCCGCAACTGCTCATTGTTCTGCGTGCCGGCGCGGATCTTCGCCTTCTCCGGACCTTCGAGGGTCGGGATCTCGACGACCGCGCCGAGCGCGAGGTCGGAGAACGAGACCGGCACGTTGATGTGCAGGTCGTCCTCCTCACGACGGAAGAGCGCGTGGGGCTCGACCCGGACGACGACGAACAGGTCGCCGGCGGGACCGCCCATTGCGCCGCCCTCGCCCTGGCCCTGAAGACGCATCTGCGTGCCGTCGTCGATGCCCGCGGGGAACTGCACGTCGATCTCGCGCTTCTTCACCTCGCGGCCGGACCCTCGGCAGGTGCCGCACGGATGCTCGACCGACGATCCCTCGCCGCGACAGCGAGGGCACGTGGATGCGACCTGCATGAACCCGAACGCAACCTGCCGCACCTGGCCGAGTCCACCGCACTGCTGACACGGCTTGCGCGACGTCCCGGGCTTCGCGCCGGACCCGGTACACGCGGTGCAGGTCTCGTGCCGCCGGAGCGAGATCGTCTTCTTCGCGCCCTTCGCCATCTCAGCGAACGTCAGCGTGACGTCCACACGGAGGTGGCTCCCCCGCCTTGCGTTCCCCTGGCGACCGCCGCCGCCGAAGAACTCGTCGAAGATCGCGCCGCCCCGGCCGCCGAACACCTGCTCGAAGATGTCGAACGGGTCGTGCGCGCCGCCCGCGCCGGCGCCGGCGACGCTCGCGCCCTGCGTCGCCGCGTGGCCGTACTGGTCGTAGCGCTGACGCTTCTGGTCGTCCGAGAGGACCTCGTACGCCTCGGCCACTTCCTTGAACGACTCCTCGGCGGACTTGTCGCCCGGGTTTCGGTCGGGGTGGAACTTGAGCGCGAGCTTTCGGTACGACTTCTTGATGTCGTCGGCGGGCGCGCCCTTCGCGACGCCCAGCACTTCGTAGTAGTCGCGCTTCCCAGCCAATCGGCACCGTCCTTCAGGGACCGTGGGCCGGTCCCCCCGTGAGGCGGGACCGGCCCGTGAGCTTCCAATTCACCGACAGGCTGCTAGGCGACCGCTCCGGCGATCGCCTTCTTGCGGTCCTTGTCCTTCAGCTCGGTCACCATCACGCGCGTCGTGAGCATGGTGCCTGAGACGCTGACGGCGTGGAGCAGCGCGGACTTCGTGACCTTCGCGGGGTCCACGATGCCGGCCTTCACCATGTCGCAGAACACCTTGCGCCGCGCGTCGTAGCCCCAGTGCGCCTTGTCGGCGGTGAGGATCTCGTCCACCACCACAGCACCGTCTTCACCGGCGTTCGTGGCGATGGCGCGGGCGGGCTCCTGCAGAGCGCGCGTCAGGATGCCGACGGCGAACTTCTCGTCGCCGCGGAGCTTGCCCTTCAGGTCCTCGAGGCAGAGCGACGCGCGCAGCAGCGCGACGCCGCCGCCCGGAACGACGCCCTCGTCGGTGGCGGCGCGGGTCGCGTGGACTGCGTCCTCGACGCGCGCCTTCTTCTCCTTGCTCTCCGCCTCGGTGGCCGCGCCGACCTTCAGGATCGCCACGCCGCCCGCGAGCTTCGCCAGGCGCTCCTGGAGCTTCTCCTTGTCGTAGTCGGACGTCGTGAGGTCCATCTGACGCCGGATCTGAGCGATGCGATCGGAGATCGCAGCCTTCGAACCCGCGCCCTCGATGATCGTCGTCGAGTCCTTCGTGATCTCGATGCGCTTCGCCGTACCGAGGTGCTCGAACGTGACGTCTTCGAGCTTGGTCCCGATGTCGGCCGAGATGAACTCCGCGCCGGTCAGCGTGGCGATGTCGCCGAGCATGGCCTTGCGACGGTCACCGAAGCCAGGCGCCTTCACGGCGCAGACGTTCAGGATGCCGCGGAGGCGGTTCACGACCAGCGCCGCGAGTGCCTCGTTCTCGATGTCCTCCGCGATGATCAGGAGCGGTGCCCCTGCGCGGTGGGCGCCTTCGAGGATCGGGATCAGTTCGCGGAGCGTGCCGATCTTCTTCTCGTAGATGAGGATGCGAGCGTTCTCCAGCACGCACATCATCTTCTCGGGCTTGTTCACGAAGTACGGCGAGATGAAGCCCTTGTCGAACGCCATGCCGTCCACGAGCTCAAGCTTCGTCTCGAGGCTCTTCGCCTCTTCGACCGTGATCACGCCGTCCTTGCCGACCTTCTGCACGGCCGACGCGACGAGCTTGCCGAGCTCCTCGTCCTGATTGGCGGAGATGGTCGCGACCTGCGCGATCTCCTCCTCGGTGCGGACGGGGCGCGACTGCTTGTCGATCTCGGCGACGAGCGCCTCGCAGCACTTGTCGAGGCCGCGCTTCAGCGCCATCGGATCGGCCTTCGCCGCGAGCGCCTTCACGCCCTCGCCGAAGATCGCCTCCGCGAGCACCGTGGCGGTCGTCGTGCCGTCGCCCGCGACGTCGGACGTCTTGCTGGCGACTTCGTTCACGAGCTTCGCGCCCATGTTCTCGAAGGGGTCCTCGAGCTCGACTTCCTTCGAGACGGTGACACCGTCCTTCGTGACGCCGGGGCTGCCCCACTTCTTGTCGAGGATCACCACGCGGCCGGCGGGTCCGAGCGTGACCTTCACCGCGGTCGCGAGCTTCTGCACGCCGGAGTGAACCTTCCTCCATGCCGCGTCGTCGAACATGAGCTGCTTGGCCATCGTGATCTCCTCGAAGTCGTTCGTGGGTGTGTGGGGGGGAGGCTCAGGGAACGCTGCGTCTCGCGACGTACGTCCGCGGAGCAGAGCGGCCGGGCCGGACTGAAGAGAACGCGAGGCGGCACACGCAGCGGCGTTCCCGACGAGGTCGGCCCGAGTCGCGCAACGTACGGACTACTCTTCGATCCCGAGGATGTCCTCTTCGCGGAGGATCTTCAGCTCGGTGCCGTCCACCTTGATCTCGGTCCCGGCGTACTTGCCGTAGAGGACGACGTCGCCCGCCTTCACGGCCACGCCGAGACGCTTGTTGTCGGCGCCGAGGCGGCCCGGGCCCGCCGCGAGGACCTTGCCCTTGTTGGGCTTCTCGCGCGCCGCGTCGGGGAGGATCAGACCACCCTTGGTCTTCGTCTCCGCCTCGATCGGCGTCACCACCACACGGTCGTTCAGGGGCTTCAGCTTGAGTGCCACGTCAGTTCTCCTCTGTCGTCGTTCGTTCGATGGAAGGTTCGGGGAAGCGGCGGGAAACTGCGCAGAGCGCGGGGACTACTCCATGTCTTCGGAGGGCTCGTCGCCGGCGGGCTCGTCCTTCTCGGGAGCCGTCGCGATGAGGCAATCGGTCGTGAGCAGGATGCCCGCCACCGAGACAGCGTTCTCGAGCGCGGTGCGGGTGACCTTCGTCGGGTCGATAATGCCCGCCTCGATCATGTCGCCGTAGGCGGCGCGATCGGCGTCGAAGCCGTGACTGCCCTTGGCCTGGCGCACCTTGCGGACGACGACGGAGCCGTCGAAGCCTGCGTTCTGCGCGATCGTCCGGCAGGGCAGTTCCAGCGCGCGGCGAAGGATGTCAACGCCTGCCTGGCGGTCGCCTTCGAGGGTCACGTTGTCGAGCGCCGACGAAGCGCGGATGAGCGCCACGCCGCCGCCGGGGACGATGCCTTCCTCGTAGGCCGCGCGCGTCGCGTGGAGCGCGTCCTCAACACGCGCCTTCTTCTCCTTCATCTCAGTCTCGGTTGCAGCGCCGACCTTGATCTCGGCCACGCCGCCCGCGAGCTTCGCGAGACGCTCCTGGAGCTTCTCCTTGTCGTAGTCGGACGTCGTGACGTCCATCTCGCGACGGATCTGGAGGATGCGCGACTGGACAGCCGCGGCCTTGCCGGCGCCTTCGACCACGAGCGTCTTCTCGCCGTCGATGACCACCTTGCGGCAGGTGCCCAGGTCCGCCAGCGTCGTCTTCTCGAGGTCCGTGCCCTCGTCCTTCATGACCGGCTTCGCGCCGATCAGCGCGCCGACGTCGCCGAGCATCGCCTTGCGGCGGTCACCGTAGCCCGGCGCCTTGACTGCGCAGACGCGCAGCCCGCCGCGGAGCTTGTTCACGACGAGCGTCGCGAGGGCCTCGCCGTCCACGTCCTCGGCGATGATCAGGAGCGGACGGTTCGACTTCATCACCGCTTCGAGCAGGGGCACGAGCTTCGTGACCGCCGAGATCTTGTCCTCGTGGACGAGGATCAGCGGGTTCTCGAGCACGACCTCCATGCGGTCGGCGTCGGTGACGAAGTGGGGCGAGAGGTAGCCGCGGTCGAACTGCATGCCTTCGACGACGACGACCTCGGTCTCGAGCGACTTGCCCTCTTCGACCGTGACCACGCCGTCCTTGCCGACCTTCTCAAGAGCGTCGGCGATGATCTTGCCGATCTCCTTGTCGCCGTTCGCCGAGATCGTCGCGACCTGGGCGATCTCCTTCTTGTCCTTCACGTCCTTCGAGATCTTCGCGAGCTTCGCGACGACCAGCCCGCAGGCGTGCGTCAGTCCGCGCTGGACGTCCACCGGGTTCGCGCCCGCGACGACGTGCTTCACGCCTTCGCGGTAGATCGCGTCGGCGAGCACGGTCGCGGTCGTCGTTCCGTCGCCGGCGACGTCGGACGTCTTGCTCGCGACTTCGCGGATGAGACGAGCGCCCATGTTCTGGTACGGGTCGGCGAACTCGATCTCTTCCGCCACGGACACACCGTCCTTGGTGACGGTGGGAGCGCCCCAGCCCTTGTCGAGCATGGCGTTCCGGCCGCGGGGCCCGAGCGTGGCGCTGACTGCGCGCGCCAGGTTCGAAACGCCGATCGCGAGCGCGTTCCGCGCCTCAGAGTCGAAGGCAATCTGCTTGGCCATCTCGGTCGTCTCCTGGAAGTCGCTGTCGAAAGTCCCTGTCGAGGTTCCGCTGGACGTCTCCCCGCTGCGAGCCGTCCAGCGACCCGTTCGCGGGTGCCGACAACTCAGGAGCGTCGAACCGGGGCGTGCCCCGGCTCGGGAATCCGTCTGTTCCCCCTGTCGCAGCCTCCGTGCCGAAGTCGCGCCCCGCCCGCCGCCCCCGCCGGAGCCCCATCCGCCCCTTCGCCCAGGCTCGATTCCCGCCCGCGCCAGCCTCACCCCAGGCTCGCCCCCGCTACGAACCGCCGCTGCGACGTGCCACGCTGACAGCACCCCGCGACCGGCGGCCCGCCGCCTGTCACCGTGACAGGCCCACGACGGCTCACGCGAGATCGCTGCGGCCCAGCGTGGTCAGCGGCGGCACGGCGGCCCGACCCGCGCGGTCCTCGGCTGACACAACCGGATCGGCCGACACCCGCACCGCGACCGTCGTCCGATGCGCCCGTAGACTGGAACCGCCGAGAAGCACGCCGTTCCTTGACAACCAACGACAGCCAACGACGCACGTCAGGCTCACGGCATCCCGGCGAGCGGTGACGGACACCCCTCCGCCAGCCTGACCGCTCGCACTTCCAACGATCGTCCATGCAAGACCTTACGTCACATCCACACGCGAACGGAGCGAACGGGCTACGCCCGATCAGCACCGCTCGCAAAGGCGTGCGCATCCCGTGACCAGACGGTAGTTTGCGAGACGCACCCTCTCCGCCGTCGCAAGACGGCGGCTCCATTGAAGCAAGAGCAAGGTGTAGCCCGTGCTGCTCCTCCTCTTCCTCTCCGCCGTCGCAAGACGGCGGCTCCATTGAAGCCTCCAGCAACGCGCCGACACGCTGATGGTGACCGGCGTGCTCTCCGCCGTCGCAAGACGGCGGCTCCATTGAAGCGGACGGAACCCGAGGAACTTCCCGTCGCCGATCGAGACCCTCTCCGCCGTCGCAAGACGGCGGCTCCATTGAAGCCCCGTGGACTCGCTGTCCGCGATCGTGGCCGCGGCGCTCCTCTCCGCCGTCGCAAGACGGCGGCTCCATTGAAGCTTCATGGCCTTCACGCGAGCGGTTTCCTTCGCGGCCTCTCCGCCGTCGCAAGACGGCGGCTCCATTGAAGCGAGTTCCCGGAGACGCTCGACGTCGGTCCGGTAACTCGCCTCTCCGCCGTCGCAAGACGGCGGCTCCATTGAAGCCGTCTCGGAAGGAAAAGCTGAAATGCTCATTCGCGTCTCTCCGCCGTCGCAAGACGGCGGCTCCATTGAAGCGGCGCCATGCGGATGAGCGTCTTCGGGCGGCGCGTGCTCTCCGCCGTCGCAAGACGGCGGCTCCATTGAAGCGGGCGCTTGGCGCCCCAGAGACCGGCGCGGGCGAGTTGCGGCTCTCCGCCGTCGCAAGACGGCGGCTCCATTGAAGCCCGGACGCGAGCATGGAGCACATCGCCGTGTCCTACTCTCCGCCGTCGCAAGACGGCGGCTCCATTGAAGCATACATCCCTGAGACCAGAGAGCACCGCATCGGCCCTCTCCGCCGTCGCAAGACGGCGGCTCCATTGAAGCTCGATGAGGAGCGAGCCCGGCGAGGTCGCGCCGACTCTCCGCCGTCGCAAGACGGCGGCTCCATTGAAGCGCCACCGACTGAGCGCGTCCGAAGTCTCGGACGACGAGACTCTCCGCCGTCGCAAGACGGCGGCTCCATTGAAGCGCCGGGACCGCCGCCAACATCCGGGGGGCGATCGTCCTCTCCGCCGTCGCAAGACGGCGGCTCCATTGAAGCAACTCCGCGAAGGGTGTCGCCGAGAGCATCGACGCCGACTCTCCGCCGTCGCAAGACGGCGGCTCCATTGAAGCGGGGACATCTCCATGTGAGAGACGATCGTGGGGCGCTCTCCGCCGTCGCAAGACGGCGGCTCCATTGAAGCGGCGC